>JANMRE010000043.1:0-1819 GCA_031370885.1 Gemmatimonadaceae bacterium
CAGCCCAGAATCGAGCGTGTCCTCAATCGCCAACTGCAACGCCGAACGCGCCGCCGCCTTGTGTCGCCAGTTGAGCACCAGCAATTCCTTGAGCCTCCCAAGCAGCTCCCGCGCCACCTTCTTCACCTCCGCGCGTTCGTCGGTGCTGAGTTCGGGGGAAGGCCGTGTGAGGATGTCGAAAATGACCAACTCCTCTTCGGAAAGCTGCTCGCGGACATGGCGCACCTGCTCGACATCCAACGTGGTCGAGATCCGCAAGAGTTCGATCGCGCTGACTGCGCAGAAGCTAAAGCAACTCCCGAAACTGCTCGACGGTGAGCCCAGCGTCACGAACAATCCCGCCCATCGTAAAAGCATTGACCGGATTGTGGCGCGGAATCGTCAGAATGCGCTGACCATCAGTGAGCACGATATGCTTGCCTTGCCGTGCGATCCGAAATCCACACTTCTCCAACACTCGCACGGCATCGAGATGGTTGATGCCCGCGAGTTTTGGCACGGACTACGCGACCTCGACTTCGCGCACGTCGGCGCCGCTCAAGAGTTCGTCGCGCACCGCGAGATAGTCGACGATGGCGTCGCGGATGTTCGCCAGCGCCTCCGTTTCAGTGGCACCCTGCGACCAGCATCCGGGCAAGCCAGGAACCGAGACCGATACGCCTTCGTCAGAGCGAGTTAACGCAGCTTTGTATCTCATCGAGCCTCCGAGTTGCTCCAAAACTATCACAAGATGCCAGATGCGCCAACGGGCAGCTGATGCAATATCGCCGGCGGTGTGCATCCGTACCATGTGAAATCGGGTTCGGGAATTCAAGGATCATTCTATTACACATGCTCGAACACCGCCGAGCACTTCGCGCGGTACATCTCCGGCGCGTACGCTCGCGGCAGCCCGGAGTCGAGCGTGTCCTCAATCGCCAACCGCAGTGAAGACCGCGCCGCCGCTTTGTGCCGCCAGTTGAGCACCAGCAAGTCCTTGAGCTTCGCGAGCAGTTCTCGCGCCACCTTCTTCACCTCGGTGCGTTCTGCCGAGCTGAGTTCGGGGGAAGGACGCGTAAGGATGTCGAAAATGACCAGCTCCTCCTCGGTGAGCTGCTCGCGCACGTGGCGCACCTGCTCGTCATCCAACGTATTCGACAGCTTGAGCAGTTCGTCGAACAACTGCTCGATGCTCCGACTGCCAGCGTTGTAGCTTTCAATCAGCGCCTCGAACTGCTCCGCGTAGTCTGCACGCGTGCGATTCAACCGCAGCAGCGTGCCCAACTTGGCGCGGATCGCCGCCTTGAGTGCTTCCAGGTCGGTGTTCTTGTGCGTCGAGTCCTTGAACCGCTTGGCGAGCGCGTCAAAGTTGATCTTGGACAGATCGATTGCCAGAGGGCCACCGTCACGGACCGTGATGCCCGTGATGGAGTCGTCGAGCAGTCCGGCAATCCGCCCCATGATGGTCGAGATGTCGGGCGGGTTGGGCGTGAGCTTGGCACGGATGGCAGCGGCCAGTGCCGCGAGGCCTGCAACGCGCTGCGCGAATGTGAGCGCCGCGGGGTCTGGCTTCACCGCACGATACAGCGTGGCGACCAACTGCTCGTGACCAAAGAAATCACGCCGCAACGATTCCGACGCGATCAAGGCGTTGATGGCGTGCTCCACCGACGCCAGAAGCTCGAACCCGCCAGAGGGCAACGCTTCGAGCGCGACGAAATCCACACCGTTGCTGGCGCAGAAGGCGGTGGCAGCGCTCACTGCGTCACTCAGAGCCGTGACAAGTTGCGCCTTGTCCTTGACGGGATTCGACCCTCCCGTGCCCGCGCCATATATCGCC
>JANMRE010000054.1:0-21947 GCA_031370885.1 Gemmatimonadaceae bacterium
GCAGGGAGAGCTTTCACTCTGAAACTACTGATGATTTCTTCCCTTCGCGTGCGCGGAGTCAAACCTCTCTTTCACAGCATCCTCGCAATCGTCGCCGCGTCGGTCGCCAGTCCGGTGACCGCACAGGACCTGTCCTGTGAACGAGGTGACCGCGAGGTGCGTGCCCTGCGCTTCTCAGGCAACCGTGAATTCCCCACTGTCACCCTCGCGGCAGCGGTGGTAACCCAGCCGTCGGCGTTCGCGGGTCTCCCGCTCGTGGGTGAGCGCCGGTGCCTCGATCCGATTGAGTTCGCACGTGACGTGCAACGCCTGACGACCCTCTATCGACGACGCGGGTTCCCCGATGTGAGAGTCGACACCATTGTTTCGACGCGGCGTTCCGGTGTGATCGATGTCACGTTCACGATTGTTGAAGGCGACCCAATGCGTGTCACCGCGTTTGCGCTCCGTGGCACGGACGGGGAACCGGACGTGCAATTGGCGTCACGCGATTTCCCACTTCGTGATGGAGGCGTGTTCGATCGGGGCTCGCTTGAGGCGGGCCGTGACACGTTGGTTCGTCGCCTGCGCAATCGCGGATGGCCGCAGGCGGAGGCCCTGCTGGCGTACACGACCAATGTGTCGGCGCATACCGCCGACGTCGAAGTCACCGTGGTACCGGGTATCCGGGCGCGACTTGGACGCATCGCGCTGGTAATGGACACGACGGAAAGCGGTTCCTCGCGCGTTGCGGAAGCGACGATTCGCCGCACGCTTGCGCTGCGGACGGGCGACTGGTACTCGGCACGCGACATTATCGACGCCCAGCGCAACTTGTACCAGACGGACGCCTTCCAACGCGTCGACCTCCAACCGGACAGCACACAACCGCCCGGTGATTCGATCGTCAACCTGGTGGTGTACCTCTCGGAGGGTGATCGGTGGGCTGCGCGAGCGGGCATGGGGTGGGCCACCCTGGACTGTTTCCGCATGCAGGGTTCGCTCATCGACCGCGATTTCCTGCCGTACGCGCAACGACTCGAGCTGACGGCCCGCGTGAGCAAGATTGGTATCGGGGCGCCACTGGACGGCGTGCCGAATCTGTGTCAGGGGCAGGCGCGATCCGATCCATACAGCCGCTCACTGAACTACTACGCCGCGATGACAGTGCGCCAGCCGGTGCGGGCGCGTCAGGCGTGGGTGCCGGCGCTGACCGTGTTCAGCTCCACGCTGTCGGAATACAAGGCGTTTCTCCGTCGCACGCCAATCGGTGGCGCGCTGTCAGTAGCCAACCCTCGGCGCTCGAGCATCTCGAGCACCGTGTTGTATCAGGTTGAACTGGGTCGCACCGAAGCGGAGCCCGCGTTCTTCTGTGCCGTTTTCAACGCGTGCGATACCGACTCGCGCAACTTCCTCCAACGGAATACCCGATTGGCCGCGCTGGAGTACTCGCTGGTGCGTGAACGGGCCAATGATCTGCTTCGACCCACGGGCGGGAATTCGCTGCGACTCAGCGTGCGGCATGCCTCCACACTCATCGGGTCCGATCGCACACAGCAGTTCAATCGCGCCACCGGAGATGCCACCTGGTATCGGGGCATCGGTGCGGGCACGACGCTCACGGCGCATTTGCGTGGCGGTCTGGTGTTCGGTGGTGGCACCTCGCCGTCGTTGAACGCCTTCATTCCTCCGCAGGAGCGATTGTACGCCGGGGGACCGACGACGGTGCGCGGCTTCCGTCAGAACGAGCTTGGTCCGGCGGTGTACATCGTGAATCCGTACCGCGAAGTGATTGAGAACGGCATGCGCTTTTTTCGCGCCGACAGCGGACGCATCACCGACGAGCGCGTGGTCCCCACAGGCGGCAATAGTCTGGTCGTCGCCAATCTGGAACTGCAGGTGCCGAGTCCGCTGGTTCCGCGGCTGTTGCAGCTCGCGATGTTCGCCGATGCCGGTCGTTTGTGGAACCGCGGTTCGGGCGGCACGACGCGCTCGCTGGCTGATGATCGGCCGTCGGTCAAGGTCACGCCTGGCATTGGCGCGCGTATCGTCTCCCCGTTTGGTGTCATTCGCGTTGATCTGGGCTATAACCCGTATCGTCTGCCGTCCGGCGCCGCGTACTTCAATGCACCGTTGCAGGGCGGTATCGCACCGCTGTACTGCGTGAGCCCGGGCAACACGTTGCCCGTTCGGGCGGGGGCGAGTGCCAACGCACCACCAACGCAGGACACCGGTGTGTGTCCGTCGAGTTTTCGGCCACAGCGCGGGACCGCGCTGCTGCGCCGGTTGAATCCCAGTATCTGGATCGGTCAGGCCTTCTGATGGCGCCGCGTCGTCGCACGATCGTGCTGGCCACCGCCACCGTGCTGCTGGGCTTCGCCGCACTGAGCGTGTCGGCTGTCGCCATGCTCACGCAGACGGAGCGTGGGCGTGTGATGATCATGCGCGTTGTGCTGCCGACGTTGCGGCGCGCGATGCCTGGCTACCTGTACATCGGTCGTGTGAGCGGCACGCTCTTTACCGACTTGACCATCGATTCGTTGGAGATTCGTGAACCGAACGGTCGAGTGTTTGTGCGGTCGGGGCCCATTCACGTGACCTACGACCCGCGCGACCTGCTGGATCGACGCGTGGTGATCAAGTCACTCGAGGTCACGCGACCGAATCTGACCGTGGTTGACTACGGCGCCGACGACTGGAATTGGAAGCGCGCGTTGCGCCGCGCAGGACCGTCAACGCCGCGTCGGCGTGGAGGGTTCGGCGACTACATACTGCTCGACACGGTGACGTTGCATGAAGCCACGCTGGTCGTGCAGCAGCCGTGGACGCTCTCGGATACGCTCACGGGCGCGAAGCGCGACAGTGCCCTGACGTACAATCTCACCCGCATGGACGGTGAAGTGCGTCGCGATGGCAAACGATTTGCGCGGATCTGGCGATTCGTGCGCGGCAACATGGCGCTGGGCCGAACCCGCATTGCCGATCCCGATTCGGCAGGAGTGCGGATCGCCATGCGCCAACTGGACGTCGTGTGGGTGTACCCCCCGTTCTGGTTCCGCAACATGCACGGCACGGTGCGGCAATTGGGCGACAGTCTGTGGATGGACGGCGCCGAATTTCAACTAGCCAACTCGCGCGGACGTGGTGACGCGAAAATCGTGTGGGGCAGCGGCCAGCCCGTGCGGTACGACATTCGCATTCAAGGCGATACGGTCGCCATGGCCGATGTGGCGTGGATTGACGAATCGCTGCCCCGCACGGGCGGAGGCCGTACCGCGCTCACGATCAGAAACGACCCGAAGAACCTGAGCATCATCGAATACGAATTGCGCAACATGGATGCGCGCGCGATGCGCTCTCACCTGACCGGACGCATGACATTCGGCGTTGGCGGCGAGGTGTTGCGGGTCACGGATGTGGCGCTCGATCTCGGGCCGGCACACACGGATCTGCTGCGTCAGTTCAACGGCGAGCCGTTTCCGTACGATTGGCAAGGCGCGCTGAGCGGACGTATCGCCGCACGCGGCGGTCCGGTAACCAAATTCCAGATCGATCACGCCGAGTTCACGTACGATGACGCCCACGTGCCGGGTGCGCAGACGCGCGGCGCGGTGTTCGGCATGGCCGATATCTTCACGCCCTCGGAAGCCATCCTGAAGGGCATTACGTTGCGCATCGACCAGCTGGACTTACGGACACCCCAGTTCGTGAATCCGCTGTTTCTGGAGGTGAATGGCATCGTGCGCGGTTCGATGCAACTGGATTCACTCTGGTACGACGCATGGTTCTCGAATGCCGATCTGGAACATGTGGATGGACCAGGTCTGCCATCACATCTCACGGGGAGTGGCCGGTACACGCTGGTGACCGAGGGCGTGCGGTTCGATCTCGACCTGCAGGCATCGCCATTGTCGTACACCACGCTGTCCCGATCCTATCCGGGGTTTCCGCTGCGCGGCAGTGCGGTGGGCAGCATCCGTGCCAAAGGCCTGGCCGAGGATTTTGACTTGCGCCTCACGCTGGCGGGGGAAGCGGGCGAGCTGGCGTTCGTCGGTCGGGTAGACGGCTTCGAACCGGCCTACGCCGCGACCGGTCAGTTCCGGGTGCTCAGCGCCGATCTGCAGTCCCTGTTTGGCGACTCCCGGTTTCCGCACTCAAATCTTTCCGTGACGGGTGACCTGGCGATCAGCGGCTCATCGCTGTCTTCGCTTCGCGGTCCACTGCGCGCAACGGTCGACCAGTTTTCACGGGTCGCCGATGTACGCGTGTTTGGCGGCTCGGCCTCCGCGACGTTCGACTCGGGACACGTGCGTCTGGACACCCTGATGGTCGAGAGTTCGGCGTTGCGTCTCACCGCGCGCGGTGGTCTGGGACTCATCGCCGATCGATCGGATACGCTGCACTTCACGGTCTCCATCGATTCGCTTGGCGGTCTGCGCCCCTGGTTGCAAGCGGGTGATTCCCTTAAGCGACTGATCAATCCGAGTGATACGTTGCGCGGCACGATCGAGATGCGCGGACGTCTCGCCGGTACGATTGACACACTCGATCCGAGAGGACTGGCATTGGATGCGCGTGCCGATGGCGCCGATCTGGTGTTCGGAACGGCACGCGCCGCGCGGGCGAACGTGGCGCTCGCGGTCAGTGATGTCATGCACGGCGGCAATGGACTGCTGCAGGTCACCATGGATTCGGCGCGTGCCGCGGGGATCGCCATCTCTTCGGCCACCGGTCGATCGACGTTGCAGCGCGGCCTCGCCGACCGTTTTGCGGCCGAAATGCGCACGCCGACGGAAGCACGATTGACGGTAACCGGCGGCGTCACCCGCACCGCCGATACCACGACACTGCTCATCGACACATTGACGATTCGCGTCGATAGTGGCACCGCCAAGCCGCGCGGCTTTGGCCTGGCCGCATCGGCGGTGGTGCGCATCGCGGGGAATCGCACCGGGGCACTCGATTCGCTGGTCCTCGTGCATACAGACACCGGTCGTGTTTCGCTGCGCGGCATCATTGGTGATTCCGGCGTCTTGCAAGGCCGTATCGATCTGGATCGCGTCCCACTGGCGGATGTCGGTCGACTGGTGCCGACAAGCGGACTGACCGGGGGAATCGCGACGGTGCGCGCCGCGGTGTCGGGGACGCGCGAGATGCCCCGATTCGACGCCAGTCTGTCGTTGCGCGATGCCGTGACCGGGCACATGCGATTCAGCGTACTGGATGTGACCACGCACTACGACTCGCTGCGGCTCGACGTAGACGCATCTCTGGGCGTGGCGGGCCGACAGGCGCTCGCGGCGAAGGCGTCGTTGCCAATCGATCTCGCGCTGGTGGCGCGGCGCGATCGACAACGCGACAATCCACTGACGGGACGCATTGTCAGCAATCGGGCCGATCTGGCGCTGCTGGAATCCCTGTTCCCCGACGTGACCAGTGCACGCGGGCGCTTCTCCACCGACCTGCAGCTTACCGGGACATGGCAACGGCCCCGGTTGCGTGGTCAACTGCAGATGGACAGCGCGGCACTGACGCTTGCGAATCTGGGGATTCGCCTGGAACAGGCGAGCGCGGACATCGGCTTTGCAGATGACACCGTATTCATCCGTCGTTTTGGCGCGATCAGCGGGGCGCCATCCGATTCGCTGGGCGTGAGCGGCACCATCAGTCTGGTCGAGCCCCGCAAGCCCGTATTCGATATGCGGCTGACCGCCAATAATTTTCTCATTATCGACAAGCCGCGAACGGCTTCGCTGGTGCTCACCACGAGCATTCCGGTAACGCTGACCGGCAACAGCGACGCATCGCGTGTGCGGGGAGCCGTGCGCATTGATCGCGGAAAAATCTACATTCGCGCGCTTGCGCAACGGCGAGGGCTCGACCTCACAGAGAACTTCTACGTCGATACGGCCTTTCTCGGGTTCAACGCCCTGCTGCCGTCTGCGCCGGGCGCGCTGATGCAGAATCTCGCGCTGGAGAACGTGCGTGTGAACATCGGTGACGATGTGTGGCTGCGGTCGCCGGAAGCGAATCTCAAACTGGGTGGCTCGCTGCGCGTGACGCGCGGCATTGGGCGGGATGGCAGTCGCGCGCGGCTGGCGCTTTCCGATTCACTGGTGGTGGAACGGGGCACATACCAACTCAACCTCGGCATTGCCCGCCCCGGTTTCGAAGTCGATCGGGGTGTCGTGCGATTTTACGGCGACCCTGATCTCGAACCGGCGCTCGACATCACCGCGCTGCATACGGTTCGTGAATTGCGGGCCAACTCGAATCGCCAGGACGTTCGTATTCGCGTCAGTATCGGGGGCACACTCGATGGCCCCACGCTGACGCTCTCGAGTGCGGACAACCCGCCGTTGCCGGAGAGTGACATGTTGAGTTATCTCGTCACCGGCGAACCCGCCTACGCCTTGTTGGGGGACTATGCGGAACAGGGCGCAACGCTCGCCCTTCGGTTGGCCGGGAGCTATCTGTCGAGCCGTCTTGCCGGTGGCCGATTCGACATCGTGCAGGTGGAACCAACGGCGCTGGCACCCGGCGATGCGGCGAATCTTCGCGGGAGAGGGCTGGGCATTCTGGCGTCCACACGCGTTGGCGTGGGCGGCCAACTGGCCCGGAACACCTACTTCGCGTTCACGACCGGGCTGTGCGGGCTCTCGGCACAGACCTCTGGTGGCGGCGATGCCCTGTCGTTGTTTGCGCAGGGACTGGGTGTCAAGCTGGAACGACACTTCGATCGCGGATTCTCGGTATCGTTGGGGCTCGAGCCGGCATCCAGCGCCCAAGTCTGCGGACGACTCGGCATCTCCCGAACGTTTCAACAAACGCCGCCACAGATTGGCCTCGATTTTTTCCGCGCGTGGACGTTCTGAGTACTCAGACGGAAGACTGGAGACGGGAGACGGGAGACAACTGCCAATAGACACAAGACAGAGACGCTGTACTTCTCGCCAGCGGCGGTTGCAAGGACGGAGCGTCTGTTTCCCCAGCGCCCCTCCGCTCGTCTGCAGTGACCGCATGCTCTCCTCGTACGATACTTATCCCGCGCCCGTCGGCCACGCGGCGCCAACCTTGGCCGACGTGCTGGACGCCATTGATCTGGCGGACTCGCCGGCCACGCGCGTTCAGGCGGCGGCCGATGCGCTCGCGGCCATGGGATTCGGGCGTGTTGTCATCAGCTTGCGCGATGCCTCGCTGAACGTGACGCTGTCCGTATCGGCCGGCAGCGCCGATCCGACGGCGATCGCCGGCTACGCCATGCAGTCGCTTCCCGGTGCCGTGTGGCGCCGTCGATTCACACAGCTCGAGCGCTTCCGTGTCGGTGAATTGTTCCTGTTGGACGGCAGCGATCCGTGGGTCGCGCGTGAGTTCTTTGCCGCTGAGCCTTCGCCGCGGGGTGATGGTCGTACGTGGCTTCCGACGGATCTCATGATCGCGCCGTTGTACGGAGCAGAACATGACCTGTTGGGCATCGTGAAATTGGCCGCGCCGTGCGACGGTCGACGCGCAACGGAATCCAAACGACGCGATGTCGCCAGTCTTGTTCGACATCTGGCGGCCCGTCTCGCCTATGATTCGCTGCAAGGGCTGGCCCGACGTCGGTCAGAGCGTCTTCAGCGGTTGCAGGAAGCCGGCGCCGCGATGGCCCGTTCATTGGATGAGCACGAGATCATGCGGGAACTGGCGCGTCAGGCAACGCGCGCGACGAGGGCGGAGGGCGTGACCATTGGCCTGCCCGATCTTGGACAGGATCTGCTGGCGACCGCCTTGCGAATGGTGCGCGGTGTCGAGCGTCAACGCGGGGTTGTGCGTCTGGGCGATGGCATCGTGGCCGAAGTCGCCCGAACCGGACGCCCGGTTCGCGTAGGCGACCGTGACGCGGACCGGGCTCGCGAGAAGGCTGGATTGGCCCCGTACCTGTCGACCTACGATGTGATGGGCGACTCCGGACCAGCCGCATCGATGCTGGCTGTCCCCTTGCTCGCCGGCATTCATCTGCTTGGCGTGCTGGTGGTTCACGCCGCCTCGACGGAGGTGTTTAGTGCCGACGACGAGGAAATGTTGGCAACGATGGGTTCACAGGCCGCAACGGCCGTCGCGAATGCCCGTCGATATGCGGAAAGCGAACGGGAACGCCGACAGACCGAAGCGCTGGCCGATGTGGCGCGCGCGGTTGGTGAGTCCCTGCGACTGGGCGAGGTCCTGCGCCTGATTCTCCGGCATTCGGTCTCCCTGCTTGGTGCGGAAGGGGCATGCGTCGCACTCCGTCATGACGACTACCTGCATATTGTTGCGGCGGTGGGTGCTGCCGACGTGCTGGCAGGCGTCCATCTGCCGGTTGCCTCAAGCCTGCTCGGGAAGGCCGTCACGGAGAACCAACTCTTCGTGTCAAACGACTTCCGGAACGATCCCCGATCGTCGCGTGCGGTGCAACGATTGGCCAGCATTCAGCGGACGGCCATTGCGCCGCTGATGACGGCGCGAGGGACGATTGGCGCCATCTCGGTGATCAATCGTGAGCAGCCGTTCACCAATGACGACGCGCGTGTGCTGCAGCGACTGGCGGATCACGTCGCTGTGGCCATCGTGAATGCGCGTCTGTTTGAAGAGGTGGAGCGTGCGACCCGCGAGTGGAAAATCGCGTTCGATGCGATTGCCAGCGGGATGGTGGTTCTCGACGATGCGCTCCTGGTCAGGCGCTGCAACGCCCGCGCCGCCGAACTCTGCGGCACGGTCATTGCAAATCTGCTGGGCAAGCCTTTCGGGCCGTCACTGCTGGGATCGCACGCCTCAGACATCGCGTCCCTGGCGGCGTTGGTGCACCGATCGCTGGCTGAGGAAGTGCCGCAGCGCGAGATCGTGCGCGATGAGAGCGGGGAACGGTTGTACGAATTCCTCGTGGCACCGCACCCCGCCGGCGGTTGCGTGGTCACGTTTGACGACGTCACCTCGTTGCATCGACTGACCGAACGCCATCGCAGTGTGCTCGAAATGGTGACCGATGCGATCGTGATCACGGGACTTGACGGTCGCATTTCGTTTGCCAATGTGGCCTCGCACACGCTGTTTCGCACCGGGGCGTTGGTGGGCCAGCCGGTGGCTTCGCTGATGGCAGCGGAGTCACTCGACGAGGTGATGGGCCGCGAACGGGCCACGCGCGAGGGGATGCAGCAACGGTACCAATGCGATGTGGTGTGTGCCGACGGCGCGCGTCGTCGCGTATCGATCAGCACGGCGCCACTGTTCGAAGTTGGCCTGGTGACGGGAACCGTGGCCTGTCTTCGGGACATCACCGATCAGCGCGCTGATGACATCGCATCGGCGCGATCGGCACCGCCTGATGATTGTGTGCCGGAGTCCGCCAGCGATGCCATCTTCACACTTGATGCCACCGGTCGATTCACATCGGTGAATCAGGCGCTGCTGACGGCCACGGCACAGACCCGCGAGACGTTGATCGGACAGCTCTGCGCCGTAGTGTTCGACCCGCGTGATCACGGGCGTGCGCAACACCTGCTGGAGCGCACGCTCGCCGGCGAGTGTGTTCGGCAGCAGCTGCGCTACACGGTTGCGCAGGGCACGCCGCGCGTGGGCGCCCTGACCACGTCGCCTATCGTTGACGCTGGCGTGGTGGTGGGGGTACTGGCCATCATGTGCGACGTCACCGATGCGCAGCTGCAGCGCGAGGCCAACGCGCAGCGGGAACGTCTCGCTACGGCCGGGCACGTGTTGCATGGGATGGCCGGTGCGTTGAACCACACGCTGACGAATTTGCTGGCGCTGACCAATCAGTTGGTGGAGTCGCCCGCGCCGGAGGGACCCGGACACCACGCCGTCGCCGTTGCCAACACTTCTTTACATTTATCGTAGAGGGGTTGGAGGAGTGAGGGGCCTCCGTCCTCACCCCTTCTCTTGCTCGCTCCTCCGTCCTCACCCCGGTAATTGCGGAGTCGTCTAGACGACATGTCCATGCGTGACGCGCAACAGAAAACCGTGCGAGCCGCGATTGCACCATTGCTCGGTGATCCGCGCATTTCGGCGCCGCTCACATCGCAACTGTTGGCGGGTGATGTGTTGGCGGTGATAGAGGCGCGGGGCGATTGGCTTCATGTCCGCAGTGCTGATGGATACGAAGGCTGGACGCACATGGGATATGTGATGCCCACCGTCGGCGACGAAGCGACGTGGCGCATTGCCCTGGGCTGCCAGGCGCGCGACACTCTCGGCGTCCTCACCGCACTGCCGCTTGGCGCGCGCGTTGCTCCTCGGGCCGAGGTGGTGTCCGGCACGGCCCTCGACGCTGCCGATCGATCGACACGATTCCCACACGATGTCACGGCGATTGCGCAGAGTGCGGCAACACTCTACGCCGGGGCCAGCTATCTCTGGGGCGGCGTCTCTCCGTGGGGATGCGATTGCTCGGGCTTCGTGCAGCGGATCTGTGCGCTGCACGGACGGCACATGCCTCGCGATGCCTGGCAACAGGCATTGCTCGGGCAGCACGTATCCGCCGATGCCTCGGCCGATCACGCGCCCGGCGACCTGCTGTTTTTTACCGATCGTGAGGATCGGCGGATCACGCACGTCGGGATTGCCCTGGGTGCACATCGCATGGTGCACAGTGCCCTGACGCGTGGTGGTATTGCCGTGGAGTCCCTGCTCGCCGACGATTCGTACGTGGCACGACTGCGCGATCAATGCGTGGGCGTGCGGCGCATGGAGTAGCGAACGCTCAGTTCAGCGCGACTACGACACCAGCGACGATCCGGGAATGGGCAGACTCACTGGCGCGCCGGCGCGAACATGCAGAAGGGCTTCGCCGTGGCGCGTGCCATCGAGGTCCACAACCATGGCATAGTCGCCAACCACATCGAGCGGCAGGTCGATCTGGACGATCACCGGCATGTCCATTTCGCCGGTTTGCGCCGGTGGAGCCTGAATCGCCAGCTCGGCTGACGACGACCAGAGCACATTGCCGCGCGGATTTACCCACTGCAGCGTCATGTCGTGCGAACCGATGTCGGTTGGCGAGCCCTTGAGCCGCACCACGAACGTGGCGCGCGGGTGCAGGGCCGGGAACTGGCCCACATGCACCGCGTCGAAGACGCCGAGTATGTTGAGCTTCCCTTCTTGGGAGAGGTTCGCCGCGTCGGCGAAGAGCGCAAAGGAGACTTGCATGCGCACAAGGTACACCGGGTCCGTCCGGGTGCCTACTTTTCGGGATGTCTTCCCGACCGTCATTTGGGGTAACCGATGTCGGCCTGCTGTTGATGGCCCTCATCTGGGGCGTCAACTTCAGCGTCGTCAAGGCGGGTATCCGCACCCTCGAACCGCTTGCGTTCAACGGCCTTCGCGTGGCGCTTGCCGCGGTCGTGCTGGGCGTGCTGTCTTGGCTCACGCGTGCCGACCGGTGGCCGGCGCGCAGGGATGTGGTGCATCTGGCGCTGCTCGGACTGGTTGGAAACGGGATGTACCAGCTGTTCTTCATTCTGGGCATGGCGCGTACCCGTGCCGGCATCGCCGCGTTGGTCATGGCGGCCGGTCCCGCCTACATCGCGATCATCTCGCACGTTCTGGGGCGCGAGCGACTGCCCACGCGCGCGTGGGCGGGTATCGGCATGCAGCTGGCGGGCGTTGTCTGCGTGGTGGGAAGCGCTCATGGTCTCGATGCCGGCTTCAGCTCGATGCTCGGGGCGGCACTGATTGCCTGTGGCAGCTTGATGTGGGCGATGTTCAGCGTTCTGCTGCAGCCCTACACCGCGCGAGCGCATCCATTTCATCTGTCGTCCATCACGATGGCCAGCGGCGCGGTGTTTCTGCTGATTGTGGCGACGCCGGCGCTTCGCCGCCTGCAGGTCGCTACCGTGGCGCCATCGGAGTGGGGCGCGGTCGTGTACGCTGGCGTGGGAGCACTGGTCGTGGCCTACCTCTTGTTCTATCGCGGCGTGCGACTGCTTGGACCAACACGTACGGCGATGTACGGAAACCTGCAACCGGTCATCGCCATCGCTGTGGCGTGGGTCGTGCTGAGCGAGCGACCCACTGGATGGCAGTTGACGGGCGCGTCGCTAGTCATGGCAGGTTTGCTGCTCTCGCGCACCGCCGCCTCGCGTCCCACAACGGCTCGTGTGCCCTCACCCTTTGCCGCCCGCCCGTGAAGCTCATTTTGTTCGACATCGATGGGACACTGTTATGGACTGACGGGGCTGGCCGTCGCGCGATGGAGGGAGCGCTGTTCGGGATCTTTGGACACCACGGCAACCCAGCGTACCGATACGACGGCAAGACGGACCGACAGATTGTCCGTGAGCAGATGCGTAGCGCCGGTGTCGATGATGCGCACATCTCGTCATGCATGCACGACGTGTTGCAGTCGTATGTCCGGTTGCTGGAATTGGAGCTCCGCGATGTGACCTCCGCGCGTCTGTGTGCCGGGGTACGTCCGCTGCTCGACGCGGTGGAGGCGCAGGAGCGCGCGACCATTGGCTTGCTCACCGGCAACATCGAACAGGGCGCACGCCGAAAGCTTCAGGCCGTGGATCTGGACTTTTCGCGCTTTCGCATCAACGCCTTCGGGTGTGACCACGAGGATCGCCCGCAACTGCCGGTGGTCGCGCAGCAGCGTGCCGAAGCCTTCTTCGGCACGACGATGCCGGGAGAGCACATGGTGATCATCGGCGACACGCCGGCCGACATTCAGTGTGGCCGAGCGCTCGGTGCCCGCGCTATTGGCGTGGCCACCGGACGATATAGTGTGGACGATCTGGCCGCGCATGATCCAGCCGCCGTGTTCGAGACGCTCGAAGACACCGACGCGGTGCTCGAGGCACTTCTCGGAGGATGACATCGTCGGGCGAGTTGCCGCAGGCGGCGGCACGGGTAGTCGGCATTGTGCGAGGTCGCGAGCTCGACGCACGGGCGGTGCTGGAACTCGAGGACGATGCATTGGTCATCCGCTGGACACATGCTGCGCCGTGGCGACTGGCGTTGGGAGGCCTTGATGGCGTGTCGCAGCGGGCCTCGCAGACCACACTCTATCTCTCAAGCGGCGACGTCCTCGAGCTGAACGGCGACGATGGGTTGCGCATCCTGGGTTCGCAATTACTCGACCGGGCGTGTGCGATGCCGGAAGTCACTCGGGGACTTCGCGCGCTGGGTTCGCTGCGTGGCACGCCCGGATCGGCGCACGATGCGTGGTTCGCGCCGTTGTTGTCGGCGCGTCGTGCCGTCGATGGCGTGAGTGATCCGCTGCGGCAGCTGGCGCTGATGGATGCGACGCAACTGGCGGAGGCGATGGTCAAGGTGATTGCGGCGCTGGCTGCGGTACGCGCACCCACCGATGTACCGCACCAGCGGGCGATCGAAGCGGTACTTGAGGAACACGCCGAGCCGCTTTTCGCGGCCATCGCCCGCATGGCGCTGGCGGCAGACGTTCTGCACGGCAGCGCGTTGGACACGCGCCTGTCGGATTGGCGCCATTGGGTGCGTTCGGTGCGCGAGGTGTTCGCGGCAGCAGACGAAAGTTGGGAGAGCGCGGCGCTGGAGTTATGAAGCGTTGGACGTCAGTGGCCACAGCCGCAGTCTGACCCGCAGCCACCGGCCGGCTTGCGCGCTGCCCGTACGGCGTTCCATACCCGACGCGCCACGAAGATCGCCGCGAGTATCACCACCGACAGCGCGATTACGGTTTGCATCACTGGCCTCCGAATCCCAATGCGCGTCCACCCGCGTATACCGTCCACGCGGAACCATACGCCAGCACCAGCATGTACCCAAACTGGAGGGCGGCCCAACTCCATCCGATCCGCCCGCCACCCGCTTCCCGCACGGTAACCGCGATCGTGCTGATGCACATCAGCGCGAATACGTAAAACACCATCAGACCCACGGCGATCAGTGGCGTATACACCCGCGCGCCAGTGATCGGGTGACGTTCCTCCACCAATCGCGTCTGCAGCGCACGAGCGTTGTCGTCATCGTCACCGACGCCGTAAATGGTTCCCATGGTGGATACGAAAACCTCGCGTGCGGCGAAGCTCGACACGATGGACACGCCGATTTTCCAATCGTACCCCAGCGGTCGCACCAGAGGTTCAATCGCGTGCCCCAGTCGCCCCAAGACCGAGTGCGCGAGCTGCTGCTCCTGTTGGGCCGCCGCTGACACGGCGGGATTCGCTGTCGACTTCGGGTACGTCGCGAGTGCCCATAACAGGATCGAAAGGGCGAGAATGACCGTTCCGGCTCGACGCAGAAAGAGCTGGCAGCGCTGCGCCACTGACACACCCAGCGATTTCACACTGGGCCAGCGATAGCGCGGCAACTCGAGAATCATCGGTCGCACCGGCCCCTTGAGCAACGTGCGCTTGAACACCGCCGCCACGGCGAGCGCGACCAAGGTGCCCAGCAGATACATGATGAGCATGGTCGCAGCCTGCAACGTAAAGCCCGGTGCGATCACGGTCGGCGGCACGAACGCGCCAAACAGCAAGGTGTACACGGGAAGTCGAGCCGAACAGCTCATCAGCGGCACGACCATGATCGTGGCCAGCCGGTCTTTTGGATCTTCGATGGTGCGCGTCGCCATGATGCCGGGCACCGCGCAGGCATAACCGGAGAGCATCGGGATGAAGCTCTTTCCGTGCAGGCCGACGCGGCGCATCACCCGATCCATCAGATACGCGGCGCGCGCCATATAGCCCGAGTGCTCCAGTACCCCGATAAAGGCGAACAGAATGGCGATCTGCGGCAGGAACACCAACACCGAACCGACGCCAGCGAAGATGCCGTTGACGATGAGGCTGCGCAGATCACCCGCCGGCAGTTGCGCGCCAATCGTACGGCCGACGAATGCAATCAACGACTGGATGCCATCCATCAGCGGTGTTGCCCACGAAAACACCGCCTGAAAAACGAGGACCATGAGTGCGAGAAAGATCAGCGGACCCCAGAGACGATGCAGCGCCAAGGCGTCGATGCGATCGCTGAGCGTGAGCAGTCGATTCACGCGCCGCGTCACGGCCCGCGCCAGCACCTGCGCGATCCACGCGTAGCGCATCTCCGCTTCGAACCGTCCGGGCACGAACCCTGCCCGCGTGAGCGATGCGGCCGCAACGTTGATGGCGGCGGCGATTCCGGGCACACCTGTCACGTGCGCCTCCGGATGGTTCACACCCAGCAGTCGCATCGCCTCCATGTGGGCCGCGACCCCCGACAGCCCATCGGCCATCAGGCACGCAGCGAGCGGCTCGAGCGCCACAGTTGCGGCTTCGGGAAGCGCGAAACGCCGCGAGGGCGCCGGCAGTGACGCCGCCATGACCAGCGCGCGCTTCAGGGGATCAAGTCCTTCGCCACGAATTGCCACGGTGGGCACGATCGGCACGCCGATTTCGTGAATCAACTCAGGGACATCGATACGAACGCCGTTCGCCTCAGCAAGATCGAACTGGTTGAGCGCGAAGACCACCGGAATGCCAAGTTCGAGCACTTGACTGGCCAGGAACAGATTTCGCTCCAGATGCGCGGCATCGACAACAATCAAAACGACATCGGGACGCCAGCGGTCCTTGTCTCGGCCCAGCAATACTTCCAAGGCGATGCGCTCGTCAGGCGAGCCGGCCGACAGCGAGTAGCTACCCGGGAGGTCGAGCACTACAACGCGCCGACCATCAGCACCTTTGAAGGTGCCCTCGATGCGTTCCACCGTAACGCCGGCGAAATTTCCCACCCGCTGCCGCAGTCCGGTCAGCGCATTGAACAGCGTGGTCTTGCCAGTGTTCGGATTACCGATGATCGCCACCCGCAACGGGCCTTTCGCGCTCAACAACGCACCGGCGGAATCGCGGGTGGCGTGTGGACCTGCGAGTGGGGGATGGATCGTCGTCACGGCCGAAGAGTGACAGCGGGCGGGGGCGGGGACGGCCGAGAGCGCGATGCGCCCCGGCGCCAGTCAGCGCACGTCAGCCGCGTGCGGAAATCGGCTGCACCGTGATGCCTGCGGTAAGCGCAGAGCCCAACGCGATACGCGTTCCGCGTACATCCAGCAGCATCGCATGCCGAGTGTCGATCACGCTGACATCTGTTCCTTCGCACAAGCCGAGCGCGCGAAGACGGCATGCTTCATCGGACGCGCAACCGATGTCGACAACTGTGGCTCGGCTTCCAGGACGACACGACGCCAAGGCACAGGTGCGCTGCGCGGCTGGTCGAGTCTGCAGATTGAGGGTGCGAAGCTGGGCGGCCACGGCGTTAGATGAGAATGTTTCTCAAAGCGTGTGATGGAGTATACACAAGCACGGTGGGATTGGGCAATAGGGAGTGGGATGGTCGGGTAATAATCGCCCGAATCAGCCTGCGACGGCCTTGCTTGCCCCCCTTTTCGACATCAGCAACCCGAACCCGATGGTGAATACCGTGATCGCAATGATCTGCGCCGACGTGAGCCCCGCCGTGGTGAGGTCGTCCTTGGCACGGAAAAACTCGACGATGAACCGTTCCGTCCCGGCGAACATACACCAGACCCCGAACAGCCAGCCTTCCCGATGCGAGTGCTTTCTGAGCCGCCAGAGCACAACGAACATGAGGAATCCCAAGACCACTTCGTAGAGCTGTGTTGGATGTACGGCCACCACCATGTCTCCCGGTGTACCGGCAGGGAAGTGCACCCCGAATTGCGAGCTCATCACCGATACGGTTGACGGCGGTGCGCCCTCGGGGAATCGAGTGGCCAGGAACCCGGTCCAAGGTCGACCGTAGTCATCGCCAACGGCCCAGCATCCGGAACGTCCCACCGAATAGCCGGCGGCCATGGCGATACCGGCCACATCGGCGATCCGCAGGAAATTCAGCTTCTTGTACTTGATGGTGGCCCAGCATAACGGTACGGCGCCCATAAACCCGCCCCAGAACACGAAACCGCCGCGACTGAGAATGGAGCTCGCATCTCCGGTGAGCACCGCGTAATAGGTTTTGGCGCCAATGAGCGTTCCGATCAATGCAGCCATGACCACGTCGGCGATGGCATCGGCTTCCCGGTCCTGGCCACGCCGCCAGAGCTCACGTTGACTGATGATCTGTGCAATCGCAAAGCCGGCGAGCACAGCCAGACCGAATCCGGTTAGCTCGACAGGACCGAGGTGAAAGATCGTCGGATGATGGAGAATGCCTTCAGGATTCATGGGTAGTCAGCAGTGTGCGGCGGTGTCCGGATGGTACAATCCCGGGAATAGGTAACGACGCTTGAGCTGTGAGAAACGGGCTCGCCCGTTCACCCAACTCAAAGCGGAACATCCCAGCAGCAGCAATCATCGCCGCATTGTCGGTGGCAAGTCGTGGTGACGGCGCAAATACGCGTCCGCCTCGACGCTCGAAACGGTTGCGCATAGCCTGTTGCAGCGCCGTGTTGCACGCCACACCGCCACCCAGCACAACACGCCGCCGACGATGCAGGCGAACGGCGCGATCGACCTTCTCCACCAACGTATCAACTACGGCATCCTGAAAGGCACGCGCAATCGCAGCGCGCGACAACTCCAACGTACCCTGCTTCTCGGCATCGCGAACGGCCAGCAGCACGGCCGTCTTGAGACCACTGAACGATAGGTCGAAGTAGTCCTCATCACCCGGCGCGGCGCTCGCGCGTACCATGGGGCGGACAAAGCGTCGCGTTGACGATTCTGCGGTGCGGGCCAACTCCTCCAGGGGACGGCCGCCGGGATACGGGAGTCCGAGCAGCTTCGCCACCTTGTCGAAGGCTTCGCCGGCCGCGTCGTCGCGCGTCTGGCCAAGAAGTCGATACGTACCCCACGCTGGCACATCCAGCAGGAGCGTGTGCCCGCCGCTGACCAATAGCGCCGAAAAAGGCGGGGAGGCGTCTGGCTGCTCGAGCAGCGTGGCAAACAGATGTCCTTCCATATGGTGCACTGGAACGACCGGTCGGCCAATGGCATAGCCAAGTGCCTTGGCATAACTGGTGCCCACCAACAGGGCGCCCACGAGCCCCGGAGCATGAGTAACCGCGATGGCGTCGAGGTCGCTGAATGTGACGTCAGCATCGCGGAGCGCTGCCTGCACCGTGGGCACGATGCCAACAAGATGCTGTCGGCTGGCGATTTCCGGTACGACGCCGCCAAACACGCGGTGCACGTCCTGCGACAGAATGACCAACGATCGCAGCACCGGATGCGCTGCATCACCGGTGACCACGGCGGCTGACGTCTCATCGCACGACGTCTCGATGCCGAGCATACAGCGCGACGAAATCATCGCGACCTGGGCTCGTCCAGCAATTGTGCAACGAGCGCGCGATTTGTCGCGGAGTTCCAGTCTTCGGCGCCGATCCATCGCTTGCGAATGACCCCGTCGCGACCGATGACGAATGTTTCCGGGACGCCAGCGGTCCGGTATATCGCCTGAATGGCCCCCGTGTCATCGTGCAGAATCTCGAACGTGAGATGCAACGCCGCCGTGAATTCGCGAATCTGTTGCGCGTAACCGGCCTCGTCGATGCTGACGGCAACGACCTTCAATCCCCTGGCGCTGAAGTCCTTGTGCAGCGCTTCGACGCTGGGCATTTCGGTGCGACACGGAATGCACCAGGTCGCCCAGACGTTGAGCAACAGGACGTCCCCGCGATAGTCGGACAGCGTCTTCATGCGCGGCGACGCATCGAGGGTTTTCGCGGAAAATCCGGGTGCATCGGAGCCAACCGTTACCGATGTCAGCTCGTCGTCCAGCAGGCGGGTTGCGGCCCACGCACCGCTGGCCAACATGACGATCACCGTCAACACCACCATCCACTGTTGTTTCGCGGTCATCAGCTGTTCCTCACGCGCTTTCGGCGCACAACCCACGCAACGCTGCGATTTCGGCCTGCGGATCGACCGCCGAGAAGATGGCATGCCCCGCGACGAACGTATCGGCGCCTGCTCGCCAGCAACGCGCGATGGTGGCTTGAGAAATACCGCCGTCCACTTCCAGCGCCGCAGCGCTGTCGGCTTGATCGAGCAGAAAGCGCGCCCGCTCGATCTTGTCAACCGCGTACTCAATGAACGTCTGTCCGCCGTAGCCCGGATTGACGCTCATGATCAGCAGGACATCCAGCAGGTGCACGATCTCCTCAATGGCGGACAGTGGCGTTGCCGGATTGAGGGCGACTCCCGCTTTGCACCCCAACTCCTTGATGCGCATGAGTTGGCGATCGAGATGGGGAGCGGCCTCGACATGAATGGTCAGCACGTCGGCGCCCGCCTTGACGAAATCGTCGAAGTAGCGCTCAGGTTCCAGCACCATCAGGTGCACATCGATCACGCGGGCGCTTGATCGGCGTGCGGCTTCGATGACTTTCGCGCCAAACGACAGCGCGGGTACGAATCGACCATCCATCACGTCCACGTGAATCCAATCGGCACCGCCGGCATCGCACATGGCGATGTCGGCACCGAGTCGGCAAAAGTCGGCGGCAAGCAGCGAGGGTGCGATGCGAACAGTCATGAGGTGCGGGGCAGCGCGGTCGAAACCGCGGGTGTGTCGACGGCATCCGGCGGCGGCGTGCGACCGTCACTGAGAACAAGATCCACGGCACTGCCAGGGCGCGCCTTGATGCCTGCTGTCGGCGAGGTGGCCATCACAATGCCGGCCGCCGCGGTGGCCGCACGGAACTGCACCGTCCCTACCGTCAACCCGGCACCCTCGATGGCGTTCCGCGCGGCCCCTTCCTCGAGGCCCATCACATCGGGGATCACCGGCGCGTCTGGATCATTGGCCAGCGCGATGCTGTCCGTGACGCGTTGCGTGCGTTGCTCCGCATCGACGCTGTCGGCAGAGCGGCGCTGCTCGCGCGGATCTTGCATTGCGCTTCGCTCGCGCAAGCTATCGATCATCAACTGCAGCGAGTCGGCCGCTCCGGGGCGCCCCGGATCAAGCCGGTTCACCCCCACAACCCCAGCCGCCGCGCCGATCGCCAATCCGGCACCGAGCGCCGCAAGACCCCGCACCAGCCATGTCTTACCAACTGTCGACTTTCGCGACGACGTGCTTGATGGCGTCATTGCGAGGCTCGTTGCAGCCGTGCGGCGAATGCACCGTCGCTGCCGTGGAGGTGAGGCAGCACGCGCAGTCTGCCGCGGTCAAGCACGGTGTCGGCCACCGCACCGTTGGCGGGCGGCGCCAGCGCAAAGTCCGGGTGTTCGGCGAGAAACGCGTCCACCAACTCATCGTTCTCTTCGAGTTCCAGTGAACAGGTGCTGTAGATGAGCAAGCCGCCGGGCTTCACAACGACCGCTGCAGCGCGCAGGATCGCGCGTTGGGACGCACCAAGTACCGCGAAATCCGAAACGCGCAAGCGCCAACGCGCGTCCGGATGCCGGCGGAATGTGCCGGTGCCTGTGCACGGGACGTCCACCAGAACGACATCCACTGGCGCGAGGGCTG
The DNA here is from genome assembly GCA_031370885.1 of Gemmatimonadaceae bacterium. Taxonomy (GTDB): domain Bacteria; phylum Gemmatimonadota; class Gemmatimonadetes; order Gemmatimonadales; family Gemmatimonadaceae; genus Gemmatimonas. Next base: position 20,410 of record JANMRE010000054.1, read on the forward strand.
GCCGACCGGCGTCGGCGACAAGCGGAAACAGTTTCCGCGCATCGAGTCGCCCGAATCCCAGCAGCATGCGCTCGACCCGCGTTCTGCTGCGATCAGCCGTGATGACCACCGAGGCCCGACGCGACAGCTCCAACGCCTTGCCGCCTGGCGCGGCGCACAGATCGGCGACCACGGCGTGTTCGGGAATGTCCGCATACCGGGTGACCAGCGTCGCGGCGGGATCCTGAACGAACAGGAGGCCCTGCGTGAACGCCGCGAGCTCGGTGAGCATGACGCCGGGCCCGAGGCGAATCGAATCGTTCACCAACGCAACCTCGCTGGTTTCGACGCCGTCGCCCGCCAGCATCGAGACCAGTTGCTCGCGACCAATGCCGTAGGGACGCAATGTGATGGTCGATTCCTCGTTGTTGGCGGCGAGCAGTTGCTCGACGCCGTCAAATCCCCATCGTTCCACCCATCGCGCGACCACCCACGCAGGATGGGAGTGACGTTGTGCCAGCGCCTCGACGGGATCGCGCGGAACGGGCGGCTCGATGTTCTCACGCTCGCGATCGACACGACGCAGCACGGCATTCATGAGTTTGCCCGCGCCTATGCCATCGCGTCGCTTGCAGATCTCGACCGTTTGCGCGATAGCCGCGTAGGCGGGAACGCTCCCCATGAACAGCAGCTGGTACACGCCAAGGCGCAACAGATCAACCACGTCGGCGTCCAGCTTGGCGAGACCCCCGTTTACCCGGGCGGACAGCACGGCGTCGATCCAGCCTCGCCGTCGCAACATGCCCCAGAGCATCTCATGGAGCCACCGTCGGTCGCGAGCGTCGAGTCCGTGCGCGCGCTGTTCGAAGGCGGCGTCAAGAAGGTCACCTTGACGCAGATCGGCGAGCATCAATGCTGCCGCGACCCGCGCTGCCGTGACGCCCCCACGATCGCGAGCCGACGAGGAGGATCCATGGCCTTTGTGTTCGGCGAGCGTCACGCGAATCGATCCCCAACCGCAACCCCGCGCCCCCGCGCCCACGCGGCCGGCGCCAATCGCGCCCTCCCACTGGGTTGCACCTCGAGAAAGCGGACTGCGCCAACACCACAGCGCACGAACAAACCGGCGTTGTCGGCCGCACGCACCGTCCCCGGCGGAGACGACCGTGTCGGCTCATCAAGCGCCGCGTCACTGCCGTTCCCCACCAGCCGCGCCCCAAAACATTTCACGTCCAGTCCGTTCAACACGGCGAAGGCCCCCGGACGCGGATCGAACGCACGGGTCACCCGCGACACGCGCGCAGAATCGGCCGCGAAGTCAAGACGCGACATGGTCCGTTCGATCTTCGGGGCGTACGTCGACTGCGCGTCGTCCTGCGCAATCGGTCTCGCGATGCCCGCTTCGATCAGGGCAAGCGCCTGCACGATGGCCATGGCGCCCAACTCTGAAAGTCGATCGTGCAATTCGCCGTACGTTTCGATGTCATCGATCGGCGTGCGCAGCACATGCAGCATCGGACCGGCATCGAGCGCCGGAACCATTTGCATGATCGTCACGC
>JANMRE010000114.1:0-3942 GCA_031370885.1 Gemmatimonadaceae bacterium
CTTGCGGGATTCCGTTCCGGCAACAGCGCGGCACTGGCGCGCGCGGTGAGCATCGTGGAGAACCATCGAAGCGGCTACGATCGACTGTTGGTGGCCATTCACCCTGATCTGGGACGCGCTCGACGCGTTGGCATCACGGGCCCGCCAGGCGCCGGGAAGAGCACGGTGACCGCTCGATTGGCTCGCGCGTACCGGTCATCGGGGCTGCGCGTGGGTATTGTGGCGGTCGATCCCACATCGCCATTTACCGGCGGAGCGCTGCTGGGTGATCGCATTCGCATGGAAGAGGTGGCGCTCGACCCGGGCGTGTTCATTCGCTCCATGGCAACACGCGGCTCGTTGGGCGGCTTGGCCATGGCCACCCGCGAAGTGTGCGATGTGTTGGATGGCTTTGGCATGGACGTGATTCTGCTGGAGACCGTTGGCGTGGGCCAGAGCGAGCTTGATATTTCGCGCGCGGCGGACACCACGGTGGTGGTGCTGGTCCCCGAGTCGGGCGATTCCATTCAGACGTTGAAGGCCGGCGTAATGGAGATTGCCGACATCTTTGCGGTGAACAAGGCGGATCGGTCTGGTGCCGATCGGCTGCGCAACGACATCGAGTTGATGCTTGGCCTCCGATCGGGCGCCGCGCCGGCCGGGGTCTCCGGCCGTGTCGGGTCGACGGATTCGTGGACGCCACCCGTTCTGCGCACCATTGCCGTCAAAGGCGATGGCATCGACGACCTCGTCAACGCCATCGACCGGCATTTCCACTATCTTGAGGCCAGTGGCGAGTTGCGTGTTCGGCGGCGCCAGCGTCTTCGAGAGCGCGTTATGGAAGTGGTGGAGCAACAGGTCCGCGTGCGGCTCTGGCACGACGTCGGAACGCTGCAATGGCTGGACGAGCAACTTCCGTTGCTTGAGGACGGCACGCTGGCACCGTTTGCGGTGGCCGACACGTTGCGCGCCCGCAGCGTGTCGTTGCTCACCGGCGCCGCGCATACGCCCGTATCGGGTCTCTTACCGGGAACCAATTGATGACGACAGTCCGCGATCTTGAAGACGTGGTGCGCCAACAACAGGCGGAACTCGATTCCCTGCGCGAGGAAGTGGCGCGATGGCAGACCCACTACGACGCCGGCCACACGCGCGACATTGCCTTCACCAATTCGGCCACGGAAATCGAACCGCTGTTCACCGCGCTGGATCTCGAGAACTCGGCCGGAACCGCGTTTGAGCTGCCTGGACAGTGGCCCTACACGCGCGGCATACATCCCACAGGCTATCGTGGCAAGCTGTGGACCATGCGGCAGTTCGCCGGCTTCGGCACGGCGCGTGAAACCAACCAGCGCTACAAGTTCCTGCTCTCGCAGGGCCAGACGGGGTTGTCGGTCGCATTCGATTTTCCGACGCTCATGGGCTACGATTCCGATCACGCGCGATCCGAGGGCGAAGTGGGAAAATGCGGCGTGGCCATCTCGTCGCTGGCCGACATGGAGACGCTGTTCGAGGGGATACCGCTCGACAAGGTGTCGACGTCCATGACGATCAATGGGCCGGCAATCATTCTGCTGTGCTTCTACATCGCTGCGGCGGAAAAGCAGGGGGTCGACGCCACCAAGCTTCAGGGTACGGTTCAGAACGACATTCTGAAGGAGTACATGGCGCAACATGCCTGGTGCTTCCCGATCGAACCGGCGTTGCGGCTGATTGCCGATGGCTTTGCCTGGTGCGCACAGCACGCGCCACACTGGAATACCATTTCCATTTCGGGCTACCACATTCGCGAAGCCGGCTCCACTGCAGCCCAGGAACTGGCGTTCACGCTGGCCGATGGATTTACCTATGTGGAGCGCGGCATCGCGCGCGGGCTCAACGTCGACGACTTCGCACCGCGCTTGTCATTCTTCTGGGATATTCACAACGATTTCTTCGAGGAGATCGCCAAGCTGCGCGCCGCGCGACGCATCTGGGCCCGTCATCTCAAGGATCGGTACGGCGCGAAAAACCCGCGTTCGTGGATGATGCGGTTCCATTCGCAAACCGCCGGTGTGACGCTCACAGCGCAACAACCGATGAACAACGTGGTGCGCGTCGCGTATCAGGGACTGGCCGCTGTGCTGGGCGGCACGCAGTCGCTGCACACGAATTCAATGGATGAAACGCTGTCATTGCCGACGGAGAGCGCCGTGCAGGTCGCGCTGCGCACGCAGCAGGTTCTCGCCTTCGAGACCGGTGTGCCCAATGTGTTGGATCCGCTGGGCGGCTCGTACTACGTCGAAGCCCTCACCGACCGACTCGAAGCCGAGGCGGAGGCGCTGTTCACGCAGATCGACGAGATCGGCGGCGTGGTGAAAGGCCTCGAAGAAGGCTGGTTCCAAAAAAAGATCGCCGAGAGTGCCGCTCGGCAGCAGTGGGAAATCGAGCAGCATCGGAAGCTGGTGGTGGGGGTCAACGGGTTTGTGACCGATGAACCTGAACTGGGTATTCCGATTCTGCGCATTGGTGCCGAGGCCGATCGGGAACAGCGCGAACGTCTGGCCGCCATGCGGGCCTCACGCGACAACACGCTGGTGACAGCGCAACTCAACGCGCTGCGCAACGCGGCGCGCAGCGACACGAACGTGGTGCCGTTCATCCTGGAGTGTGCGCGTGCCTACTGCACCCTGTACGAGATACGCGCGGCCCTCGAAGACGTGTTTGGTGCATATCGCGAACCGGTGTTCTTCTGAGTCCCGTGACAAAGCTGGTGCCGTGGTGGCAGACGCACTTCGATGCGCGTTACCTCCATGAGTACGAGCCGCTGTTCGACCTCGCGCAGGATCGCCGAGAGGTGGCGCGCCTGCTCGATCTGCTCGAACTCCCCACGGGGGCACGCGTACTCGACTGTCCCTGTGGGCAGGGGCGCCACGCGCATCTGCTCGCCGAAACGGGATTTCGCGTTGACGGTCTGGACTACTCGCGCACGCTGCTGGCCACGGCGAAACGTCGCGGCACATCACGCACGCTGCAGTACCGGCAAGGCGACATGCGCACTCTGCCGCCACGGTGGACGCGGCGTTTCGACGCGGTGGTCAATCTCTTCACCTCATTCGGATTTTTCGACGACCCCGGCGACGACCTCAACGTGCTGCGGGAGTTTGCCCGCGTGCTCAAGCCGGGAGGCGTGTTGATCTGGCACGGGGGGAGTCGGGATGGGGTCATGGCCAAATTCCTCCACCGCGATTGGTGGAGCACGGCCGATGGGACCATGTTTGGTCAGGAGCGCACGTTTGATCCGCTGAGCGGGTTTCTTGAAATCGCCTCCACCTGGCGCGGACCCGGTGGCGACGGCGAGCGCAGCCATCGGATTCGGTTGTATACCGCCTCGGAACTGGCTGCCCGAATGCGCGAGGCGGGGCTGGTGGTCGAACAGGCGTTCGACGCGTGGACCGATCGACCGCTCACACGCCGATCCAGCGAAATGCTTCTCGTCGCCAGACGCGAGGGGTAGCGCCTTGGTATCTTTCGGATTCACCCCCAGCCGACTTCGATGACCCGACCTATTCGTGTGCTGGTTGCCAAGCCCGGCCTCGATGGCCACGACCGCGGCGCGAAAGTTGTTGCAGCGGCGCTGCGCGACGCCGGTATGGAAGTGATCTACACGGGTCTGCACCAGACGCCCGAAATGATTGCCACGGCGGCCGTGCAGGAGGACGTCGACGTGGTGGGCCTCTCCATTCTGAGTGGCGCGCACATGACACTCTTTCCCCGGGTGTACGAGTTACTCGTCGAAGCCGGACGCGACGACATTCTGCTCACCGGTGGCGGCATTATTCCAAAGGAAGACATGGAGGCGCTGCAGGCCCGCGGCATTGCACGGCTGTTCGGGCCCGGTACCAGCACGCAGGATCTGGTGGACTACATCCGCGAGTGGTTCTCATCCCACGAGCAGCAGGACGCATGAGCAGTCGGCTACGC
>JANMRE010000122.1:0-9582 GCA_031370885.1 Gemmatimonadaceae bacterium
TGCTGAACGACGAGCCGCGGTTGTTCTTCATGCACTTCTGGGCCAACGACGATGCGATAGCGCTGGCGCAGAAACTGCGCGGAGCCCTGGCCAAAACGGCAAGTGTGGCGCCAACCGTGCGATAGCATGAACGTGTGCGCATAACTCCGGGAGGCTATCGCCGCATTCAGGCGTTCACAATTTTGAACCGCAGAGGACGCCGAGGGCGCAGGGAAAACTCTATTTTGCATTGTTCTCCTCCGCGTCCCCTGCGTACCCTGCGGTGAAATCCTTTTTTCGATCTCGCCGAGACTCTACGAACTCAGCTCAACGCACGACACCCTTGAACGCCTCCTGAGCCGCATGCGCATCAATCACCGCCTGGGCCGCCTCGGCGGGATCGTCCGTCAGCAGGAGCAGCTCGAGGTCACCGGGCGAGATCTTTCCCTCGCCGATCAGTCGCGACGTAATCCACCGCACCAGTCCCGCCCAGTAGTGTCGACCGAACAGGATGACCGGAAACTGATAGATCTTGCCCGTCTGGATCAACGTGAGGGCCTCGAACAGTTCATCGAGTGTGCCGAAGCCTCCCGGGAAGATGATGAACGCATTCGAGTACTTGATGAACATGGTCTTGCGCACGAAGAAGTACCGGAAATTCACCAGCGTATCCACGTACGGATTGGCGCCCTGCTCGAACGGGAGCTCGATGTTGCACCCGACCGAGTGTCCGCCGCCTTCCCTGGCGCCCTTGTTCGCCGCTTCCATGATGCCAGGTCCCGCGCCCGTAATGATGGAGAAGCCTTGTTGCGACAGCAGCTTCGCGGTTTCACGCGCCGCGTCGTATTGCGGATCGTCCGGACCGGTGCGCGCCGAACCGAAAATGGTCACGCCTTTCGTGATGCCCGCCAGGGCATCGAATCCCTCGACGAACTCCGACGTAATGCGCATGACCCGCCACGGGTCGGTCGTGGTGAAGAGTCCCAGGTCGGACTGCGGCGACTGCAGCAGTTTCTCGTCCTCGGTCAGCATCGGTCGATCGCGAATGTCCTGGTCAATCAGTCGCGGGTCCATGCGTCGCACTTTGCGCGCACCACTCGACACGAGCGCCGAGTCGTCCGGCACGCGTCCTGCTTTGCGATGTCCTTCGCTGTTTCGCTCCTTGAGACCTTCCAGCGACTCATGTTCGGCACGCGTGCGCGAATCGGGTGACGCCTTCTTGCCGGTCGCGGTGCGCGGCTGGGATTTCTTTGGTTTCGCCATAGGGACGCGAGTGGGTGTGCGGCGATCTTCCGGTGTCTGGGTCGTCAAATGACATCGCCCGCTACCGCGCATGATACCGCCCGGACACCGCGATTGCTGGTGGTGGTGGCCGACGGCGTGCGACCCGATGTGCTGGCCGACGAGATTGACGGCGGTTCCCTGCCCGCGATGGCTCGCCTGCGAGCATCGGGTGGCATGTACGATATCAGCAGTTCGTTTCCGTCGGTCACCGGCCCGGGCTACGCGCCGTTCGTCATGGGACGTCACCCCGCGCATGTCGGCATGCCTGGTCTGCGTTGGTACGATCGCGCCCGTTCGATTGGATGGTCACGGGCACGCAGCTATTCGGGTATTGATATCTGGCATGTCGATGGCGATCTCGATCCCGGCGCGCCCACCCTGTATGATCTGGCGCCGCCCTCGTTGGCCGGGATGATGATGATCGCGCGCGGCGCCACGCACGGACGCATCGGGCGCGGCGTGGGCTGGTCTGTTCGCGCGGCATACGCGCATTTTCGCAGCGACCTCAAGGGATGGCGGCGCGTTGAACAGGCCGCTGTGAACGAGTTCATGCGCCGATTTGCCCGCGTGCCGCCGCGACTGTCCATGCTGGGCCTGCTGAGTCCGGACAAGCTCGCGCATGCCTACGGCAGCGACTCGCTCGTCGTGCGTGAAAGCCTGCAGGACATCGATACCGCCATCACGCGTGCGCAGAATATCGCCCAGGCGGGTGGCTGGGATGACACCCTGCATGTGTGGCTGGTGGGCGATCACGGACATGCACCGGTGGCGCATCACGACGACCTGCACGGGTGGCTGGATGGACTGGGATATCGCGTGCTCGCGCATCCACATGTGCATGTGCGACGTGCCGACATGGCGTTGATGGTTGGTGGCAATGCGATGGGCCACGTGTATTTCGAGCTCGAACAACGCACCCGACAATGGTGGCCGCAACTCTCATCGCGCTGGCAACCGGTGCTGGACGGACTGCTCGAGCGGCCATCAATCGACCTGGCTGCCGTGGCAATGGATGCGCACACCGTGCGCGTGCATCACCCGCGGCGGGGCGTGGCCGAGATTCATCGGAAGCATACGGGTCACGACGCGCGCTGGTCGTACGTCGCGGTACAGGGCGATCCGTTGCTACTCGGCGGCTCGCAGCACGATCTCGATGCCGATGCGGCGTGGCAGGCGTGTGTCGCGTCGCCCTATCCCGATGCCCTCGTGCAGCTGTCGTCGCTCGTTCCTGCGGCGCGCAGCGGTGATATCGTCGTGTCGGCCGCGCCCAACTGGGACTTGCGCGCGCGCTTCGAACCCTCGGCACATGTCTCGACGCATGGCGCCCTGTCGCGCGAGCAGATGATGGTGCCGCTCATTCTCGACGCACCACCATCGCGGCTCCCGCAGCGCACAACCGATGTGGTGCCGAGTGCGCTGCAGCTGCTGGGCATTGACTCCGGGTCGACGCGCTTTGACGGACGCAGTTTTCAGTAAACGGCGCGTTGCGTTGCCGGCGCTACTCGGTTCGGTTGCGACTCCGCTCGGTATCAAACCCCTCGGGATACCGCTTGCGCAATTTGTCGATGTTGCGTTGCGCAATGTCATCGAGCGACAGGCCCAGCACCGTCGCAAACGCGCCGATGTACCACAGGCAATCACCCAGTTCCTTCACCAACGCATCCTGATCCAGCGGCGTGGCATGGAACAGGTGTTTCTTGATGACGTCGGCGGTTTCGCCAGCCTCTCCAGCCAGGCCCAACGCCGCGTTGGCCAGTTGCTGTTCGTGGGTACGGTCGCGGCCGAGGGTTCGGGCGGCGAGTTCCTGATACTCGTTCATGTTCATGGAGCAATAATGTACATTCCGAAATGTCTTGGCTGCGACTGACCGGCACGCTGACCCTGCGTGCGCTCCTCAACCCTTTGCTCGCCATCGATCTGCTGCGCGTGGTGTGGCGGTTTCGGCATCGGCATTGGTACCGGCGCTTTCCGTTCCTGCCACTGCCTGCGCAAAGCTATCTCCGCTGGCGCATGTACACGGCCTACGGCGAGGAGGGCGCGATGCCTCCAGCGGAGGACGTGATCGCCTTCGCCCGCTGGGTGGGTCGGCAACCGTAAGCTCGATGGCCGCCGCGACGGATGGACGGGCGCTGTCCGAACGGCTCAAGGCGCAAGCGTACGGATTGGGCTTCGATCTCGCCGGTGTCGCGGCGCTGGATGAACCGGCAACGCGGGCGCGGTTTGATGCGTGGCTGGCCGCAGGACGCCATGGCGAGATGGTGTATCTCGATGGCGATGGCGCCGAGCTGCGCCGCGATGCGCGACGGCCACACGTCGGAGCAACGCATGCGTTGGTATTGGCCATGTCGTACGGCGGACGTGAACCCAGTGGACCAGTCGCCCGGTACGCGCGCGGCGATGACTACCACGAGTTGTTACGCGAACGCGTGCGCGAATTGCACCACTGGCTGGAGCGCGAAACGGGTCAGACCATCAACGCCCGCCCCTACGTGGATTCCGGTCCGGTGTTGGAGCGAGATCTTGCGCAACGCGCTGGATTGGGGTGGTTTGGCAAGAACACCATGCTGATCAGTCCGCGCATCGGCTCGTTCTTTTTTCTGGCGTCGTTGTTCGTGGAGTTTCCGTTGGAACCCGATGCGCCATTCGAGGCCGACCGGTGCGGCACGTGTACGCGCTGTCTCGACGCGTGCCCGACACAGGCGTTTGTGGGGCCGCGTGATCTCGATGCCACGAAATGCATTTCGTATCTGACCATCGAACTCAAAGGTGACATTCCGATGCATCTGCGCGAAGCGATGGGCGCGCTGGTGTTCGGGTGCGATGTCTGTCAGGAGGTGTGCCCGTGGAACGTGCGGTTCGCCACCGCGTTGAAGGAGCCGGCGTTTGCGGCGCGCGAGTTCATTCGGGAGAAGGATGCGCGGACGCTGGCACGTGACATCCTGGCGCTTGACGACGACGCGTTTCGCGAGGTGCTCAAGGGATCGCCAATGAAACGGGCGAAGCTTCGAGGGCTCAAGCGGAATGCTGCCGTGGTGCTCGGCAACCTCGACACCTCGGTGTCTGACAATTGAACAAGTACTTTGCATTGCAAAGGAAGACGGATATATTGCTTCGCGCTCGACAGGGTCGGGCCGACGATGCGCATTCCGCATGTGCGCAACGACACATCCCTTTACGCTGACTCATTGCATGACGCAGCCCTCCGGCGAATTCCTCGAGCTTCAGGCGGCCCTCGCTGGCGAATATTCCCTTCAGCGCGAACTCGGCCGCGGAGGGATGGACATCGTGTACCTCGCGCGCGACGTGCAGCTGGACCGCGACGTTGCCATCAAAGTGCTCCCGTCGCATCTCGCGCGAATCGCCGAATCGCGCGAACGCTTCGTGCGCGAAGCGCGCACGGCGGCGGGACTCTCGCACCCCCACATCGTCGCCATCCATCGCGTCGGCGAAGCCGGCGGCTTCGTGTTCTTTGTCATGAGCTACGTAGAGGGTGAGACGCTTGGCGAACGACTCCGCTTGCGTGGTCCCCTGACACCGGCCGACACCGCACGCGTGCTGCGCGAGGTGGCCTGGGCACTCGCTTACGCGCACGGCCGCGGCATCGTTCATCGGGATGTCAAGCCGGACAACATCCTGTTGGAAGTCGGCACCGGCCGAGCGCTGGTGACCGACTTCGGTATCGCCCACGGCGGTGATCATCCCGGACCCGCAACCGACTCGGGGATGATCATGGGTACGGCACACTTCATGAGTCCGGAGCAGGCCGCGAACGAGCCGGTTGACGGGCGCAGCGACCTCTATGCGCTCGGCGTCGTCGGCTATCTCGCGGTGAGCGGACGGCTGCCATTCGAAGCGGAAAATTTGCCGGCGCTGCTCGTGCGTCAGAGAGCAGAGCCTTCCCCAGGCGTAGTGCGCGCAGCACCCGGTTTACCGCCTGCACTCGCCGCAGTCATCGACCGATGTCTTGACCGCGACCCGGCGGGCCGCTTCTCGGATGGCGAGGCGATGGCGGCGGCTCTCGCCCCCACGCCCGACGCGCGTCACCCATTGCCGCCGATGCTACGTGCATGGCTCGGCGCACGGAACCCGCTGCTCGTGCCGTACCTGGGATGGTCGGGAGGGTTCGGCGTGCTCACGCTGGCAAACCTCATCGCGTGGGTGACCGGCAACCGGCCCGCCGGGCCAGCGGACATTGTGTTTCTGGCCGCGATCGCGTCACTGCCGCTGCTACCAGTCGTCGGGTTCCACCTCAACCAAGGGCGTCGACAGTTCCGCGCTGGCCACACGCTCGCTGACCTGCGCTCGGCACTCGATATCGCGCGGCGCGAGCGGGTAGAGACCGAGTCGCTTACGCGCGAGGTTGAGCAAGGCACCGCCCGTCGGATCTTACGAGTCAGCACGATTGTGTCGGCGAGCTGGCTTGCCGTTACGGTCGGGCTGCTCCTAAGTGGCGTTATCCACGAAAACCGGGGTCAGGCGGTGTTCATCTTCGCGCCCGTGCTCAGCACGATGCTGCTGGGTGCGGTGAGCAACGCGCTCGACGTGCAGTTCATTCCCGCCAAAATCCGCGACGGTTGGCAAACAGGGATCCGCGACCGCCTCTGGAACAGCCGAGCGGGGAAGTGGTTCGCGCAACGCCTCGGTGCCCCGGAGCAGTCGCTCGCGGTGGGGGGCGGTGTATTCCGCGCCACCGAAGTTGCCCTCGGCGTGGCGGCGGGCGAACTCTTCGCTGCGCTGCCGACAGCGTTTCGCGACGACCTGGCCGAATTACCGGCGACCGTCGCAGCGCTCGAGGCCAACGCGGCGGCAGCGCGAGCAGAGCTTGACGTGGTCACCGCACTCGCTCCGTCGGGCTCCGTCGACGTGGAAGTGCTGGCGCGTCGACGCAACACGGCCACCGCGCACCTTGCCGCAAGTGTCGCGGCGCTGGAGCGAATCCGGCTCGACCTCCTGCGCCTGCACGCTGGCGCAAATGACTTGGCTCCGCTCACGACGTTGCTCGACGCGGCGCGCCTTGCCAGCGAGGATGTCAACCGACTTGCCGATGCCCAAAGCGAGGTGAACGACGCCATCGAGCGGCCCTGACGACAACCTCACCGAATCGGCGCCGCCCTGCCCGCCCTTAGCCCGAGATCGCGCGGGAACAGCAAGGGCCGCCCGGACAATTGGAGGGCGCCGAAGTCGCGCAGGTCGAGTGTGGCGATGGCCCGCGCGTTCAGTCGTTCCGCCATGGCGGCCACGACGCTGTCAACCAGACCGAGCGCGAGCCCGGCGTATTGCGTGCGGATTTCCTGCGCCCGGCGAAGATCCTCCTCGTCGCCCCACTCCACCGCAAACGCGCCCTGCAGCACGTCGGCCAGGAACGACTCCGCCACCCGTGCACTGATATGTCGTGATACCAGGTAGTCGACCTCGGGAAGGATGGCCCACGGCAGCACGCAGGCTGCAGGATCGTCGTCAAACAGGTCGACCATCGCGCTGTGGTGCGCGTCGTCGGCGTCGATGAGCGCGACGATGGCGCTGGTGTCGATGACGATCAACGGTTCAGCCCCATTCCCTCCAGCAGTTCGTTGGTGCGCTCGGAAAGATCGGCGCGCCCGCTTCGTCCAGCCGCAATGCTGTTGGGGCGAGCCGCCATTGGCTGAGAGCGCGCATAGACCGATACCGCCTCGCGCACGAGATCGGCGGCCGGACGCCCTTGCGCCCGCGCCATGGCCTTAATGCGCCGGTAATCGGCGGCGTCGAGGTAGACTGTGGTCTTGGCAGGTTTCATGGTATGGTACCATATATGTGGGTGGAGTTGATGTCAACGGGGGTGGTGGCCGCGCGAGCGTCCGAGTCCCGCTCACAGATCGGCCGAGGGGCCGCTCCCGGGCCGAGCGCGGGCCCTCGGTCGGCGAAGTCTGCGGCTCACGTCAACCGGAACCATGCGCCTGAACACGCATCGGTACGTAAACGCGCCGTCCGTGGTCGGCATCCAAAGTCCATCGAAGCGCACACAGTGCACTCCGAAGCCCTCCGGCTGCCGCGCCTGAGCAGCCCCCATCGAACGTCATAGAGGACACAACCCATGACAAAGGGACTCCATCGGGTCGCCATGCTCGGCGGCGCCGTGCTGTGCACGGCCGCGTTTTCATTCGGCGGTTGGGCAGTCGTCACGGTGGACGACGTTCCCGACTATCTGGTGACCGGAAAACCGGTACCGCTCTCGTTCGTCGTGCGTCAGCACGGCGCCACGTTGCTGAGCGGTCTTTCGCCAAGTGTGACGATTCAGTCCGGTTCCACACAGACGAGTGTCGCCGCGCGAGCGACCGGCGGATCCGGGCACTACGCGGCAAGCGTCACCGTCCCTCGCGCTGGCGACTGGACCATCACCGTGAACAGCGGCTTCGGTCCGAGTAAGACCACGCTGATGCCACTGAAGGCGATCGACGCAGGCGCTGCGGCGCCGCCAGCACTTTCCGACGCCGATCGTGGACTCAGACTGTTCGTCGCCAAGAGCTGCACCACGTGTCACGTACGCGGATTGCTCGGCACCGACGGCATGAAGGTGGGTCCGGAGCTGACGGGAAGACGGTATGTGGCCGACTACGTCGCGAAGTTCCTGGCCGATCCCGAGCGCAGCCCGCTGGCAGGACCGAACACCGGTCAGACACGCATGCCCAACTTCAATCTCCGGGAGCGCGAGATCGCCGCGCTGGTGTCGTACCTGAATTCCGACCTGATGGTGTCGAGCCGGAATTCGTCACCGTGACGTCGGCGGGCCTCGCGTCTTCGTGCTGGCGAGGCAAACGCGTTCTTACCGCGGAGTACGCAGGGAACGCAGGGGGAACATCAGTCGCCAAGCAGCACGCGCAAGAACTGCGCCCCATACCGCTCCAACTTGGCCTCACCGACGCCCGGCACCTTTAACAAGTCGCGCGACGTGGTTGGCCGACGTGCCACCATTTCCAGCAACACTTTGTCGCCGAACACGATGTACGCCGGGACGCCGGCTTCATCGGCCAACTGTCGTCGCAACACGCGCAACTGGTTGAACAGCTCCCGCTCATCGTCGTCGAGCGTCGCGGCTTCAAGCCCGCGCGACCGGCCGCTCACGCCACTGCTTGCAACGGCACGCCGCGGTCGCACCGTACCTGCCTGTGACTCAACCAGTTCGGCGATGCGCACACTGATGCGCTGGCCGGTGCACACATCGCACGCGCTGCCGCATGGCGCAATCACCTCGTCGAAGTGGGCCACGAGCGCCTGATGCCGACAACGGCCACGTTCCACCAGATTGAAGAGCGCCACCGTTGCCGCACGGGTGCGTTCACGGACAGCTTCATCGTCCAAACCGTCGAGAAAACGCTCGTGCAGCATGACGTCTGCCCATGAGTAGAACAGCACACAATCGCTGGGAAGGCCGTCTCGTCCGGCGCGTCCGATTTCCTGATACCACGACTCGATATCCTTCGGCATGTCGCGATGAATCACGAATCGCACATTCGACTTATCGATGCCCATCCCGAACGCGACTGTAGCGACGATCACATCGATATCATCGCGCTGAAACGCCTCTTGATTGCGGGCCCGTTTGTCGGGCTCGAGGCCGGCGTGATAGGGGAGCGCGCGGACGCCCTGGGCTGACAGGAACTCTGCCGTCTGCTCCACGCCTTTGCGGCTCTGACAGTACACAATGCCACTCTCGCCGGCATGCGCGCGAATGAGCGCGAGCATTTCCGTACGTGTGTTGCCGCCCTGCCCTTTCTTCCGCGTTGCGATTTGCAGGTTGGGCCGGAAGAACGACCCCTTGAAGCCCGCAGGTTTCCGCATGCCGAGCTGTCGCAAGATGTCCAGGGCGACGCGTCGGGTCGCCGTCGCGGTCAGTGCCAGCACGGGCACATCCAACTGCTCCTTGAGACCCTGCAAGCGCCGGTACGAGGGACGGAAATCGTGTCCCCACTGGCTGATGCAGTGTGCCTCATCCACGACGAGCAACGAGATGGGGCAGCCGCGCACGAAGTCGCCGAGGTAGCCGTCGAGCGCTTCGGGGGCGAGGAACACCAGTTCATACTTGCCGGCACGAAACGCATCCATGCGGGTGCGACGTTCGTCGAGTGACAACGTAGAGTTGATGGTGGCCACGGAGAATCCCAACCCCGCAACGGCGTCCACCTGGTCCTTCATCAGCGAGATGAGCGGCGAAATCACGAGCACCGTCCCCTCGAGTAGTCGGGCCGGCAACTGATAGGTAAGCGACTTGCCCGCTCCCGTTGGCATCAGGGCAATGCAATCCTTACCGGCCAGCACCGCGTCGATGACCTCGCGTTGTCCGGG
>JANMRE010000252.1:0-11956 GCA_031370885.1 Gemmatimonadaceae bacterium
GTGCTGGTGGTGAGGTTACCACCTGCATCGCGCAGGTCTACTACGGGTTGTGTTGTGAACGCCGCACCCGATACCGCGCCGCCGGGTTGTGTTACCATCACCACTTGCGTTGGCGCGCCCACAGCCACGGTGTAGCTCGCACTTGTGGCACTCGTGAGCCCGGATGCACTGAAGCTCAGCGTGTGCGCACCGGTGCCGGTGATCACCAGGTTGGTGAACGTTGCCTTACCCGCAGCATCGGTCACAGCGGTGAGCGTGCCGCTCAGCGTCCCCGAGCCGCTCGCCTTCGCCACCGTCACCACGACGCCGGCCTGCAGCACCACGACGTTCGTAGCATCGCGCAGTTCGACGGCGGGCTGCGTGGTGAACGCGACACCGGACACGGCGCCAGCAGGTTGCGTCACCATCGCCAGCTGCGTTGCCGGTGGTGAACTTACTGTGAACGCCTGACTGCTGGTGTTGTTTCCCTCATTGCTCTCGGCAATCGTGCTTGCCGGATCGAGCACGAGTTGCGCCGTGTGACCGCCTTGCGTGTACGGCCCTACGGCGCTGCTGGTCGTGACTGTTGTGCTGGCGCCTGCGGCGAGACTCGCAATGGTCCCACTGCTCACCACCGCGCCATCGATTTTGAGTTGCCAGGCCACACTGGTTGCTGTCTGACTCCCCGGGTTGCTCACTCCCGCACTCAGTGTGACGGTCTGCGTGGTGAGCGGAGCCGGTGGTGTTACTGTGACCACGCCCGCCGCCACATCCACCGAATCGGTGAACGCGACGACCGACGTCCCGGCATATGCGGCGAGGCCATACAACGAGACGTAATAACGGCCAGCGGTGGGTGCCGAGATCTCGCAGCTCTCGCTATTGCCTGCGGCTATGGAACGGCAGGTGTAGACAATGTCAGTAGGCCGCGATCCCAGCCGCACGTACAGATCCATGTTCCCCGTGCCACTGCCCGTCTGCACGGTCAGACGCGAGCGCCCCGCCGGCACATCCAAATAGTAGTCCCGCCACGTGAGCAGCGAGCCCTCGATGTTGCCGATCGAGGCGTTATTGGTGAGCGGTGTCAACGCGCTGGCCAGAAGGTTCGCACCACTGTAAATGGTGAAGCCATACAACGAGATGTACCAGCGACCCGCCGCCGGATTCAGGATCTCGCACCATTCTTCGTTGGTGTTTTCGGCCTCTTTCTTACAGTTGTACAGACTGTCGTTCGGCGAGGGCAGGTCGCCCTGCCGTACAAAAAGATCCATGTCCCCGGTGCCACCACTGGTCCGCACATTCAGACTCCGGGTGCCCGCAACCACGTCGATGTAGTAATCCCGCCATGATCCGCGCGCGCCGGAAATGCTGCCCACCGATGCGCCGTCCGTCAGTGCGGTGTTGCTCGTTGGCAGGTACGTAGCCACCACCGACGCGTCCATGAAACCCGCCGGGGTGTTGATGAGGATAAAGAAATCCCCCGCCACCGGACTGGGAATCGTGCACGTTTCTTCATTGCCGGGAAGGAACGGTCGGCAATCGTAGACTGATGTTGTTGGCAATGACCCGCGACGCACGTAGAGATCGAGATCTCCCGTGCCGCCGGTGGTTTGCACGACCAGACGGGACTGACCGGAGGGAACGGTAATCCGAAACGACTGACTGGTGCCGGACAGGCCGGACAGACCCGTTACCGGAACACCATTCGCGAGAACTGTCTGGGCCGAAAGTATGCGACTGCCGCATACTCCCGCTGCAAGTGCGCACGTGAAAAGCACCTGGCGGAACACCGCCCATTCCCCTTGCCGGGTCGTCCGCCTGCGCTGCCACGTCACTGCGCCGAAATTCACCACACGCCTCGCTCACAATCGGGTTGGCCGCAGCCTCGAAAGGTGGTGATCACCAATTCCGTACGATGGCCCGTCGGCCATTTTGCATCGCCGACCTGACGAAGGGAAGCAGCGATCCTGAAAGTTTTCTAGTGGCACGACAATTGCAAGGCGCCTCCCGCCGACACGCAATGGGTGGCAGCTATTGGTTTTCGGGTAGGTGACTTTCCGTTGCACCCTCCCGTCGAAACGCACCAACTCTGCCGAACAACCACGAACGGTCGGGCGGTCAAGACGTTGTCGGTTGTCGGGCAAGATGTGGCTGCGTCCGACGAGTCACCCGGCCAGCAGCTTCAGGCAATGGGTTGGCAGTTGGTGGTTTGCGGGGTAATGGACGTTCCGCTGCATACTCCCTTGTTGGGTTGCCACACCAATTTACCGATGACAGAAGAGTATCTGCTCGACGTGGCAGTGTATCGCGAGAACGTCCACGCGTTTCAGAAGAGCGTAGATCGCGCCGTCGAGGCCCGCCTTCATCGCGCGTTCGACAATCAAGGTCTGTCTCGTTCGAAAGCGCCAGAAACGGCCGCCAAGATTGAGGAAAGCGCTTGGAACGATCGTCATGCTCCGTGGCAGTTCAATCAGATCGTTGGCTGGGTAAGACTCTACATCTTGGGCGATTCTGTTCGCGGCGAGTCATGGTGGACCACAGAAAGGTCTGTTCGACGTAGACCAACGCATCGAAGAATAGAGTTCTTTGGTAATGCATTCGAACTGTCGTTCTCCGACAATGAAAGCGACGCACAGATCGCAACGGCAATTCGCACAGAATTGTTGTCCTGCGTGCTCGTGTTTCCGCGTCGGGGCGTCAGTATCGACTTGGAAATCTTCGACAACCTGGCTCCGCTACTACCCTGGAATATCCTTCTCACCGATCATCGCGCTACAACCTAACGAGCGTTGCTGCAGTCAAAGGCAAGGCGGTGCGCTGTGTAACTTCGCAGCGCTCCGCGCTGCTCCGTTCACAGCTAATTTATGGGAGCCTTTGCAGCAGAGCGCGGCGATACTCACCAACCCTGCCAACCTACAACCGGCAACCCATTGCCTGATGCTGCTCGCCGGAAGATCTGATCGAAGCGCGATGACATCGCCGAACAACCACGAACGGTTGGGCGGTCAAGACGTTGTCGGTTGTCGGGCAAGATGTGGCTGCGTCCGACGAGTCACCCGGCCAGCAGCTTCAGGCAATGGGTTGGCAGTTGTCTAATCCTTGACGACGCGCGGGTGACGGGCGTACGCTCCGGGAAATCGCGTTCTCGCTCAATGAAACGCAGTACGCGGTTGCCCGCGGCTTTGGCCACTCACTTCGCGAAGGTGTCGCATGCGCGCTCGCTGGATCTCAAGGTTCTGTCTGCTTGCGTGGGCGGTCGTTGCCACAGCCATGTCCACAACCTCGCTGTACGCGCAAGGTCGCGTCACGCCCGACACGCCGCGCCCCATCGATGCCGGCACCAGTCTGTGGGCCGAAGAACTCACGTTCATGGAAATTCGCGACCTGGTGAAGGCGGGCACTACCACGATCATCATCGGCACCGGAGGCGTTGAGCAGAACGGACCGTACGTCGCGGGCGGGAAACACAACTTTGTGCTGCAAACGGTCATGCCATATATCGGCCGGGCAGTCGGCCACGCGCTGTTGGCGCCCATTGTGAAATTCGTGCCCGAAGGCCGCATCGAACCAACCACGGCCGGACACATGCAGTACGCAGGCACGATCAGTCTTGAACCTGCCACGTTCGAGGCCCTGCTCACCGACATCTGCCGGAGTTACATGGCGCATGGTTTCATTGACATCGTGCTCATTGGTGACTCGGGCGGCAATCAACGTGGCATGGGCAATGTGGCCACGGCGCTGAATACGAAGTGGGCTGCAGAAGGCAAATCGGCGCGGGTGCATTTTCTGCCCGAGTATTACACCGAAGACCAGTGGAGTTACGACTATCTCAAGTCACTGGACATCGTGCAAGTGGACTCCATGCCACCGGCCGGGCAGGCGCGTGAGCGCCGCACCGACACGCGCAACGGGATGCACGATGACATCTACTACGAAGCGCAGATCGCCGTGCAAAACCCGGCGCTTATTCGTGCGGCCCAGCGAGCGAAGGCGAAGCAGCTCACGTTGCATGGGGTGGATCTCTCCAACATGAAAAAAACTGTGGAGCTGGGACAGAAACTCGCTGAGTACCGCGCAGGCATCACAGTGCGCGCGCTGGAGAAATCACGCCAGCAACTGCGGGCGAAGTAGCCGAACCGCGTCGCGTGCGCTACGTGGGAGTGGGTGGCGCCACAAAACGTCGCGAGCGCTGTTCGTACGCATGGGCGTATGCCAGCAGTTGCGCGTCTGTCCCCGGAAGCCCCACGAACGACAGATTCCCCGCTGGCATGCCATCGGCGCCGTACCCTGCGGGCACGGACACCTCCGGCAGGCCCAACCAGTTGCCGTAGCCCAACGTGGTGCGCACGTCGGGCCACTTGTCGGTAGCGGCGGGTGCACGGAACGGCATGGTAGGATACACCATCGCATCGATGCGCTGTGCGCGAAACGATTGCGTGAGCTGCGCGACAACGTCGGCGCGTGAGCGCGCGAAGGACACGCCGGCGGCGTCGCGTTCGTATGGCTGCTCTATGAGCAACGCCATCGCGTTCCACTCCGCGGGGAGTACATCGTAAAAGGCGCGAAAGGCGGCAAGTCCACGTTGCACGTCGTGCCGCGCATCGCGGTGGGCATCGCGCCCGATCCCGTGTTGTCCGCCAAAATAGCGCAGCAGCGCATTCGCCGTGGGTGCCGGTGAATTGGCATCGGGCGCCACGTCACCGCGGGCCTTGGCCGCATTCGCAAACTGCTCGCGCACAGTCGCGCGGTTAACCGACGGAACGAACAATTCCACCACGGCACCGGCGGCAACGCAATCCGCGATCGCGCGATCAAATACCGCGAGCGATTCTGCGGTCATCTGGGCACGCGGCACGTGGAACTCCACCAATCCGAGTCGCGCGCCAACCAACGCATCGTCGCGCAATTGGGCCAGTGCGCCAGAGGCGAACCGTGTGGGCAATGCCAAACCGTCAGTGGCGTCATAACCGGCAATCGCATCAAGCAGCAGCGCGGCGTCTGCCACGGTACGCGCGAGCGGGCCGTGCGTATCGAGATAGGGCCAGGTGGGAATCACGCCGGTGCGAGGCACCAGACCAAATGTGGGCTTCATGCCCACGATACCCGTAAATTGAGCCGGGATGCGATTGGATCCACCGTCGTCGGTGCCGAGCGCCGCGAACGCCATGCCGCACGCCACCGCGACCGCCGATCCGGCGCTCGAGCCACCAGGTGTGCGTATACCCGACGGGTCATGCGGATTGCGCACTTGTCCACTCAGCGAACTGGTGCCGTTGCCGCGATAGGCGAAGTCGTCGGCCGCACTCTTGCCGAGAAGCACCGCACCCGCCGCGCGCAGACGTAGCACTTCCAGCGCATCTCGCGATACGGGTGCGGGGAACAGCCGCGCCCACTCCGTGCTCGACGCGGTTGTGGGCACGCCACGCACATCGTAGATGGACTTGGCAAAGACTGGCACGCCATCCAACGGTCCACGCAAAGCGCCACGTCGCGCGCGCGCATCGCTGGCGCGGGCCTCGTTGGGCGCTGTGGCCGCCAATTGGTCAATAGCATGCAACGATCCGTTCCACGCCCGACAGCGGTCGAGCGCGCGCGCAGTCACTTCGGACGCGGTGAAATCACCACGCGCCCGCCCGGCCTGATACTCGGCGATTGTCCCACTGAGCGGATCGGCACGCATCACCGGCCATCGGGCCAGTGGGAGTGCGAACAGTGCACTCAGCTGGGCGAGCGCTTCGCGGCGCGTAGGTGACATAGGCTCGCGTGGTGTATGGGAACGCGGAATGCCGTTATGGCCTGAGCGCGACCTCGCCTTCGATCTCCACCGGAATATCGAAGGGAAGCTCGGCCATTCCTACGGCACTTCTGGCATGGGCACCAATGTCAGTGCCGAACACGTCGACGATCAGGTCGGTGAAACCGTTGATCACCGCCGGTTGCTGGTTGAAGCCCGGTGCCGAATTCACCATCCCGAACACGCGGGTCCACGCGGTGATGCGGTCAAGATCGCCGAGCTCGCGCGCCAAGCTGCCGAGAATGGATAGTGCCGTCAGACGCGCGGCGACGCAGGCTTGCTCGATCGTGACATCGCGTCCAACCTTGCCCAGTGGGCGGGCGAGTGAGCCATCGACGTTGGTTGGGCCGTGTCCGGAAATGATCGCGCGTGCTCCAACAATTCTGACCCACGGAAATGGCAACACCATGCCGGGTGGGAGTTGCAGTGGCGAAGGGAGCACCAGATTAAGGGCCTTCAGTCGTGCGTCAATGCTTGACACAGCGGTCTCCATCGTGAAAGCTCGGCGATCTCGTCGGCGTTGAACGTGCGTTGCCATATATCTCATGAGCGAATCCGTTTTGCCAGTGCCCGGTCGTTTCGAGATTGGGGCTCGTGGACGTCGGCGCACTGTTCACGATCCGAGGGAGAGGCGCGATGACGATACTTTCGCAGCAGCGCGTCGACGCCGTGGCGACCGCGTGGAGCGTGCACTCAGATCGCCCGGATGCCTAACCGAAGGAGCGCGGCCTGTGCATTGCTTCGCCACGGCGCCACCGCTGTTCCGTCTCGGCGCCAGAGATCGAGCGCTGACCGGTAGAAACTGATTGACTCGACTGTTCGCCCACGTCGCTCGTGAAGCGCGCCCAACTCGTACAGGGCGCGCGCGGTGTAGAAGCCTGCCCACGTAACCGGCGGCACGACGGACCGAAGCAGCGGCTCGGCGCGCCGATCGTCGCCCTTCCGGAGCCAGAGCATGGCAAGGAGAAATCGAGTGGCCGCCTCGGGTGAATTGTCCAGGCCGAGATTCGAATGGTCCAGATGCAGGTCGAATGCCCGCTCCGCCAATTCGAGCGCGCGCGCATAGTCACCGACCCGGACGCTGAGGCGCGCGTCCAAGTCGGCTTGCAGCGCCTGCGCCCCGGGTCGTGACATCATTCGCTGTTTCATTTGCCGCACAACCGCCGTGTCGCCCATGGTCGCGTGAAACGCACCGACCGTCCACATCAGCGCGACGACGGAGTCGCCCGCGACCGCGCCAATTGCGACGGCGGATCGCGACGCGATCGCCGAATCGCCGACCCCGGCAAGTGCGGCCGCGATGGCGATCTGGCGGAGGCGGAGCCCGACTGAGGGGGTACCCGCCAACCGGGGATCGGTCGCGAGGCGTTCAAGCTCCACGAAGTCGCCCTCCGCCGCGACGATCTGGGCCGCCGCCGCGAGACGCTGCGGTGTGGGCACAGCCGGCGAACGCTCCGACTCGGAGACGAAACGGGATGCACGATCCAATTTACTGAACCGAAGCAACCTGAGAATCCCCACCCATTCGAGGGGCGATGGCACGGTCATGTGACTCACCCACTCGCCGAACCTGCGGTCGTCCATCAGCACGGCCCGAATCCCGTGCAGGTAGGCGCGGACGGTGGGGCTTGTGGTATCGCTTCGTTCGAGGGCGCCGATGAACTGCCGCACCTTCGTCGTGTCGCGCGTGCCAACCGACGTCTCCGCCCGGCGCAGCAGCGTCGGTACCCAGGTGGAGTCGAGTGCAAAACTCCTCGCCTGTGCGGCGATCGCATCGTCGGTCGTGGCGCCATACAGCCAACCGAACGTGAGGTGGTTGTAGCTCAGCATGTCCCAGGCGGCGAGGTTGGTGCTGTCCAGCGCGATCAGTCGAGTCAGGATCTCGGCAGTGACCGGTCCGTCGGGCGCAGCGGTCGCCTTGATCAGCAGTCGATGTCGCTCGTTGAGGCCCGCACTCAGTGCGTCCGCGCGACGAATCAGGTCGGCACGGGCCGTGTATGTCCGGCCGGACAGGTAACCGGCCCACGATTTGAGTTGGACCGCCTCGACCAGTGCGAGCGCGAAGTTCGAGTCGAGCGCGATGGCGCGATCGATCGCCGTCTCGGCGGAATCCACGAGGCCGCGCCTCATGGCCTCCTTCGCCAGAAGATAGGCCTTGAGCGCCTCACCCGACGCCGTTGTGGACGCCGCCAGGTCGGGGACGTCGGGCCTCGGGCCTCGTTCCCAGGCGGCGGCAATCACCTTGGCGGCGAGTCGCTGCACGATGGCGACGAGGCTGTCGGTGTGACCCGCCTCGTTGAGCGTGGCCAAGGGGTCTCGCTGCCTGACGGAATACAACCGAACGATGACCTCGAGCCGAGAGCCTCGTTGCGACACCGCGCCGAGCACATATCGCTCGGCGTGGGCATTCCGGGCGAGTCGTGCTGCGGTGGCGGGATCAGGGCTTGTGGCGGTCGCCTCGCGCGACGGGCGGAGTCCGCGCCAGAGGGCCCACGGATCGGCGATGCGAAGTCTCGGCGTGCCGTCGAGTGCGGTCGCAAGGAGGTCTGGCATGGTCTCGACGAACGGTCGCGCAGCGTCGGTAGAGGCCCGAAAGGGAAATACCGCGAGACCGAGTTGAACAGTACGAGCAGAGAACGATCGCGCGAGCAGGGTGAGGAAGCCGCCAACGACCGCGACCGAGGTTATTCCGGCAACGAGCGCGTTCCGACGCCGGCTTGTCGAGCGGTGGCGCGCGGCGGACCGAATGGCCAGCACGAACGCTGCGACGGAAGGATGGCGGTCGGCAGGGTTCGATGAGAGCGCGCGCCGGAGCTCGCTCGCCATGACACCGGTCGTTCCCCCGGTCACCCCTCGCACCGGTGGTAGGCCCGTGAGCAACTCCTGAAAGACACATGCGAGCGCGAACACATCGGAGCGGGGGTCGATGGCCGCGTCGCCGACGGCCTGCTCGGGACTCATGTATGCGGGCGTCCCCATCGCGATGCCGGTTTCCGTGAGGCGACCGGAGCCGGCAGTCAGCGGAACCCGGGCGATCCCGAAGTCGGCGATCAGCGGATGACCCGACGTGAGCAGGATATTCTCGGGCTTGATGTCGCGATGGACGATGCCGCGAGCATGGGCAAAGCTCAGCCCGTCCCCGATTTCGGTGATCAGCCGCAACGACTCATCGAGAGAGAGCCTGCCCTCTCGCGCGAGCCGGTCACGAAGCGTGCCATCCGCGACAAACGGGGTGACGTAGTAGAGGATCCCGTCAACCGCACCGGAATCGTGCAGGGGCAGAATATGAGGGTGCAGGAGCCCGGCGACCGTCTCGATCTCACGCAAAAAGCGATCCGGACCAATGCTGGCGGCAAGTTCGCCGTGCAGCACTTTGATCGCGACATCCCGACGATGGCGAAGGTCGCGCGCACGGAACACCGTCGCGAACGCTCCCCTGCCGACGGCGCCGATCACGTCGTATCGACCGGTGAGCGCGGCGTTCAGTCGGTGAATCGTGTCTGCGTCATGCACGGAATGGCTTGTTGAAGATCCCCGGAGAATATGATGTGCATGCGCGGCGCCGCGAAACCCTGCAGGTTTCGTTATCCCCCGATGGACGCGGATGATGGTGGCTCGGAGCCGCGTTGGTCGGGAAACGGCCGCGAACTATCTTTCCTTAGCGGCAATCTTCACGAGTACGATGTCGTGGATGATTCCCCGCGGAGGACTGAACGCGCTCACCCCGGGTCCCTCCCCCGGTCCGTCACCGCGAGTGAGGGGACCGGGGGGCGACAGGCTATTTCTTGACAGTCAGATTGTTCGTGACCGCATAGCCCGTTGCCTTGGATACCGCGATCTCACCGGCCAGCACTCGTTCGGCTTCCGTTTTCACGGTGCCTCTCAGCGTGACGGTTTTTTTGTCTTCGTTGGTGTCGACGTTGATGTCGCCGGCGTCCACGCGGGTGTCGGCCATGATGGCGGTTTTAATCTGTCCCGTTTCCATCGCACCACCCATCGCCGCACCCGTGGAGGCAGCGGCCTCCGCCGTCTTTTCCGCTGCAATGTCGGCGTCCTTCTTGACGCCATCCGCCGTATTGCCACAGGCGGTAATCATGGCGAGAAACGCAAGTGCACCAACCGCATTGATGGCATTCATCAGCAACTCCTGAAGGGTGTGTAATAATTGACTTCAACAAGCGTACCCGGAAATGTAGCCTTCTCGTCGCGCAATACGGAAGTCAGAGCGAGACTCGCACAGGCGGTCGTCCCGGTCGGAGACATTGACGATGCCTGACTCAATAGGCTATCCAAGGTACCGAAGACGCACGACCCACCTCGCGCACCATCACCGGTCCTGCTCGTGCCTGTCATGTCGATCGTCGCCGCCGTACTGACTGCGCCAATTTCGCTCTCGCAGACAGCACACCGAAGTTCGTCGCACCGAAATCGCTGGCCGAACTCGAGTCTCGCTGGCACGCGCTTCGCCTATTGCAATACGGGGCCAGGGATTGTGGCTCTTATTATCGAGCGCATTGAAGGGAAACCGTTCGAACAGGTCGTGCAGGAACGGTGGTTCACGCCCATCGGGATGCACTCCGCAACTTATTTCCGCCCAGCCAGCACGATGCCTGTGGCCACGCTGTACCGCGCCGATGCCACGACGGCAGTGCCGTACTGGCATGTCTTCCTCCGACCGGGCCGGCTCGATCAATGCATCGGCACGCGACATGGCGGCGTACGTGCGCTTCCAGCTGGGGCGCGGTACGATCGACGGCACGCAACTGCTCCCGGCCGAGTCGATCGAGCGCATGGAGCGTTCAGAATCGTCCATGATGGCGCGCGCCGGACTTGAGGTGGGCGATGGGTTGCACCTGTATCGCGCGGCCGACACTACCGGATTCACGTGGACGGGACACAACGGAGGTGTCGAAGACGGAGCGCATTCCGGGAATCGCGCATGTCACGTTCACCGACTCGACCATGCGCGTCGATCCCATGCTTGGCGACGCCATTCGCTACGTCGCGGTGGACAGCGTGCGGTTTCGCCAACCGGATGAGCCCGAAGCGACACTGGTGTTCGTGCGCGACGACGCGAACGAACGGTCACAAGGCATCGAGTCGATGGGCGCAGGGCTCGGACAATCGATGGCACGTGTCTCGGCGGTCGACGCCCTGGGGAGTCTCTGGCTTGCCGCGTTGTGGGTTGCGGGGCTCGTTCTTTCGCTCGTGGCGATGATGTTCGGGGCGCTGCGTTGGGTGGTACGCCGACTTCGTCGTACGCCGGCGTCTGTGTCGGTCTCACGAACTGCATGGCGCGTCGCGGCGTGTGCTGCTGCATTCGTGGCCATGCAAGCGCTACTGCTCAGTATTGGGAGCGAAGATATTCAGGCGCTAGGTACGCGCACAGCGATCAGTGCATCGCTATGGGCCGCGGGCATCCTGTTTGGGTTGGGCGCACTGATTGGTGCGGCGATCACCTGGCAAACGCCCGCCGTGCCGGGGCGCTGGGCGCGCGTGTCACTGTGGACCGTGCGCGTGGTTACGTCGCTCAATGTGGTCGCCGCGACGTATCTGACGCTCGGAGGGGGGATCGGATGGCGAACGTGGGTGTGAGATCGACGATCGCATACGCGCCTTTTCGGTCTCTATTGCCGACACGCCGCATTCGGGTCCGTGGGCTTCGGTGCATCCCGCTTGGGCCGCTCTGCCGCATTGCCGATCAGCATCGCCGCATCAAACACCATCTTTGACACCCGCTGCAGATCCCGGTAGCTGATGTACTGCGCCTCGTCGGTTACCTGATGGTAGTCCTGATGCTCGCCCCGCGAGAACGCCACCGCGGGTATCCCATGACGTGCATAGTTGTAGTGATCGGCCCGGCAGTAGTACTGCAGCGGATGACCCGGCGCGTCGAATGTGTAGTCGAACGCGAACGGAATGGGCTGCGCGGCATTCGCGCGCTCCAGATACTCGCCGAACTCGCGCGAGATACGCTTGGCACCAATCACTTCCAGGTACTGGTCGCTGCCAGCTCCGGTGCCACTGCGCGGGAAATCGCGCGTCGTGCCACGCCCCACCATGTCCTGATCGATTTCACCGACAATCGAGTCGACCGGCACCGGCGAGTGATCGCCAAACCAGCGCGATCCCAACAGCCCCGCTTCCTCGCCGGTGTGACTCACAAAAATCAGGGACCGC
>JANMRE010000135.1:0-3062 GCA_031370885.1 Gemmatimonadaceae bacterium
AGGAGCGCGCGCACCCGAGCGGGACGTCCGAAGAGCCAATAGAGAGTGTCCAGGTTATGCAGCGCCTGATTGAGCAGCACCCCTCCACCCTCACCCCTCCACTTGCTCACCCTCACCTCTGTACTTGCTCACCCCTCCGGCCCGTCGCTCACCCCTCAGTCCCTTCGCACTTCGGGCGAAAGTTCGGACACCGTTCCAGTGACCTTGTCAAACCGGAACCGTCGCAACTGGCCAGCCGATCGGATTGTCCACTCCGCGGGCTTGATCCCCACCAATTCGATCAGCCAGGTATCCGGGTGACGCGACGCCATGAGGCGCGCGTTGTCAGGCGTGTAGCTCCCGGAAAAATAGTACGGTCGCGGTGCGTCAGCGGCAGCGTTGTCTCGCAGCGACGCGGTGTAGGTGTAACCACTCTCGGACGTGAAGCCGTACATTGCGCCGAAACTGTACGTCCCCAGCAATGCAAACGGAATCTCGTCTCGTCCAATGGTCATGAAGTGCGGATCTATGCCCACCACCACGCGCGGCCGTTTTCCGTGGTCTCGGCCAAGCTGCTCCCAGTATGATTTGGCCACGCCATTGACAATGAGACGTCGGTCGATGGCAAATTCATAAAATGTTGGCGGAGGCGACAGAAGAATTCCAAGCACCACCAGCACGCCTGCCGCCAGCAACCCGCGGACAACCGGTGGCGAGACGACCGACGCATTGAACAACACATACATGTGCAGCGAAAACAGAATGATCCACGTCTCGCGAAACGGCCATTGCAAGGACTTGAGCAACGGGATGTGCGCAATGACATTTCCCAGCCACTCGGGCCGAACCACAAACACCACCGCGCACACAAGACACAAGAGGATGACGTTTGAACCGGCAACCTTGCTGCGAAAGCGCGTGACCGCGAGGAGAAACAGGAGATTGATCGCCGAGTAGCCGATCGACAACGTTGTCGCCGCCTGATCGCTGTATTTGCCTGTCATCAGCGATGCGAGCGTTGCCACTGGACCAAACACCATCGTGATCAGCAGTACGGGTGCCGAAATGCGGCGCGCGCTTGCTTGCGCAACCTGCACTCCGGCGGCGCGTTCGGAGCCGGCAAACCCCTGCAGAGTGCTGAGCAGCACCGGAGAGGCAATAAGCGCCGCCATCGCGGCGGACGCACACGCGCGCCAAAGAGGCGTCCACGTTCGCGTCTGCACCGCAGCGCCGAGCGCGAGCACGCCAGAAAACAGTGCGAGAAAGATGAAAATGTGCGCGTGTCCGCCGAATAGCGCGTACAGCAGCGCCGTCGTCTGCATCATGATCGCTCGCGTATGCGAGCGATGAAAGCACGCCACCAAAACGACAGGGAGACCCGCCTGGGCGTTGAGAAACCCGATCCAGGAACTTCCGACGAGCAGATTGTACGGCGTGAACGTGTAACTCAGACTGAGCGCAACGATCAGCCAGTCGGGCGTCTGGAAAGCAAAGTGGTTGCGCAGCCAGAGTGCGCTCCAGCAGAACGACAGGGCGATCGCCAGCGAGTTGCACAGACTGACGATGTCGACCAGCAGGTAGTCGAACGGAGTGAGCGATAGCCACGAGAACAGAAACATCCACGGGCTCAAGAGGCCGAATATGCCCGGGTCTGAAAGCAAGCGGTGATTCCCGCCGAAACTCCCGTCGGTAACGAAGGGCCACGAACCCGACCACAGCTTTCGTCCGAACTCGACCGCGGTTGGCAGATAGGCCGAGAGGTTGTCATCGGTGAGATGGAAGAACGGTCGCCAGAGCTGAAGCAGCGCGGTAATACCAATCGTGCCCAGTGCCGTGAGGTACAGCAATCGACGCGACGCAGTCGAGTCGGACATTATCCGCGCCCCAACCGCTTCAGTCCCTCCTTCTCCTCCAGAATCTGCTCCGCTCGTCCAATCACGCGTCGCAGAACATCCTGCAACTGCGCGTCGCGTTGCCGCACCGAGCGACCAAAGATTGCCCGGCACGAGCTGTACACCGTTCCGATCCACATAAGAACGGCACCGATCACCAACGGAGGACTATGCGTGGCCGCCGCGGTCAGACCGCCAACCAGCGCACTGAGACCGGTTCCCGCGCCAACCCCTAGCCCAACGAACCATTGCACGGCCGTGTTCGTCAAGTCCTCGTAAATGCGCACCTGCGTACGACCATTGCGTGACGCCAGGTGCATCTGCAGCGCCCTGCCCGTTTGCCGTCCGGACGAGTTGGCCGTGTTGATCGTAAGCGACCGTCCCACCGAACTCACATTCATCATCTCACCGAGCGCACGACGCACTTCGTCGGCGATCTCCTCGAAATCGTCGCCACCAAGCTCCCCGTCAAACGCCGCAGTGTACTCCAACTTGGTGCGCGCGCCCAGAAAGAAATTGGGTCGCTTCTGCATCAGTTCACCCGCCGTGACATCGGCCAGCGCGACGCGTTGAGCGTGTGCCTTCTCCACCAGTGCGCGGGCAACGTACTTCTCATCAATTCCGGCATCAATCGCGGACGCCTTCACCAGCGCCGCGTCGTAACCGCGCGTCGCCAGTTCCTCGTGACTGCGCGGTGTGAACGCAGGCGGCGGCGTGATCATGCCGGTGTTGGCCTGCAACTCGGCGGCGCGCGACCACACTTGCTGTGCTTCGGTACTGGACAGCACCACGTTGGCGTCGCCACTGGCACCCGGCGTGATATACTCATGCCTCACGGGCAACGGCCACGCCTGAACCGACAGCGCGCGCAGTGCCTTGCGCAGCGCCTCCGCATCCGGGTAGCGATCGTTGGGCGACTTGGCCAGCAGTTGCGCCACCAGTGCATCAAGCTCCGGCGGACACTGCGGCAGGACGTCACGCAGTCGCGGTGGCGGTGAATTCACCTGCGCTACCACAACCGCCGACGCCGTGTTGCGCTCGAACGGAAACCGTCCGGTGAGTGCGAAAAACGCCAGAATACCCAGCGAATACAAATCACTGCGCCCGTCGAGCGCGTCGCCGGTGACCTGCTCGGGGCTCATGTAATGCACCGTGCCCAACACCGTGCCCGTAGCCGTCAGCGGTTGCGTT
>JANMRE010000255.1:0-6859 GCA_031370885.1 Gemmatimonadaceae bacterium
CGGTACAGTGCGAACGTTGGAACGGAAGTGCGCGTGCTGTAACAGGAGACGAACCGTGTGATGGATCTTCACGCGCAAACTCTCACGCTCCGGGCAAGGCATTTGACAATGCCATAGTGGTTGCTCTGCGTGAAACAAAAAGCGCGGTGAGCATTTCATCACCGGCGCACACTGTTGCACAGACAGCTGTGCACCGTGTCGCGCAGTCCGTTCGCGTCGGGCACCGTGGCCCGCGTTGCCTCAGCGCAAAGCACAACGCGCCCGGTGCAAGCACCGGGCGCGATCTCGAACTTCGTACAACGCAACCGTTCAGGCGGCTGCAGCCTCCGGGTGACCGAGTCTGAGCGTGAGCGGTGAATAGCCGAGTGAACGCGCGTGCACGCCGTACTTCTGGGTCAGCGTCGACCACGCGTCCGACGCAAAGTCTTCACGGCGCAACGCGCCGGCACATTCGGCCGCGAGCCACACGGCCGCATACTGATCATGGTGCTCAACCTCCGCCAGCGCATCGCGCAGCTTGTTCAGCGCCGAATGCCGCTCCCCGCGCGCGAGCAACAGGCGGACGTCCAGTGCAATGAGGAGTTCGCGACCCTGGAACCATCGTTGCTCGCGACCGGCGAGCATAAGCTGCGCCGAAGCAAGCTGGGCGTGCGCCGACGCATGCTGACCAAGCGCGAGTTCGGCAAGACCGACGCCGCACAGCGCACCCACGTGTACGTCGAGTTGACCAAGCGACTGCGCAAGCTGGCACGACGCGCCATAGAGTTCCGTCGCGCCGCCGGCATCGCCGCGTTCACGCGCAAGGTGCGCGAGGTTATACAGTGCACTCAGCCGATGCGGCTCGTTGTTGACCGACGTGTACAGTCGGAGCGTCTCATCGAAGCGCTGTCGTGCCTCACCGAAACGACCGGTCTTCATGAGCAGCACGCCGAGATTCATCGACG
The DNA here is from genome assembly GCA_031370885.1 of Gemmatimonadaceae bacterium. Lineage (GTDB taxonomy): Bacteria > Gemmatimonadota > Gemmatimonadetes > Gemmatimonadales > Gemmatimonadaceae > Gemmatimonas. Next base: position 945 of record JANMRE010000255.1, read on the forward strand.
CCAACGCGGTCAGGTCGGCCGCTTTGATTTCCCTTCCCAGTTCAAGCGCCGTCGCATACGCGTGTTCCGCCGCAGGATGGTTGCCCGCCCGGTCACACGCCACGCCGATATTGATCTGGCATCGAAGCTGACCGCGTCGATCGTGCAAGTCGCCGAAGAGGTCGAGCGCCTGCCGATAGTGCTGCACGGCGGCGGCAGGCGCCGCGAGCAGCACCGCCGAGCCCAGACGCATCATCGCGTCCGCATCGAGTGACAGATTCCGCAGGGGCGCCGCTTCGATGATCGCCTCCCGGGCTGCCGCTTCTGCGGCGACATCATCACCCAGGCGACTGTGCACCTGTGACAGCATCATCAGGACGGCCACCGACTCCACGGGATCGCCCGCGCGGCGCGCCGCCGCATGCAGCGTCGAACAGGCGCGCAACACATCGGGTGCCGACGCGCCCCGCAGCAGCCGCAGCCGCTCGTGCATACGTCGGGCTGGCCGGGAGATGCACAACTCTTCGGCACCGGCAGCGAACGAGGTGAGCAGCAGCATGCACCGCGATTCGGCATGTTCATAACGCCCCACGACCTCATCGAGGTTGGCCTGACGCCAGAGCACATCGGCGTTCTGGGCGAGCGTCCGCGCGTGGCGGGCGGCCATCGCAAGACACGCCGCAGCCGCGTCATGCGCATACACCAGCATCGCACGATCGGCGGCGAGCAGGGCGTAGCGATTGGCCTCGGGCGCACACCCCGCCCGATCAAAGTGTTCGGCGATTTCGGCCGGCGCAGTGTGCCCCTGCTGTTCGAGCTCACGGGCCACGCGTTCATGGACACGACGCAGTCGCAGCGGACTTCCGGCGCGACGCAGCGCGTCCGCCAGCAGTCCGTGCGTGAATTCGAATGCGGCTGGCCCACGTTCCTCAAGCGGCGCGAGCACCATCGCGCGCACGCCGTCGTCGAGCGCGTCGAACACAAGGTTTTCGCTGATCGCGAGCGCACTGATCAGCAAGTCCGCATCGAATGCCGTGCCGAACACCGCCGCAGCGGTCAGCACGTCGCGCGTACTGTCCGCCAGGCGGCCCAGCCGACGTGCGAGCAGTTCGCGTACGGCCGTTGGCAGCGACGCGTCGGGCAATGGCTCGAACCGCCAGAGGCCTTCGTCGAACCGCAATCCACCGTCGTCGCTGAGCAGGCGCAGGGTCTGTACCGCAAACAACGGATTGCCCTCGGTTTGCGCCAACACGTGATCAACGAGTGCCGCCTCGGGCGTCTGTCCGCTCAACGCGCTTCGCAGCCAGTGCTCCATCTCGTCACGGGAGAGTCGGCCGAGGGCCATCTCCGAGAAGTTCTCATTGCGCGACAGCCGTGCCACGCGCTGCGTGCCGTCCGGCGGGAGATCCTCCCGGCGGATCGTGAGACACAGCAGCAGGCGCTGATCGGCAAGTCGTGGCACCAGCAGCTCGAGCACGTCCCACGTCTCGGCGTCGGCCCACTGCATGTCGTCGAGGATGATCACCAGCGGTCGGGCCAGTGCGGCGGCCGTCAGGTACTCTTCAATTTCCTGAATGAGCGTATAGCGCGCCGAATTGGCGACGCCTCCCGTGCCCGTTGCATTCGCAACGGGTGCACCAAGCCCGGGCACCAGCCTGCCCAGCTCGCGCCACGGACGGACGGGCACGATGTCCAGTGCGTGGATTGCGCCGATGATGTCGGTCCACGGCCCATACGGTGGGCGAACATCGGCTTCAAGGCAGCGACCAAACAGGAGCGAGCCGGCTCGCACGCCCACGTCCGGTGCCAGCTGCCGCAGCAGCGTGGATTTACCCACGCCGGCCTCGCCAACCACCGAGAGCACGCCAGGCGATCCATTGCAGGCCGCATCGAGCAGACGTCGAACGCGCTGACGCTCGCTGGCCCGACCAACAAATGTATCGAGGAGCAGTGCGGCTTCCTTCGTGACGCCAGCGCTGCCGGCCGCAGTGACGGCATTGCGACCACGCCGCTTGGATCCGTACAACGCGCCGTCCGCTGCCGCAAAGAGCGAGTCGAGCGCGTCTCCGTGCTGCGGGGCTGTGGCCACGCCAATCGACAGCGTCACACGCACCGGAACACTCAAGCCGTCCCGTCGCGCGCAGCCAGCCTGCTCGACGACCACCCGAAGACGTTCCGCAATCGACAGCGCGTCGTCAATCGTCGTGCCGGGCAACAGCGCGACGAACTCGTCGCCTGCATACCGCGCGACGAAGTCGCTTGGCCGGGTCTGCACGCGCATGACGTCGGCAATGAGACGGAGCACGTCGTCTCCCTGCAGATGGCCGAATGTGTCGTTCACCAGCTTGAAGTGATCGATGTCGATCACGAGCAGGGAGACGGGACGTTCGGTGGTCTTCCGCGCGTCCAGCACCCGCTGAGCGGTTTCGCGAAAGGCGCGACGCAGCGGCATACGCGTCAGATCGTCCAGCTCCTGATCGGGTGCCGATCGCGCTCCGGTGCTCTTAATCGGCGGAGTGTCCTCGGCCCCATCGGACGGAGGTTCGTACACCGCGCGCTGACTCCACTCCGGCACGATGCGCTCGAACACGGCGAATACGTCGGCGTCGAACATCGTGCCGACATCGAACCGCATCGTCTCGAGCGCCTGCTCATGCGTGAGCGCCCGTTTGTAACTGCGCACCGACGTCAACGCATCATACACGTCGGCCACGCAGAGAATGCGCGCCACCAACGGGATCGCGTCACCCTTCAGTCCATCCGGATAGCCACGGCCGTCCATACGTTCATGATGCGAACGAATGACCGGGATCACGTCCCACGGGAATTCGATGCCGGCCAGCATCTCGACGCCGGCCGTCGTGTGGCTGCGCATCAGCGCCCACTCTTCGTCCGTGAGTTTCCCAGGCTTGTTGAGCACTTCCTCGGGAATCACGATCTTGCCGACATCGTGCAGGAGCGCGCCCATGCGAAACCAGAAGAGCTCCCGCGGGCCAATGCCGAGATTCGCGGCCATGGCGCAGGCGAGGTCGGCTACGCGCAAACAATGACCCTGCGTGTACCGATCCTTCGCTTCGATGGACTCGCCCCATCGCCGCGCGACTTGCAGGAACTCGCTTTCCAGCCGTCCGGTTCGCTGGTCGATATCCGCCACGTCGCGTCGCGCGCGCAGCTGCGAGAAGAGACTGTGCGAGCGATTGAGATGCCGCAGTACGTGACCGCTGCGTCCCTGACGACGCGCGAGTTCGCCGAGTTCGCGTGATACTTCCGCCTCGAGCAGCACATCCTGGCGCGCACGCGCAATTTCTTCAGCGCGCCGAAACTGCGCTTCCGCCTCGTTCACGTCGCCGGTCTCGCGCGCGATGATCCCCAGCAGCTTGCTGGCCTGCCCAATCGCGGAGGCGTCTCCAGTGCCCGCCGCCAGATCGAGCGCATGCCGCACACACTGCTGCGCGCGTGCAAACTCGGCCCGTGTCACCCACATTTCGGCAAGATTCACGTCCAGCGAGATGCGCGCCGACACGTCGCCCACGGCATCGCTGATCTGGACGGCCTCGCCGAACGCCCGCTCGGCGTCGTCCCAGTTGGCCGCCTGTGTGTGCAGCAGACCGATATTGTTCAGCGCAACCGTGACATCTTTCGCCAGGCCGAGCGTGCGATACTCGGCGAGACTGGCCTCGTAGTGGCGCTTCGCCTCCAGATGATCGCCGCGCACGTTGGCGATCACGCCGAGATTCTGCGCGGTCATGGCGGCGAGCTTTGCATCTCCCGCACGCAGCGACCGCGCGCGCGCGGTCAGGTAGAGCCGCTCCGCTTCATCAAGTTCCCCGAGTTGCCACTTCACGACCGCCATCCCATTGATGGCGTGACCGCAGGCCGACTCATCACCCCACGCTTCCGCGGAGGCTTCGGCAGCGGCAAGACAATCCATGGCCGCGTCCATATCCGCGTCACCGACATACGTGCGCGCAATCCAGCGCAGTGTCCGCGAGGCCTGACGACCATCGGCCTCGTCGGCGGCGCCGTACAGCGCCAGCTCGTACAGGCGTCGCGCCTCAGCGCGTGCGCCCCGTCGTTCCGCCGCCTGTCCATTCTCGAGCAACGTGTCGAACGAGGTTGCGTCGCCGTCAGCGTCGTCGGTACTTGCGGGCGAGACCAAGGCCAAGCCGCCGCGTGTGGCCACTCGCCGACTCATCGCACTATCCAGGATGCGACGTGCCGGCAGGCTGTGGCGCGGTCAACAGACGTCTTCTTTGGTGGTCGGTATGACCCGCGAGGGCTCATTCGGGTAGGTGGTGCGCTGTGACGAGGGGCTGTCAACCACTGACGCCTACCCCCACCCGATGCAACTCTACCGGGAAAAACGCGAGGGAGAGTGCACGACTCACGCGTGGCACTCTCCCCGGGTTCTACCTCGCTCCACGCGAGGCCGACAAAGCGTTCAGTCGGCGGTAACGGTGTAGCCGCTGAAGTGCTTGATGGTGCGGAAGGCCTTCCCGTTGGTGGGATCGAGCACCGTGGTCACGGTCGGGTCGGTGAGCGCCTCGTTGATGCAACCGGTGGCGGTGCAGAAATCAATGCGCGTGCCGGCCAACGCGGCGTCCTTGAGATACAGCGTGACCGGCTTGAGCAGGCTCGGCACGAAGCGCAGCGCGGGCTGGAATTCGCTTTGCAGCTTGCCCGCCGCATTGACCCACGTTTTGGCGGTGATCGTGATGGACTTCCGGGACGCGGAACAGGGGCTGTCCCACGTGCCCGGGCCGTAGCTCGACCTGGTAGGATCGCAGATCGACGCCATGCCATAGGGGAACTCGATCTTGCTGAGGTTGCCGATGTTGACGGACGCCTGGGCGCTGCCGACAACGAACACCGTGACCACCGTGTCGTTCGTAGCAGGCCGGCTGGTCATGGTGATGGTGGTGAGCTCGGCGGCGGGGGTCGCGAACTCGAGCGCGGTCGGGCCGGTGGGAGCGACGTCACTGCAGGCGACGGCACCGGTCAGGCACAGGCCGGTCGCGAGGGTGGTCAACAGCGTGAATGGACGGGACATAGGGTGCGGCTCCGAAGAGAAAGGGGAAGGATCGATCGAAGGGATGTGCGGGATCAGGTCGCTCAATCCATCGAGATCATGTAGCCCGAGAAGTGCCAGAGTCGCAGGTAGGCCTGCGTGCCGAGGACGACGACGGGCAGCGTTTCATCAATCACGGCCACCCCGGTAGTCGTATTCACCTGCGCGTCGTTCTTGAAGTAGCCGCCGCCCAGCAGCATGAAGGAGCTGTTTTGGGACCACGTCGTGGAGGCGAGGTTCTGCGCCATCGAGAGGCCGCTGAGGAACTGCGTGCCGTGCGGCTCGAACGAGTAGGCGACGGCGCTGCCCGCGAGCGCGGTGACCTTGATCGTGAGCGACGACCCGTTGATCGCTTTGGCGGGCACGGTAAGGGTGAAGCCGACTTCGGGGATGGTGAGCGTGCCGCCCGTTGCGGTGACGGTAAACGAGCGCGTGATCGCGGTCTTGAGCGCCTTCTGGCGAAGCAGCGCTTTCTTGGGGATCGTGCCGAGGCCGATCAACAACTCGTGCGAGGCGGGCGCGGGCGAGGCCTGGGCGCTCTCGGTGGAGGGGCCGAGCGCGCGCTCGGTGGAGCAGGCGGCGGCGGTGAGGGCGGCGAACACAATGCCCACGAGGGACGTCTGGCGGGCGACGCGTGAACGAAGGGTGTGCAAGGAGTTGAACATGGTCTCCAGAGGGAAAGAGGTGGTGCGGCGGTCGGTGCCCATCAGCTGCAGTGTCACGGTGCCGGTACAGTGCGAACGTTGGAACGGAAGTGCGCGTGCTGTAACAGGAGACGAACCGTGTGATGGATCTTCACGCGCAAACTCTCACGCTCCGGGCAAGGCATTTGACAATGCCATAGTGGTTGCTCTGCGTGAAACAAAAA
>JANMRE010000253.1:0-1816 GCA_031370885.1 Gemmatimonadaceae bacterium
GTCGGCCTGGGCTGCGGCGATGATGCGGTTGGCGATCGCGGTGTACTTGGCCGGGATAGCGTCGGGGGTTTGCGCCGCGAGCGGGGCGGATAGCGCGAGCAGGGACAGGGCGGTGAGTACGGCGGAGGGAGCCATCGACACGTCCAACGTTGAGGGGAGCAAGGAGGGTACGAAAGAATTTGTTCGAGACGAAGTGGTCTCGGTGGAGCCTATGGCGTTCGGACACGCTCAAACCACCGTACCCCACCCGACACGGTGCCCACGAGAATCTCCAGCCGGCCCTTCCCGAAAAGATCGCCAACCGCCGGCATCGCGTTCGGGTAACTGCGCACGTCAAACGACGACTCGCGCTCGAACGACATCATGCCAGCGCCGTGAGCGCCGCGCCACAACTGCAGAGCCCCCTCCCCATCGCCAACCAGCAAGTCGAGCGTGCCGTCGGCATCCATGTCCACCAGCGTTGGCGCGCTGCGACGCACCACCTTGATGTCCTGAAAGTGATCACTCACCAGCGTGAACGATGGCGCGCTCCTCGTGCCGCTGTTGCGGTACACGTTCAGCGTCCCCGATGCCTCACCAATCACCAGGTCCAACAGTCCATCGCCGTCCAGATCGCCAAACGTGGGTGTGCTGTTGGTACCGCGCGTGATGGTGACCAGCGCCGTGTCCTTCATCGTCCATACGGGCGCCGCCCGCGTGCCCATGTTGCCATACCACTGCAATCGATCACGCCACGTTCCCACGACAATATCGGGCAACGAGTCACCATCGAGATCCACCACCGTTGGTGCGTAGTTGTAGTCGCCGCGCATGGACATCACGCCGCGTTCGCGAAACGCCGGTGCGGTTGTCGTTCCGGTATTCGCAAACCACGTGACGGTGCCCGTTGATCCATCGTTCGCCGCAATCTTGCTCCCGACAAGCAAATCCAGCAACCCGTCTCCATTCACATCCGCCAGAACCGGTGCCGCGTCGGTGCCCACATCGATGGTCGGAATCAATCGCTTCGTGGCCACGCGCCAACTGCTCCCGGGCTGCTGTCGCAAGAAGTACAGATTGTCGATGGCCGAACGACTCGGTTGAAACGCGCCGCCAATTGCGCCCATGACCAGGTCGATCATTCCATCGCCATCCACATCGCCAAAGGTCGGCGCATTGTAGCCAGACGTGAGCACGGGCCCGGCCAGCGGGAAGCGCGCCGGCTTACCGGTAAGATCGGGCTGCGCACACGTGCCCGTATTCTGGAATCGCAGCAGCCCTTCCTCGAAGAAATCACCCCAGAACAGGTCGAGCACACCCTGTCCGTTCACATCGGCAAAGGTGAGCGTGTTGGCTCCATGCCGCCGCTCCAGTGCCGGCGCGTCGTAGGGTCCGCCCGCGCGCGCGCCCGTGTCACGAACCAGCGCGCCGCCGGTCGTCTCCGGTCCCAACACTTCAATGCCCTGCCAGCGTTCCTCCAGCAACCGAAAGCGCGGTGATCCATCGGGACTCTGTCCCTCCTGCTCGTAGCGGTCCACCACACCCTGCACCCGTCCAATGAACAGGTCGAGTTTCCCGTTGCAGTCAATGTCCACCGCGTTGAGAATGTTTTGTCGATCGGCAACGAGGGCACGACCATCCACATCGCGCACGGTATCGCCCAAGGCGACGAAACGGGGCAACGTTACGGTACCTTCGTTGCGCCACACGCGGATGTATCCGGTCAACATCTCCGAAAAGAGGTCTGCGTCGCTGTCACCGTCGATGTCGACAAATCGAAACCAGTCGCCGATGTTGAGCGACTGAAAATGGTCCGAGCGCCACTGCCACGTTTCGC
>JANMRE010000320.1:0-30631 GCA_031370885.1 Gemmatimonadaceae bacterium
GAGCGCGCTGGCCAAGTCCCTGTTCGACAAATACCGCATCTTCACGGTGGCCATCGATACGGCCGGCGTGACCGGCGTGCGGATTACGCCGCAACTGTTCACCACCTCCGGGGAACTCGATACGTTGGTGCGCGCGATCACGGAGCTCTCGGCGTAAACTGCAGAATGGCGCGGTGGTCACTCACCGCACCGCCAACGGCAATTGAACCGCAGAGGACGCAGCGTGCGCAGGGGTGCACAATTCAATTCGTGCGGTTCCCTGCGCCCACTGCGACCCCTGCGGTAGAAATACCAAACCGATTCAACCGCAAAGGTCACGAAGGACGCAAAGGCGATTCTTGTTCAAGAACGTCGTCGTCCTTGGCGACCTTTGCGTCTAGCCAGCGTTCCATTGGAACGTGGCGCGTGAATTTGGTGAAGGGTATTCACGGCGAACGTGCAACATTGCCTCGTGAATTTCGCCACCAACCTTCCCCCTTGCGAACTCGGCGCCGCCGAGCCGACCTTATGGGCATGCCTGCATCCGTGCATCGGTACTATACCGTGGAGGAAGTACTCGCCTTCCCATCAGACGGGAACAAGTACGAACTCGTGTACGGCGAACTGGTCGTGAGTCCGACGCCGCGCATGTGGCACCAGCGGGTCGTGATGCGGCTGTCACATATCCTTCACGAATACTGCCACCGAGAAGGATGCGGCGAGGTGTTCAACGTCGGGTGCGATCTCACATGGGGCCGTCGTGACGTCATCACGCAGCCCGATGTCTTTGTATTGGCGCCCGAAGGCGCCGTTCTCGATCGTTGGGCCGAGGTGCGAAATGTGCCACTCATCGCCGAAGTGCTGAGCCCATCCACCGCCCGCCATGATCGTTTCGGCAAGCGCTTGGTGTACCGCGATGAGGGCGTGGCAATCTACTGGATCATCGATGCCGACGAGTGCTCAGTCGAGATGTGGACGCCCGACGCGCAGTTTCCGGTGATCGAGCGCGAACGCCTGACATGGCATCCCGCTGGCGCATCGCAGCCACTCGTCATCGAACTCACAGCGCTGTTCGCCAAGCCCTGATCGCGCTTCAACAGAGATGGCGCGCGTTGCGATGAGCGCGCGACGACGCTACAGCTGCCCCGTCGACCCCCAGTTGTTGAGCATGGCCCGATACACCGGGTCCGCATACCGGTCCAGGCGAAACGCCGCAGCGTACGACGGCAACACACCGCCCGTGATGTGCGCCGCGATCAGTTCGCCGGCCGCAGGCGCCGCCATCAGCCCGTAACCCGACAACGCTGCGTTCACATACGCACCGTGCACGGCCAGCGGACCGATCAACGGTCGGTTCTCTTCGGTCTTCGTGTAATATCCACCGTCCACACTGGTGTGCGGCAATCGATCGAGATACCGCTCCACGCCCGGCGCCAGCCGCACCATGCCGCGCATCACGACCTCGGGATACAACGCATCCTCAGGCAACGGCAGCACCGGCGCGTCGTACCGATGGGCACTGTGGTAGTCCCAGAGCATCAACACCGTTTGGCTTTGTCGATAGCCTTCCGGCCGCAGGTGAATACCCGCCGGCATCGGCTCGGTGAGCCAACGCGTTTCGTCGCTCGATGCGAGATCCCGACGTTCGTCGTCCGACCACGACAGCGTTTGCCCATCATCGAGAATCACCAGCCCTGTATGGCGATCGATCACGCCCAGGGTGTCATCGAACGCCACCTTGAGATGCATCTCCGAGAACACCGGCAGGTCAATACCCACGAGTTGCGACACCTGCCGGGCAAACGGACCGGCGCAATTCACGAACACCGGCGTGGCGATGCGCAACTGCGTACCGTCGGTGCAGGCGATGGTTACCGTGTCCACATGATCCCCCCGCAGCCCAACCGACTCCACGCGCCCAGACAACACCGTAACCCCTAACGCGCGCGCCTCCTCCAGCAAGTACATGCCCAGTTGCTGCCCACTCAGCCAGCCGCATCGTCGCGCGTGCAATACCGCCACGATATTGTCCGCCAAAAACGGAAAGCGCGCCCGAATCGCCGAGTGATCGAGAAACAGGTCGGCGCCCGTGGGATGATCGCGATACCCACTGTGTGCGCTGGGCTGATACGCGGCCGCGTCTGACGCACTGCGATACACACGCAGGCCGCCAGCACCCTGCCGCGCTGCCAACTGCGCGTCGGCCAGAAACTGCTCGGCCTTGGCCGCATCGGCCGTCGCGTACAGGTAGCCCCGGCGATTCAGCTGGAAGCGGTTGTCGCTGCGCTCCGCCCACTGTTCCAACAGATCGATGCTGCGATTCATCAGCCGCACCATCGCGTCGTCCGGCCCCGGCCACCAATTGCGGTACGCCTCCGACGACTTGTCGCTGGTGAGGGTGAGTGGCGGCAACTCGTCCACCAGCGTGATATTCCTCACGCCGCACAGCGCCAGCGCATGCGCGGTCGCAACCCCGGCAATCCCCGCGCCGCAAATCAGTACGTCACTCGTTCTGGTCATGTGAGAAAGAATACCGCACCGGTCGCACCGGTCGGCAACCATCGCCAGCAGCCGCGTGACCCATCAACACGCATTGTTCCCCCCCTCCTCACATCTGGGCAAATCCCATGAATCGACGTGTCATCGTTGCCGTGCTTTCCCTGGCCATGTCGGGCGGGTTCACCCGCGCCGCCGCGCAGTCGGCATCGTCGATTGTGGGGAAATGGGAAATCGAATTCGCCCGCGGCCAGCGGGTTGAAAATGACGTGGTCACCAACATCATGGCCAAGGGAACCATTGCCATCATCGTGTCGGGCGACTCGTTGTTGGCCACCCTTGAACAGCCGCCTCGCCCTGACGGCACCGCGACACCCGCTGCCATTTTGGGCGGTCGCATCATCAATGGCCTTGCCGTGTTCGAGCAAAAGCAAACCGTGCAGCTCAACATGGACGGCCAAATGCACGCGGCAGAAGCCATTACCACCTGGACGCTTCAATCCACCGGCGACACAATCACCGGGGGAATCGCGCGCGAAATCCCCAGCATGCCCATGCCGCCGCGAGATCCGTCGCCGGTCAAGGGCACGCGCATCAAGGCGTAGCGCATCAGGAAGGCGGCACATCCGGCAAGGTGGTCCGCGTACTCTTGTACGGCTGGTATCCCCGTCCCCAATCGATACCCACCACCTCCAGCCACAGACGAGCGCCGTCCACGTGCACCACCACATAGTGGTACGCGTTGTCACCCGGCTCCATCCCCGGTCGCACCAGATGCTGCATGCGAACGGAGTCCGTACCGGCAGCAGCGATGTATTGTCGCAGGTCGGGTTCCCCTTGATAGCTGTAGAGCGGCGCGCCGCCACCCGTCACAATCTGATCAAGACGCCGACGCGCCCCGCGGGCATCTGAGTAGCGTTCCACCCAATGCTCGAAAAGGTGCTCGTGACCCGTGACGATCAGCTCGACGTTGTGCTGGCGGAACAACGGCATGTACCGGGCGCGAATGGCCGCCGTTGGGCCTTCCACCACGGCGGCACCATGCGGACCCGACGAATACGCGGGATGATGGAATGACGCCACGATGTGCGTGTACCGTTTGCGATCGAGGCCTTCCAGTTGCGCGCGTGCCCACGCGAACTGCGTGGAATCAGCCGCGATGTTCGAATCCAATGTGAGAACGAACACGTTGCCGTAACCGAACGCATACGAGGGATAGCCGGTCAGCCGACGGGTGGCGCCATCGGCCGGTATCAATCCCGACACGGCTTGGAGATAGTTCTTGAGACCAACCTGGCGTCCCGCGTTGGGGATCGCCCGCCGCAGTGACATCGTGATTGCCCGGCACGAGATAGTACGGCACGCCCGCTTCGGTGGTGAGCCGATTGATCAGACCTACAAAACTCACGTTCCACTGTTTCGGATCGCGACCGTTCACCACCGCATCGCCACTCTGCAGCACGAAACGCACCGCGTCGGGACCGTTCTTTAGTGACCCGATGGTCGCCAGCATCGATTCCACCACCAGCGAATGCTCGTACTGCGGATCAACCCCGTCGCGTCGGCCGCGCGTATCGCCATACACGATAAACGAAAAGCGCGTTGCGTTCGCACTCGCCGCCTCAGCCGGCAGCGGAATTAACGGACATTTGATAGCCACCACCCCCTCCGCAGACGGCGTCTGCGCCACCACTACGTGCGGAGCAACGGTCATCAGCACCGAGACCAGCAACAGACGCATCGAATGCATGATCATCCTGGGTATTTGCGTTTGCGCGCCTTCCTGGCCGCCTTCTCTGCCTCGACCCGATCCCGTTCGGCGATCGCTGCCTCCCGCACCGCGATCAACGCCTCGCGTTCCATCCACGCCTGCCGATCCCGCCCCTCGGCCTCACGCGTCCGCTCAAGACTCTGCGCATCGCGCCACGCCGACACCTTCGCGTGGTTGCCACCGACTAACACCGCAGGCACCGTCAGCCCGCGAAAGTCCGCCGGTCGTGTGTAACTGGGTGCGCTGATCCCGCGATCATAAAACGAATCACCGCGCGCGCTCTCAATGTCGCCCATCGCACCAGGCAGCAGGCGCACCACCGCGTCGACGATGGCCAGCGCGGCAGGTTCACCTCCGCTCAGTACGAAGTCACCCAGTGATAACTCCTCCGTGGCGAGATGCTGCGCCACGCGCTCGTCCACGTCCTTGTAGTGACCGCACAGCAATGTCAGTTCGGCGCCCTCGGCAAAGCGTTCGGCGTCGGCATGGGCGAAACGCTTGCCACGCGGTGACAACAGCACGATGGGTGCAGCGGTCCGCAGTGATTCCACCGCCTCGAAAAACGGTGCAGGTTGCATCACCATGCCCGGCCCGCCGCCAAAGGGATAGTCATCCACCGTGCGATGGCGGTCGTGCGTGAAGTCCCGCAGGTCCACCACGCGATACGACACGCGCCCCGTTCCCGCTGCCCTCGCGGGAATACTCAGCGCCAGCGGCGCCGTGAAGAACGTGGGAAAGAGCGTGACGATGTTGATGCGCAACATGGAGCCAAAGCTACTCCAGCAACCCTTCGAGCGGCTTCAGCACGATCACCCGCGCCACGTCGTCCACCCGTTCAATGATGTCCGGATGCCAAGGCACCAGGGGCCGACCCGTGGCGGTCTCCACTTCCAGCAGCAAACCCTGCGGCGCCTCGTACACATCGCGCACATGGCCCACGGTTCCCTGGCCCACCACATCCACCTGCATGCCGATCAACGCCGAGATGAGAACGTCATCGGGATCGGGCTCGGGAAGGCGCGCTACATCAGCGAACAGATAGCGCCCGCGCCAGAGGTCGGCCTGATCGCGGTCCGTCACGTCGCGAACGCGCACCAGCCATTCCTTGTTCATGCGCCGACCATCGACAATCGTGAGCGCCATCGGCACATCAGCGGCGCTGGTCGAAATCGAACCTGCCCGATCGCCCGCGTAAATGAGAGCGCCGGACGCGAAAACCACGTCCGGCGCACTGGTCAGGGGTTCGATGGCCCACGCACCACGCACACCATGCGCGCGACGCACTCGGCCCACCACCGCGTACTCGACCAGATCAGGCCTCGGTGTTCGGCATGTCGACCGCTTTGGCCTGCAGTTTCGTGGCCAGACGCGCTTCATGGCGCGACTTCATGACACCCGCGCGACGCAGTAGCGAGCGCACCGTATCGGTTGGCAACGCACCGACGTTCATCCAGTGGTGCACGCGATCGATCTTGAGATTCAACGCGTTCTCGCCACCACCGCGCGGCTGATACTGGCCAATGATCTCAATAAAGCGGCCATCGCGAGGAGCGGTCGAGTCGGCAACAACAATGCGGTACATCGGGGTCTTTTTCCGCCCTTCACGGCGGAGACGAATACGAACGGCCATCTCGAGGTCCTTTGGCAATGGAGTACTGGCGGCATCGGACGCGAACGTGCTCGACACCGTTCCTGAGCTCATCGCGCGTCCGGTGTTTCCGGAGCGCACTCAGGGCCCGCGATCCAGCGGGCGAGGGACAGCCTTTAAACCTAGCGATAGTCGGGCAGCGGGCGCTACTGCGCGTACCCACCCGACCCTTGGGACTCGTCGCTCAACCGGAACAGCCTACTTGACCGTGAAGGCGGCCGCTGCGCGGGTCTTGTCCCACTCCATCGACAGCTCCCCACCCTTCCCACTGGGCTTTACGGCAAGCGTCATCTGCTCAACGATTGCCGGGAGCGCCGTCACGGTCATCGGGATGTGCACCAGATCATGCGCCGCGTCGTAGGCCGTTCCCCACTGGCCGGTCTGCTTGCTCACGATCAACTCCCATTTGCCACCTTGATCGAGCTTCGCAAACAGTGTGTACTTGCCAGCGGGTACTGTTGCCGTTCCAAACTGCAGCGCCTTGCTGGTGGTGAAGGCGGTGGCCTCGTTGGCACCCATGCGCCACACCATGCCCCACTTCATGTCGCCCAAGCCGCCAAAAATCTCGCGGCCACGCTTTGAGGGACGACCGTAGTTCACGGACAGCTCGGCACCGGCGATTGTGACCTTCAGTGAGTCGCGCGGTGAGGCGGGAGGCTGCTTGGCGCTCTGCGCGGACATGTTCATGCCGCCGTGGGCGAAGGCTGCCACCGGAGCGGCCGACATCAGTGTCAAAGCGACGATACGAGCAGCAGCGGAGCGAGTAGATCTCATGATTCGCGAAGAGTTGAGGGGATGAATCCGGTCAGCCCGATTCGACTGACCAACCGATAGGGCGGACGTGCGACGTGAATCGAACTGCCCGGGTAGTATACCAAAATGGACTGTGTCGGACGAGCGGTGTTGTGATGGGGGCCGCCGTGATATGATGATGGCATCTCGCCACTCAGGAGCTAACATGTCCGATATGGGAACGTTCCGCATTCAAGTCGAGATCGAGAATATCGCGCGCCGAGGAGTCCGAAGGCGGCTCGGTGGACTACTTGTTGACACTGGATCCGAGCTGTCATGGATTCCCGCCACCGAGTTGGAGGCCCTTGGCATCGAGCGCGAACGCGTCGCACGATTCCGACAAGCCAGCGGTCAGGTGATCGAGCGGTGGGTTGGCGTGGCGATGCTGCACGTCGGACCTCTCGCCACCGCCGATGATGTCGTCTTTGGCGAACCCAACGATCTCGTGCTACTTGGCTCGCGCACGCTCGAAGGACTCAACGTGATAATCGATCCCGTCTCCAAACAACTCGTCGACGCCGGCCCTGCACCGGCCGCCGCCGCGTAGCGCGCGTCGGGGTAAGATCACGGGCGCAGCCAAAGGCATCAATCATCGAGGCGTTTCAACCGCGACACCCTCCGCTGGCTCGATCCGAACGGAGCTGAAGGCCGTGCGTGTATTTACTAGACTGACTAGTCAGACTAGAATTCTGGAATGAAGAAGAAAACCTATTCGCTGTACGAGGCGAAGGCGCACCTGTCGGCAATCGTGCGACAGGTGCGAGAAGGTGCCTCCGTAATCGTAACCGTTCACGGCGAACCGGCGGTGGAGATTCGACCGGTCGACAAGGTGCCGAATCAAGGACTGATGACGCCCGACCAGCGGCAAGAAGCGCGGTACCTTGAGATGGTAGCGAACGGTACGCTCATCCCGGCGAAGAATCCCAAAGCACGCATCAAACCTGGGAAGCATGCTCCCGGCGGACTGCAGCGGTTTCTCGATGACCGGAACGAATGAGCGCGGCGTACGTTGATACATCGTTCCTGGTGGCGATCGCCCTGGACGAGCGTAATGCGACGGAATTGGCACGGCGCTTGACGACATTCGAGCGTGTTGCGGCCTCACCACTGCTTGATGCCGAACTCAGATCGACGCTTCGGCGCGAATCACGGCCTGTTGACGATGCACTGACGCAGCGTGTGATGTGGATCGTTCCGGACCGTTCGCTCTCAGTGGAGATTGACCAGGTTTTGGACGCGGGCGACGTGCGCGGCGCCGACTGCCTTCACCTCGCGTCAGCGCTTTACTATTCCGCCGAGCCGAGCGCACTCACGTTCCTTACCCTCGACACTCGTCAGCGCGCTGTCGCGAAGTCGCTCGGCTTCAAGACCTGATGCAGCCTCCTCACATTGAGGACGGCATGGTTCGGCCGAACGTTGTGTGCGATCATGAACAACCATACGATGGCTCTTCGTGGAATCGTGTGGGTAAAACGCGTGCATCAAAGGCAGGCACATTTGCGGTAAGACTTCTGTATTCAGGCTCTTCGGGATTTCGGGCGGGTGATTGTGCGGGTTTTGAGAGCCTGGGGGGGGGAGCGGCGGGAGCGTGCACGTGAGGATTTTCCCGAAGAACCCATAAGATAGACGCGTGTCGGGGCTGCCCCCGGACTTGGGCGCGGCGCTTGGTAGCGAGCGATTCCTCACCGAGATCAAGCCACCTGCGACGTGAATCGAATCGTCCGGGCAGTAAACCAAGGTGGACGTGGCGAGCCTCTCTCTCCCACAGAAAACGCAGATTCCAGACCGTGATGCAAGACACCGCGCCGCCCGCCGATTACCTTGCTGGCCATGTCTCCATCGTCGCTCTACCGCGCGCTCCCTGCCACGCGCCGAGTCGCGCTCGTGCAACACGCCATTGCCAATTTCAAGGGAACGCGTGCGTTGTACGCTCAACGCCTGGTCGCCAAGGGTGGCGGGTTTCGCGCGGCAACGGTGATGGCCTGGTCGGCTGAGCGTCTGGCCAGGGAAGTCGTGCGATTGAACGCGGAAAACGCACAGGATGAACTGGAGCTGCTGCAGCTGCTGTATGTGGACCTTGAACCGGCCATCCAGATCGCGTTTCTCGATGCTGCCGGCGTGACGCACGAGAATGGGGTGATCCCCGAAGGTACCGAGCCACCATACGCGAATGCCGAGGCCGTCGCGCGCGCCGCCGCGTTGGTGAAAGAGCAGCATGGCGACAACGGATTGCACTATCTGGGTGTGCTGGTGCGCTACAACCTGGCAGCCTGGCCAGGGCTGGACGCGCTGATCGGCTGAACAAAACCGCATCAACTACGGCGCCTGCACTCGCTCGTGCGTCTACACCGCGACGGATTTGCATGCGCCCACGCTCAGGAAGCTATCTTTCGGCGTCATGACTGATTCTGACGCGGGAACCCGTGATACGCTGCTGACGATGATCGGGCGGCTCTCGCCGTCTGAACGGTTCGTTCGGGCACTCTCACTCTCCGTATACGTGCGTCAGCTTGCGTGGCAGGGCGCGCGGCTGCACGCAGGCTCGTGCGGTGAGGCGGCGGTCGTCGATCGATTCCTGACACAGTTATACGGCGCGGACGTGGCCGCGTCTTTCCGAGCGGCGAGCGCTCATCGAAGTGAGTGACACGAGCGACCTGATTGATGTCGTTGACGCGGTAATTGCGACGCTGCGCCACCACGCGATCCCTTACTACATCACTGGTTCATTCGCCAGCAGCGTACACGGAGAGTTCCGCGCCACGGCAGATATCGATCTCGTTGCCGCGATTACGACGTCTGCGCTACCCGCACTGATGCGCGACTTGGATAAAGCGTTTGTGGCCGACGCCGAGCAAGCGATGTCCGCGCTGGCGGCGGGCACCAGTTTCAACCTGATCCATCGGACGACGTATCTCAAAGTCGATCTCTTTCCCTGTGACAGCCCATTCAATCGGTCGGCCCTTGATCGCGCG
This sequence comes from Gemmatimonadaceae bacterium, assembly GCA_031370885.1. Lineage (GTDB taxonomy): Bacteria > Gemmatimonadota > Gemmatimonadetes > Gemmatimonadales > Gemmatimonadaceae > Gemmatimonas. The sequence goes on from JANMRE010000320.1 coordinate 9,659, forward strand.
GTCACGATTGAGATCCCCGGCGCGACGGAGTCACTCCGCGTATCGAGTGTGGAAGACATCCTGCTGGCCAAGCTGCGGTGGTACCGGCTGGGCGGCGAGTCGTCGGATGTACAACGTCGCGACGTCCGCCAACTCATCGCGCTGAATCGGAGTGCTTTGGACGTGGGATACCTGCGGCACTGGGCGACAGCACTTGGCGTCGAGGATCTCCTGTCGAGCGCCATGACATGACCATGTGCTACGGCGCCTGCACGCGCTCGTCCAGTCGAACCATCAGCAGTCGCGCCGGGAGTGTCGAACCCTCCACCGGCGCATAGGTGTGTGGCTCGACGCTGCGAAATACCATGCTCTCGCCGCGCATCAGCGTCACCACAGCCAGGCCGACGGTAATTTTCGCGGCCCCGTCCAACACGTACACGAACTCCTCGCCCGGATGCTCGCGGGTTTCACTGGGCGCGTACAGCTCCATGACGTTCGACATCAGCTGACCGTCTGTCAGTCGCGACGCGAGCACCACAATGGGCACGGCGACACCATGGCGCGCCAGTTCGGCACGCTCTTCACCAGTCAGCGGTCGATCGACACCGCCCAATGGCCCTGATCCGAAATCGGTGAGATCGTACCATCGGTCGTCGCCCAATCGATGCACGGCCATGCGGTCATCGCCCACGCCATCGGGATCGCGCAGCCGCGCAACGTGCAGTCCGAGCGCCGCGCACACCTTCACGATTGTCATGGGATACGTGCCGCCGCCCTGCTCCAGACGCACAATCGACGATTTGGACAGTCCCGCCGCGTCGGCCAGTTCGCGAATGGACCGCCCCTGACGGGTGCGAGCCCGACGAAGTCGATCACCCAGCGCCTCCGTGGTCAGACTGGCCATGACGCGCGCTGCCTCCTGCTCCTGATGCCGAATCGATGATGCCGTCATCACCGGTCTCCGTTACCGCATCCCGAACATCCCGCCGCCGCCACCCCCGCCAAACGGCATCCGTGGCATCGCGCCGCCTTTCCCGCCCCCGCCACTCATTTTCTTCATCATCTTCTGCATCTCGCGGAACTGATCCAACAGTTTGTTGATCTCGTGTACCGGCCGCCCACAGCCTTTGGCGATTCGCGCGCGACGTGAACCGTTGAGAATTTCCGGCTTCTTGCGCTCTTGCGGGGTCATCGAAAGCACAATGGCTTCGATGTGCTTCATGCGCTTCGGGTCCATGTTCACGTCTTTCAGCATTTTGCTGTTCACGCCGGGCAGCATCTTGAGCAGGTTTTCCATCGGCCCGAGTTTTTGCATCTGTCGCATTGCCGACAGAAAGTCCTCGAGGTCCATGCCTTCCTTGCGAACCTTCTTCTCCAGCTTCTTCGCTTCAACGGCATCAAACGACTCCTGCGCTTTCTCTACCAGCGACACGATGTCGCCCATCTGGAGAATGCGTCCCGCCATGCGTTCGGGATGGAACTCCTCGAGCGCATCGGGTTTCTCGCCCACACCGATGTACTTGATGGGCTTCTTGAGAACTCCGTAAATCGACAACGCGGCACCGCCGCGCGCATCGCCGTCCAGTTTGGTCAGAATCACACCCGTGATATTCAGGGCCGCGTCGAATCCCTGTGCGATCTTCACCGCCTCCTGACCTGTCATGCCATCGGCGACAAGCAGAATCTCGTCGGGCTTGATCGCCGCCTTGAGGCGCTTGAGCTCGTCCATCATGCCGGTGTCGATCTGCAGTCGACCCGCCGTGTCAACGATCACCACACGCTCGCGTGCGCGGACACCCTGATCGATGCCAGCCTTGGCGATCTTTACCACGTCCTGCGTCGTGCGATCGGCATACACGGGCACGTTGAGCGCGTGGCCCAGCGTCTCAAGCTGATCGATGGCGGCCGGGCGGTACACATCGGCGGCCACGAGTCTCGTGGATTTGCCCTCGGCCATCAACCGACGCGCGAGCTTGCCGGCCGTGGTGGTTTTGCCCGAGCCCTGCAACCCAACCATCATCACGATCGTCGGCGGGACCGTGCTGATCTTGAGCCCCTCACGGCGCTCACCCAACATCGCCGTCAGCTCGTCGTGCACGATCTTGACAAGCTGTTGTGCCGGCTGGATCGACTTGATCTGCAATACGCCCACAGCCTTTTTCTCAACCCGTTCGAGGAACTCACGGGTGAGGGCGAAATTCACATCGGCTTCAAGGAGGACGCGGCGGACCTCGCGCAAGCCGTCCTTGATATCGGCGTCGGTCAACACGCCGCGGCCACGCAGCTTGGCGAAGACGTTGCCGAGTTTGTCTGAGAGTTCGTCGAACATAGTGAAAGGCTAATGCTCACCGTCGATCGGTACAACCGGACCGACACACCCTGCGCGTCAGATATCTTTGTGCCCGGGGGGTGACGAAAGGGGCCACCGCGAGCGCAACTTGCGTCGGAAACACGCGTTTCCTGTGACCCACGGCACAATAAATTGCCCTGACGGACCCGATCACCACCCTCTCTCCCAGCCTGTGCCGCTCACCAATCCGCGTTTCCCGGCCATCGCGATGCCCCGCGGCCAGCGGAAAGAAGAAATTCTCCGCGCTGAACTCCCGCCAACGTTGCCGTTGATGGCGTTGCGCTCCACGATCGTGTTCCCGTTGGGAACCATCGCCGTGCAAATGGGCGCGTCGGAGAACCTGGCCCTGCTGCGCGCCCACGAAGAGTCCGGTCTGGTGGTCGCGCTGGTCGTGGCCTCCAGCGACGGCGACGACGCCGTGGATCCGCACAAGTTCGTCGGACGCGTGGGTGTCGCGGCCCGCGTACACGAACGCATCAACCTGCCAGGTGAGACGATTCAAATCACCTTGCAGGGACTGCGGCGCATCACGATTGACGCGATCGACCAGGTGACACCGTTTGCCATTGCGCGCGTGCAGGGGGCGCGGGAAACACCGGCGGATGCATCGGAACTGGATGAACTGGTGGCCCGAACGGTGACGGCAGCGGAAACGCTGGCCGATCTGGTGGACCGCATCCCCAGTGAAGTACCGCAGATTCTCAAGATGAATGTGTCCGATCCGGGGCGGTTTGCCGACCTCGCGGCCACGAACATGAATCTCCGCATCATCGACAAGGAGGAGGTGCTGCAACGCCTCGACATCGGCCAGCGCATTCGGTTTATCCTGTCGCGGCTCGAGCGCGAGGTGGCGCGGGCGCGCGTCATGGACGACGTAAAGAAGCAGACAGAAATCAAGATCGAACAGCACCAACGGGAGTTCTATCTGCGCCAGCAATTGCGCGCGATTCAATCCGAGCTTGGCGAATCCGATCCCAACGAGAAAGAATCGGTCGAGCTGCTGCGCAAGATCGAGGAGGCCGGACTCCCCGAGAAAGTGTTGCACGAAGCGCGGCGCGAAACCGAGCGACTGCGCATGCTGTCGCCGGCCTCCAGCGAATATCAGGTGCTGCGCACGTATCTGGATTGGGTGCTGGCGCTGCCATGGAATGCGCGCACCGCCGACGATCAGGAAATCACGATCTCGCGAGTCGAAGCGTCGCTCGAAGATCGTCACTATGGTCTCGATGAAGCGAAGGAGCGCATCACCGAATATCTCGCCGTGCGCAAGCTTCGTGGCGGCGACCCCACCGGGCCGATACTCTGCTTCGTCGGACCGCCGGGAACCGGCAAGACGTCACTCGGTGAGGCGATCGCGAAGGCGATCGGTCGCGAGTTCTATCGCATATCGGTGGGCGGTGTCCGTGATGAGGCGGAAATTCGCGGACATCGTCGCACCTATGTGGGCGCGATGCCCGGATTGCTGCTGCAAGCGCTGCGGCGCGTGGCCGTGCGTGATCCCGTCATCATGATCGACGAGATCGACAAGATGACCAACGGCGGCAATTCGGGCGACCCCACTGCCGCCATGCTGGAGGTCCTGGACCCCTCACAAAACTCGAGCTTTGTCGATCACTACCTGAATCTGCCGTTTGATTTGTCGGGGGTGTTGTTCATCTGCACCGCGAACAGCCTGCACGACATCCCCGGGCCGTTGCGGGACCGGCTCGAGGTGATTCGCATTGCGGGCTACACCATCGAGGAGAAAGTCGAAATCGCCCAGCGCTACCTCATGCCGCGGCTGTTGGCCGATCATGGGCTTACCGTCAACGACATTCACGTGTCGGAGCCCGCGCTCGGCTTCATCACCAGTCGCTATTCTCGCGAAGCAGGGCTTCGCACGTTCGAGCGCTCGCTGGCCTCGCTGCTGCGCAAGCGGGCCCGGGCCAAGGCCGATGGCAACGATGCCATGTGGGAGATGTCACTGGCGCGCATCGAAGAAATTTTGGGTGCACCACGGTTCAGCAACGAGGAAGCCGAGCAGGAACCCGAGATTGGCGCGGTGACGGGACTGGCCTGGACCAGCATGGGAGGGGACCTCATGACCATCGAGGCGCTGCGCATGCCTGGTACCGGCAAGCTGACCGTCACCGGTCAACTTGGTGAAGTCATGCGCGAGTCGGTGGACGCAGCGTTTTCGTTCGTCCGCTCGCGCGCTACGCCACTCGGTATCGGCGATGGTGAATTTCGCGAGGCCGATCTGCATCTGCACTTCCCCGCCGGTGCGATTCCGAAAGACGGACCGTCAGCGGGCATCGCCGTGACGCTGGCGTTGGCGAGTGCACTCTCACGCCGTCCTGTGCGTCGCGATCTCGCACTTACTGGCGAGGTCACGCTGCGCGGCAAGGTGCTGGAGATTGGTGGCGTGAAAGAAAAGGTGCTGGCGGCGTACCGCGCCGGACTGCGCGAAGTGATTTTGCCGAAGGGAAACGAGAAGGACGTGCGCGATGTGCCGCAGGAGGTACGCGACAAGATGGCTTTCACCTTTGCCAGCACGATGGACGAAGTGTTTCACCTGGCGTTGCTGCCGCTGCCCCACGCGCAGCACGCCGACAGCGCGCCGGTGTCGCATGATCCGGCGGATGTACGGCCGGGTCGGCGCAACGTGTCGAGAGATCGGATGCTCGCCAAGGGCGATTCGTAACGCACCGCGTCGGGCGCGCACTGCAACGCACAACACCTCGTCAGGAACGCGGTCGAGCGTTCGTGACGAGGTGTTGTGCGTGTGTGGTTGGAGCGTGCTGCGTCGCGCCTACCGTGTGGTTACGTGCCGACGACGGCGAATGGCCGCGATCGCTGCCAATCCCGACGCCATCAGCAGATAGGTGCTCGGCTCCGGCACCGTCGTGTTCGACGTCGTCTCGATCGTGGCCTGATTCAGACCAAGCGAAAAGTCCGAAATCGAACCGGACACTTCGAATGTGACCCGTCGCATGCCGGCCACGTTGCGGATGCCCAGGAACGGCTGTGATCCATCACCATTGGAATTGCTGACACCGTTCACGTCGTACGAACCGAGCAGTGCGTTGGCGGCGCTGTACGCTTTGACGGTTCCGGTAAAACTTCCGAAAAAGTTGCTCTGGAGATTCGCGCCGAGACCGAAAATGTCGGCGTTGAACAGCAGCGACAATGCGCCCGGACTTCCCGAGCTGTACAGCACGGGTTCACCACCGAGAAAGCCTCCGCTCCAGCCGCTCCCTTGGTTGAGTACCTGAACGCTGCTTGGACCGGTGGTGCTGAGTGTAAGCCCGGCCAGGCCGGTCGCAGTGAACCCGGCACCGACGTTGGTACCGCTTGGTCCGTAAATCGTGTTCCAGTTCAACAGTGACCCGCTCATCGACGCCCGCGATGCGACAAACGATGTCTGCGCCTGCGTTGCCAGTGGCGTGGCGACGAGTGCCACCGACGCCAACAGACGAACCAAATGGGACTTCTTCATCGAACCTCCTTTCATCGAGTTTGCGAAAGATCCTCCGGACGCGAGGGTCAATCGCAATGAATGGTCCAGTTCGCTGATGATTTCTCACCGAGGTAACCTGTTCAATAGCAACGGTTTGCATTTTGCAATAGTGACTCTTTGTTGCTGCAATGTGCTGTATTGTCGCTACAACGCCACAGTTGATCGGGTATGTGGACACAACGCAGCATCGGCGATTCTTGCCGCTGGAGCGGTGTTAGCGACACACCTGATTTCGAAGCGCAGGGAGCGCAGGGGTCGCAGAGGCAGTCCGAGCGGGCTGACAGCTCTTTACCAAACATTTTTCAGTGTTTTTGAATTGTTTTTTTCCCCCGCGTCCCCTGCGAACCCTGCGGTTCAAAAGCTTTGTTGGAGGCGCTTTGCTTCAGCCAACCGAACTCACTACAAGCGCTGCCCAATGACATACAAGATCACGCCAACCATTCCGCCCACCAGCGTCCCATTGATCCGAATGAACTGGAGGTCGCGACCGATCTGGAGTTCGATTTTGCGCGACGTCGCGTTCGCGTCCCACGCCCCAACCGTGGTGGCGATCAGTTTGGCCACTTCTTCGCGCGCCTGTTCCACCGCATAGGTCACCAACTCCACCACCCAACCGTTCACCTTGGCCGACAGTTCGGGGTCGGCGAGCACCTTTTGACCCAGCCCAGTAAGCCAACGCTCAACCTGGTCCGGCTCGGCCTCGACGTCTTCCGCGAGCCGCTCAGCGTAGCCGGCTAATCGCGATTTCACGTCGTTCCAAACGCTGCGTGAAAAATCGTTCACGGCTGGATGCGCCAGTAATTCGAGTTTGATTTGTTCTGCCTTGTCGATGACATCGGGATTTTCGCGCAGCGACACCACAAAACGGTCAACGGCTTCGTCATAGCGGCGGCGAAGCGGATGATCGGGGTCGGCTGCCACGGCCACGAGTGTCTTCTCCACACCATTCACGACGCGGTCACCCAGTCTGTCCTCGACCGACCCCGGTACCCACCAGGGACTCTCGGCCTTGACTCGCTCCCGAATCACATCCTCGTTCTCTTCCAGGAACTTCGCCGCCAGGCGCAGCGCATCATCCAGCAGCGTCTGATGACGTCCGCCGGCGGTGAGCAGACCGAACACTCGCGACAGCAGCGGGGCCACGCGCACTGTGCGCAGTCGCGACACGATGCCGCGATCGACCAACTGCTGCACGTCGTCATCGCGCATCACGCCAGCGGCGCCCGTGAGGCCACGCGCGACATGGCGCGCGAGACGACGGCTGTTCTCGGGCTGTGAAAGCCACGTCGCGGCTCGCTCACCCAACTTCATTGCCGCCAGTTTGCTGGCCACTACTTCGCGTGTGAGAAAGTTGCGCTGAACAAAATTGCCCAGAGCGGTTCCAATGCGATCCTTGCGCGCAGGAACGATCGCCGTATGCGGGATCGGAATACCCATGGGATGCCGGAACAGCGCGGTCACGGCGAACCAATCGGCGATGCCACCAACCATCGCCGCTTCGGCGAACGCACGCACATATCCAACCCACGGGAAGCGCGATTCGTACAGGCGGGCTACCACAAACAGCAACGCAACCGCCACCAACATCGCCGTCGCGACCTGCTTCATGCGTACCAGGCGGACCCGCTTGATCTCGTCGTCGGGCGTACTGCGCAGCGCCAACGGCGTCGTGTGCACCGACGTCATGCGCTCAGCGACCGATCGTGAGGCGCGCCGGATCGATCAACAACGCGCTGATACCCGCTGGAGTGTCCATGAAAAATACTACGGGTCGACCGTCGCGCTGTTCCACTGACAGCGTCACAATGCGCGCGCCATGCGTCTTGCCGACCGGCACGTCGAGTTTACGCGTGGTCACGCCTTCCGCGACCACCTGACGCGGCATGTCATATCGTCGACGCGTGGCGTCGGCCAGCAGCGCCATGAAATCTGCCGCATCCACCGACGTATCCCAGACCGTGGCCCAGGCGATCGCGTCGCCCTGTGACGTGCGAATCACCGCATACCGATCACCATCGATGCCGCTGGCACCGCGACGGGCCAGCACTTCGTCTTTCAAGTGCTGTACAAGGATCAGTCGCGTTTCGAATTCACCGAAACTGTTGGAATAGATCACCGTACCCGTTGATGGTGCCGGCAACGTGACCGCAGCCGGCACCTCGCGCATGGACTTGTCGGCGGTGAAATACGCCGCATCGTTGAGAATCTGGCGTGTGGAGATCGGCAGATCGGTCAGCAGTTCCTTCATGGGTCGCTTGTCCGCAAAGCGACGCACAAAATCGGCGCCACCCAGATACGGGAACAGCAGTCCCTCCCGCACGGCGCGCGGCGCCGATGCGAACACCGGCATCCCACCCTGCCCATCGCGAATGACATCGCGGACGCGATCCCATCCGCCGGGCATCCGGATCATCGGGCCGGAATTCGGATCCACCAGCAGTTGCGTGTACACCGCCTGTCCTTCCAGAACGGCCTGTGCCGCGCCTTGCGCATCGGCATCGTCGGTCTGCGCCTGAATGGAATCGATCTTGATGTACTGATCCTGCAGCGCATGCACCAACTCGTGCGTGACCGTCTGTTGCAACAACGCCTTGGGCGCGCCGTCCACCACGTACAGCACTTTGGCGCGCGGATCGTAGTAGCCGATGATCTGCTCCTCAAGTAATCGCTGGAGCAGCGCGCCCAGCTCCAGCGTATCAGGCGACAGCCCCAGCACGCGATACGCGCGCTGTTGTCCGTCGATTTGCGATTTCGCCCGGTCGCTGGTGAGCTGCCGCATGACGAACGTCGCGACCTCGTCACGCGATCGCGTTTCGAGCGTGGGCGGCGACTTGAAGGTGAGGCCGAGCTGCTGCTCGATCCTGGGTACGGCATTGGCTACGAGATCGGCATACGGCCCCGTCCCTTTGGGGCGACGGTCGCCGCAGGCGATCGTGCTGAGCAACGCGGCAGCGACGCACACCACCGCGAGTGCGGTGACGACGGGCGATGTTGGGCGCCGAGTAACGCTGCGGCGAATTGGTGCGAAAAGTATTGAGGTGCGGTTCACGTGGGGAAAGCGCGCTGCACATACCAGACGATAAGGTGATCTCCCCAAAGCAAGGCCAGCAGCGCGGCTGGCGCAAGGAACACGCCGAAGGGCACATCGGGGAACTCGAAGTCCGTGCCCTCCCGCTTACTGCGCACCCAGACCACCGGTCCCACGATCAGCAGAAAGAACACCGCGCCCACGAAGGCGCCGCCGATGATGGTCAGCAGTGCTCGCTCCGGACCCAGCGCCGCACCAACCACGGCCATCAACGTGGTGTCGCCAAACCCCATCGCCTCACGCTTCATGGCGACTTCAGCCAACCATCCGATAATGGTGATGGCGCCGGCGCCAACGCAGGCACCAAGCAGTGCCGGCCATGGCGTGGCGAACTGCGTTGCGTCGCCGACGAAAAAATTGGCCACCGCCATGCCGAGCATCAACACCAGCCCGGAAATGGTGAATCCATCGGGAATGAGGTAGTGCTTGGCGTCGGTGACGGCGATCCCGAGGAGAATCGTGCCGAAGAGTGCCACGCGAAGCGCTTCGAGTGTCACCCCGAATGCGACCACACAGGCCACCCAGCCAACCGCCACAAGCAGTTCCACAGCGGGGTACTGCATCGAAATCGGCAGACCGCATCCTCGGCACTTTCCACGCAACAGCAGCCAGCTGATGACGGGGATGTTCTCATGCCACGAGATGGGTCGCTCGCACTTGGGGCAACGCGATCGCGGCGTGACCACACTCAGCTCGGCCGGCCAGCGCGCGATGCAGACATTCAGGAACGAGCCAATGGAGGCGCCGATCGCAAAGATCGGCAGCAGCACCAAGGCCGTGAATTCGGAAGTGAGTGGAAGCATCATGAGTAGAAAGTTCTGCCTGCGAGTGTCCCGACGTCAGCCTGGACGCAATGCATGCAGCAGTATACCGGTGGCCACCGCCACGTTCAGCGACTCGATGTTCGGCGCCATGCCAATTGCCACACGCCGCGACGTGCGTGCCACAACGTCTGTCGACAGCCCTGCACCTTCGTTGCTGACCACGAGCGCGAGCCGAGCGGGCAGCACATCCCGACGCAATTCTTCCGACGAGTCGATCACGAGACCGTCCGCGTCCGCCGCCCAACAGGCGATGTCATGGGCGTCGCAAAACGCCGAGACCTCCTCCCAACTCGCTGTTGGCACGTGGTGCACGAACAGAGCCCCCATCGAGCTACGGACGACCTTGGCATTCCAGAGGTCAACGGTTCCCGGCAGGGAAATGGTGGCGGTCACCCCAAACGCGGCCGCTGTTCTCACGATGGTGCCGACATTCCCGGGGTCCTGGATGGCGTCCAACAGCAGGTAGCGGGCCGGACCGGCACCTGGCACTTCGAGGCGACGATCCGGGATTTCGGCGACCGCCAACACCCCTTGCGGCGATTCGGTGCTGGCGGCGCTCTCCAACTCGGCACTGGTCACCTCCTTCACCGATATCCCCAGCGACTCGGCCAATCCCCGCAGCGCCGTGCCACGCGGTTCGCTGGTCAACGACTCCGTGACCAGAAGCCCTACCGCAACCAGTGGCGAGGCGAGCAACGCCTCCACCAAACGCACACCTTCCGCCACGAAGCATCCCTGCCGCTCACGGGCTTTCCGGCGCTGCAGGTCGCGGGCGAGGGTGAGCAGCTTCACGGCAATTTTCGGTTGGAGGTCTCGAGTGGCTTGCAAGGAGCTGGCTCAAACTCAGCGCTCCCGGGTAGCACTGCAATATGAACGGAGCAAACCTTTTCGTGATGAGACGTGCCAAATGATGATTCGAGCAATGTTACCCAGCGTCAAACTCGCCGCTGCGTTATCGATGGTCGCTGCGGTCGGGTGCCTCGCCTCCACCCAGCAGGAAGTCGACCTGGGAAACGAGTACGCCGCCCAGGTTGCCCAGCAGTTGCCGCTGATTCAAGATCCGGAGGTGGCGCGCTACATCACCGTGCTCGGTGACTCCATCGCGCGGGTGTCGGACGATCGCAGCCTGCGTTGGTCTTTCCATGTGGTCGACCAAACTGATATCAACGCGTTTGCCGTCCCCGGCGGCCACATTTATGTGTACCGCGGGCTGATTGAACGCACCGTGAACATGTCAGAGTTGGCTGGCGTAATCGGACATGAGATCGCGCACGTCACGCGACGGCACAGCATGCTGCAGATGCGCGACCAGCAGCGCGCCAGTGTGGGTGTCACGCTGGGATGCATTCTCGCACCGTCGGTGTGCAACAGTGGGCTCGGCAACGCCGCCATCAACGTGGGCGGCGGTGCCGCTTTCGCGAAGTTCAGTCGCGACGATGAAGCCGAGGCCGACAAGTTCGGCGTCACGTTTGTCACGCGTGCCGGGATCGATCCGCGCGGCATGCCCAGCATGTTCCGCACCCTCATCGCCGTGCGAAAAACGAATCCAAGCGCCGTGGACAACTTCTTCGCGTCACACCCCGTCGAGGAAAGCCGCGTGGTCGCGACCGAAGCGGAAATCGCAAAGATCAATCCCGTGGTGTTACGGTCGCTGACGCGGGATTCGCGAGCGTTCCAGTCATTCAAGGTCAGGCTTTCTACTCTGCCGAAAGCGCGCAAGTAAGAGACGGGAGACTGGAGAAGGAAGACGGGAGACGTCCAGTCGGCTGGATGTCTCCCGTCTCCCGTCTCCAATCTCCCGTCTTCAATCCCCATCCTACAGTCGATTCACAAACTCCATGATCAACGCCTCAAAGTGAGCAGACACAGCATTCCCGGCCTCCACCACCTCACGATGATCCAGGGGCTGTAGCGTTTGCCCGGCGGCCTTGTTCGTGATGCACGAAACCGCGACCACACGCATCCCGAGGGCACGCGCTACGACAACCTCCGGAACGGTCGACATCCCTACCGCGTCGGCACCAAGGCGTTCCAGCATGCGAACCTCAGCCGGCGTTTCATACGTCGGGCCGAGCAGACCGCAATACACACCCACCTGCAACGCCACACCCACGGCTCGCCCAGCCTCGTGCATGAGTGCCTGCAAACCATGATCATACGGCGCGGACATATCGGGGAATCGTTCGTCGCCGGGCTCGGGCGGTCCTGACAACGGGTTGCGAAACATCAGATTCAGGTGATCGGCGATGACCATGAGATCGCCCGGCGCAAACGTGCGTCGCACACCGCCCGCTGCATTCGACGCAACGTACACGGGCGCACCAAGCGCGTGCAGAACGCGCACCGGGAATGCCGCCATGGCGGCGTCATGTCCTTCGTACATGTGAAATCGTCCCGCCATGAGCACCACCGGGCGACCGGCCAGCGTTCCGGCAATCAACTGTCCGGCATGGCCGGACACCGTGGCGTTCGGAAATCCCGGCACACGGGAAAACGGGATACGAGTGGCGTGCGTCACCTGCGCGGCCAAACCACCCAGTCCCGATCCAAGCACGATGCCACACACGGGCGTTTGAAAGTCAGCGCCAACGCGCTGCCGCACGTAGTCCGCGGCGATGCGCGCGTCGGCCGTTCCCGTGCCACGTCCTGTCACCGCAGAACTCGCGGTTAAGCGCGTGTTCATTCGACAACGCCCCATGACAACGCGGCAGGCTGCGCGTCATCCAGCAAGCGCCGAATGTCGCGCTCGGCCGCCTGTCGCAGTTGAAGACGCTGTGTCTGGGGCAAGAACGCCGCATCGAAGGCGGCCAACGACAGCGATGAAAGCTCGGCAAGACCCCATGCGAAGTGCCGCGCGCAACGCTCGTACTCGTCGGTCAGCGACACGCCACTCATCAGTCGATTGTCGGTGCTGATGGTGACCACGGCACCGAGTCGTTGGTACCGCACCAGCGGATGTTCGCCGAAAGTGGGAACCACGCGGGTCTGCACGTTGCTGGTCGGGCACACTTCCAGCGGAATCTGTCGGTCAATCACATATGCCTCCAGCGATGCGTCCTCGTGCAGACGCGTGCCGTGGCCGATGCGATCGGTGGCGCAGCGGTGAACCGCCTCGTGAATGGAAGGCGCGCCGTCGCCCTCGCCGGCGTGAATCGTAACGGCGACGTTGTTGACGCGCGCATAGTCAAAGGCCAGCGCATGCACATGCGCCGGATTTCCCAGTTCGCCGCCGGCCAGATCGAACGCCACCACTCCCCGATCCCTGAATGCCACGGCCAGTTCCGCCATCTCCATCGCATGGGGCCACGGCAAACTGCGCAGCGCGCAAATGATGATCCGGGCAATCGTCCCGGACTCGATTTCGCCGCGCAGCAGACCGCGCGCGACGGCCACGATCACCTCGTCAAGCGAGAGACCGCGACGCGTATTGAGGGCCGGACAGAATCGGACTTCGATGTATCGCACTCCGTCGGTCGCCGCATCAAGCACCAGTTCGTACGCGATGCGTTCCAGCGATTCACGGTCCTGCATGACGGCCAGGGTAATCTCGAAGCGCGCCAGGTACTCCGTGAGGCTGTGGGCATCGTCTACGCGCATCCAATCACCCAACTCCGCTGCGGTGGCCGCCGACAGAGGCTGTCGCTGTTGGATGGACAACTCGAGTAACGTGGAAGGACGCAACGACCCGTCCAGGTGACAGTGCAGCTCTGCCTTCGGCATCTGCTGGACGATGTCGCAAAACGTCGGCGACAGTTCGCTCATGCGCGCTCCCCGGCCTGTTCACGGGTCGGCACCACGCGAAAGATCGCACCACCGGTTAGCCGCGTGTCGTACGGCACCGGGAGTCCGCGACTGTCGGTCAACCGCAGAAGGCCTGCGGCAATTCCGTCGGCCTGCTCCGGGAACAGCGTACGCACGGCGTCGAGCGCGATCGATCCAATCGGTACACTGACCGCTCGCTCATTCACATACACACGGACGTCGGGAGCAGCACTCATTTTGCCCCGCTGGCCGTCACGGCGCGCAGGCGCGGCGCCGCACTCACCCGTACCGGTTGCGGCTGTTTGGCGAGATAGCCGGTGATCGCATCGATGTCCCGCATGGCGAGCAGTTCCCGCGACACCGATGTGACCCGATCGGCATTGTCCGGGTCGTCCAGCATGAAGTCGTTGATGATCATGGTGTATAGTCGCGAATCGACCAGCGGCGTGCCATCGCCCGTGGTGAGACGCACCACACGCTGCCACGGCGGCCGTGCCGGGTCGAAGTCCGCCAACAGGCCACTCACGTGGATATCAGGACGGCCGCGCAGGAGTCCTCGCTCGATCGCCATGCGCACCTGCGCGCCCCGCACGCGAAGCCGCACCAGCACGTTGCCGAACGGCGAGATCGCGTGCACGCCACCGTACGTGATGGGCCCTGCCACGACGTCCGTACGAATGCCGCCGGTATTCCACATACCGAAATCGCCGTTGCCCATCGACCGCGCGGCATCAGCAATCAGGTTGCCCAACGCGTACTGGTCACCCTGGCGCGGCATGGCGTCGGCCATCGTCGCCACCGCCCGATTCATTCGGCCGCTCACCCGCGCGACCGCCGCACCGACAATCGAATCCACGGCCGGATCAGCACCCGACGTGTCTGCGCCTGCAACGGCGCGCAGCGTGACGGTGGACTCACTGCCGTCCAACGGAATATCGATCAGCTGAATGGCCCGACCACTCGACGATGGCTCCACCACGGGGAAGCCGTTCACGCGGACGACGACATTTACATGCGAGTGCCCGATAATAAAGGCGTCCGGACGTTCGGTAAGTCGTTGCGCGACGTCGATGCCCCCGCCATGGCAGTCGTTGGTGTTTTCGGCCGCACAGCGGCCGCCGTCATGAATCACGCCAAGCACCACGTGCGCACCCGCGGCGCGAAGTGCCCGAATGCGGTCGCTCATGAGTGGCGCCGGATCCAGGAAGCGGAGATCCGCCACATTCCGACGCTTGGTGCTGGTGGGTGTGTGCGTCCCCGCCGCACCCACGATGCCAATGCGGATGCCGCCACGCTCCACCACGGTATCGCCGCGCAGCCATGACGGCATCATATTGCTGCGATCCCGCACGTTCACACCCAATAGCCGATGCTGGAGGGCGCGAAGTCGTTGTCGCAGGGTGTCCTGCCCGAAGTCGAATTCGTGATTGCCCAGTGCGCCGGCCGCGACATCCAGGTGGTTCATCACTGCGACGGTGGGCCGTCCGGCATCCCAATCAGACGCCGGTTGGCCGGTAAACAGGTCGCCGGCGTGAATCACGACACTGCGACACGTACCCGAGCATTCGCGCTGTGCGCGACGAATCGCCGCCGAGAGTGCCACGGCACCGCCCATGTCGCGTCCGCCGGTTCCGCTCGTCAGCAGGGCCGCGTGAAAATCGCTGAACGCGATCACGCGCACCATGCCGGGCACATTTCGCGCCGACAGCGTCGCGCGTGCGCTGGCGCTCCCCGACGCCTCCGATGTTCGACCTCGCGTTTGTTCCGCATACGCCGCGGCGCGCGCGGCTGCGGGCTCCAGCGTCCAATTGCGCAGTGAGTACGTCATCGGATCGAGCGGTTTCCCTGCTGCCGCCACTCGGCGTACCTCATCAACCACCAATTGCCGAATGTCCGTGGCATGTTCAAAAATGACCGGAGCACCCGCCAGCATGGCGTAGCCGCCGCCGCCCCCGGCACGGTAGTTGTTGAGCGCCAACGTGAACGTATCCGTCGGCGTCACCGCACGACCATTTACGCTCAAGGTCGTGATACGACCGCCAACCGGTCGGGTGAGGTCAATCGTGTAGTCGGCGCCAGACACCACATCGAAATTGAAGCCGGGGATTGCCAGATCGACGATGCCGCCCAACGGCGCGCGGCCGTTTGCATCGAGCGAGCGGTAGTAGCGTGCCGAATGTTCGAGGTACGCGCGCAACTGTGCGCCGCTCACCCGCACTGCGCGCAGCGTGTTGTCGTACGGATACAACTTGCTGAGCGCCGCCAACGTAATGACGCCAGTGTCCAGCGACGCATCGAGCGAGAACGCCGCCGTTGCCGACAACTGCGCACCGGTCGCCCGGCGCATCGACTCGTTTACCAGGTCGGTGATCGGCAGGTCGACAACGCGCGCGCTGTCCGATCGCCACGCAACCGTCGTTCGACCAACAGGAGCAGTGGCCCATGCCACCGTCGCGCGATGCGACGCCGCCGTGGCCGCCAGCACCCGCGGTGACTCCCCATGTCCCTCCACCCGCACCGAGCGGCCACTGTGCGCGACCACGCGCCACCGACCTTTGGCGCGCTCGACCGTCAGTGTGGCCACCCCCACGGTGGACGCCCAATTGCGAGGTTGAATGAGCAGCGCCCCATTAATCGTCGAATCGACCAGTTCGCGATGTGAATGGCCGTACACCACGAGATCGATACCATCGACCTCGAGCGCAACGCGTGCCGCAACATTCTCCGACGGCAAGAGAGTGGCCACCGTGTCGTACGTCGCCGGTTCGTTGAGGCCGGAATGCAGCAGCACGACGATCACGTCAGCCTTTTGACGACGCGCGTCGGCGACGGCACGACGTACAGCGGGAACAATGTCGGTCACCGTCAAGCGCGCCGTGCGCAGATTGTCGGCGTCCCACACCATCGCGCCGGGCGTGGTCGCACCCACAATGCCAACACGCACGGCTCCGCCCTGCGACATCTGCCGCGTGACCATCGTCCACGACGCCACAAACGGCGCACCAGCGGCATCTCGAACATTGGCCGCGAGAAACGGAAAACTGGCCTGCGACATGGCCCGTTTGAGCAACGGCACGCCGTAGTTGAACTCGTGGTTGCCAACAACTGCCGCGTCGTACTGCATCACATTCATCGCCGCGATAACCGGGTGTACCGGCGTTGGGCTCACCCGGGCGGCCACAAACAGGAGCGGATTGCCTTGCAGGAGGTCGCCGCCGTCAACCAGCACCACCCGTCCAGGATTGGCGCGGCGCAGTGAATCAACGATGGTGGCGACGCCGGCCAGCGATCGGGTAGAATCGGCGGCGTTCGCGTAATAGTCCCAACCGCGTACCCGGCCGTGAACATCGGTTGTCGCCGCAACCACCAGATCCACGCGAACGGCGCCTTGCGCCTGGACACCCGCACTGACGGCCATCCACGACAGGGCCGCCAGGACTGCGGCGGCCACACCCCACCTGGCTTGGAACTCCACCACCCCGCTCGACGGATTCATGGAGGAATGCTAGTCGGCGCTGGGGTGCCGCTCTACCCTGGAGAGCGATGCCGTGGCCGCCGGAAAGCGGCAGTCCCCCCTCGCATGGCATTCGGCCGGTCGCGAAGTTCCATGGGAGATCCCGGCGGACCCCACCGCCGGTACGCAACCGTTACACGGTCGTGGCAGATCCGACATCCAACATCGGCAGGATATTCATCGTGTTGTGGCGAACAACGTGCACCAGCCGAACTCCGTCGTCGTGAAGCCACTCATTATCGGCATTGCGGGCGGGACCGGGTCGGGGAAGTCCACGGTGGCCCGCAAGGTTGCCGAGGCCCTTCCGAACGCGTCGGTCGCGTTCCTGGAAATGGACGCGTACTACCGTGATTTCCGGCACCTCACGCTGCAGCAGTTGCATCACGTCAATTGGGATCATCCCGATGCCTTCGACGTGGAACTCCTGACCACACATCTGGCATCGTTGTCGCGTGGCGAACGAGTGGAGATGCCGGTCTACGAGTTCGCGGCACATTCGCGGAGCCCGCGAACCCGCGCCATCGAACCGGCCGACGTGGTCGTCATCGATGGCATCCTGCTGTTGTCCGAACAGTCGGTGCGCGCGCTGTGCGATGTGAAAGTCTTCGTCGATGCCGATCCGGACATCCGGTTGATTCGCCGCATTCGCCGGGACACAGCGGTGCGTGGCCGCACGCTGGAGTCCGTGTTGGAGCAGTACCTCACCACCGTTCAACCCATGCACCTGCAATTCGTCGAACCCAGTAAACGCTACGCCGACGTCATCGTACCCCGCGGCGGCAGTAACACCGTGGCGATCGAAATGATCGTCGCCAAAATCCATCGACGCCTCTCGGCACGCGATCAGGCGCGCGAGGCATCACCTACGCCGTCGTTCGTTCCGACAGCGCCCGCGGAAATCTGATCGGAATGAATCCTGCACCAGCGTCGGTAGAACGTATTCTCGTTGTCGATGACGAGCCGGAGATCGTGGCCTTGGTGGCCTATCATCTGGGAAAGGCCGGCTATCGACTGGCCACCGCCTCCACCGGCCAGGATGCCCTGGACGCTGCGCGTCGCGAGCGGTACTCGTTGATCGTGCTCGATCTCATGCTGCCCGGCATGTCGGGCTTCGATGTGCTCGAAGTTTTGCGCGAGGACAACGCGACGCGGGATGTGTCGGTGCTCATGTTGACCGCGCGACGCGAGGAGCCGGATCGCATTCGCGGATTGTCTCTTGGCGCTGACGACTATCTGACCAAGCCGTTCAGCCCCGCAGAACTGGTGCTTCGGGTCGGGGCCATTCTGCGACGTGCGGGGAACGTTCCGGCAGCCACGGCCGAACGCGTCATCATCGGTCCCTTGAGCATCGATCGCGGCGCTATGTCGGTACTCGTCGACGACCACCCGGTGGAGCTCACGTCAACGGAGTACAAGTTGTTGCTCACGCTTGCTGAGCGGCGCGGTCGCGTACAAGGACGGGCGCATCTCCTCGAGACCGTGTGGGAAGCGGCACCCGACATCCAAACGCGCACGGTCGACATGCACATCCAGCGCTTGCGCACGAAGCTGGGGGTTGCAGGCGACCTTATCGAAACCGTCCGCGGATTCGGCTATCGCTTGCGCGCGCCAACCGCGCGCGGCACCTGATCTGCCGTCTCACGTGCGGGGAACACAGCGGCTGGTGCTGAAGATGATGATTGTCGTCGCGCTGGCCCTGGGGCTGGCACTCTTCGCTATCGCGCAGGGGGTCAACATCGTTGCAGCAGGCGTGTTCGCGATGGTGTTTGGCACCCTGTGCGCCAGCGTACTTGCGGACTCTGTCCGACGACCCATGGAAGAACTCGATGACGTCGCGCGAGCACTGGTCAGTGGAACGCTGACGCGCCGACCGTCGTTGGCACCGTACGACGAATCGGGCAGTCTCGCCGACTCCCTGCGCCGTCTGGCCGATCAATTATCGGCGCAGCGTCAGGAGTTGGCCGCCGCAGAAGAGTTGCTGGTGGCGCTGACGGAATCGCTCAACGAGGGGGTGGTGGCGGTCGATGCACGGCAGCAGGTGGTGCGCATCAACGAAACCGCGCGCCGACTGCTGCAATTGCGCGAGCCGGTGCCCTTCCATGCCGAACAGCTGCCGCGTGATCGCGCACTACGCGAGGCGCTGACCGCCGTGCTGGCGGGCGGCGACGCCGTGCCAGATGAAGTGCGTGTCGAGGATCGAACCCTGTCACTGACGGCGCGACCCCTGCCGGCCGGCGGTGCGGTCCTCGCCGTTTATGACCTCACACCCTTTCGGCGGCTCGAAGCCGTGCGACGCGACTTCGTCGCCAACGTGTCGCACGAACTGCGAACGCCCCTCACGGTGGTGAGTGGCTTCGTAGAAACGCTCGCCGACGAAGAGTTGCCTTCCGACTTGCGTCGACGGTTCATGGGGATGGTCGATGCCAACGTGCGACGGATGCAACGCATCGTCGACGACCTGCTGGATCTGTCGCGCATCGAGTCTGGCGGTTGGCTTCCCAATCCCATTGAGCAGGACGTTGCCGCCTTGGCGTCCGAGATTGCGGCGCCCTTATTGGAGACGGCGCGGGCCAAGGGGGTGGTACTGCGCGTAGCGGTGGCGCCCGACGCCAGCACGGTCTACGCCGATTCCACGGCCGCTCGACAGATCCTGATCAACCTGACCGAAAACGCGCTGCGACACACCACCAGCGGAGAGGCCGTGCTGTTCTCCGAAGCCGACAACGACGGAACCTGGATTGGCGTGCGCGATACTGGCGTCGGCATTGGCGTTGAACATTTGCCACGCATTTTCGAGCGCTTCTATCGGGCTGATCCCGGTCGCGCACGCGAGGCCGGCGGCACCGGTCTTGGCTTGGCCATTGTACGCCACTTGACCGAAGCGCATGGAGGCCGGGTTCGTGCCGAAAGCACGCTCGGTGTTGGCACCACGATTGCCGCGTTCTTTCCTGACGCCGGTACGACGACGGAGTAGACCCGGTTCAGCTGCCCGCTGCGGGTTGCTCTGACGACTCGTCAGATTGACCCGCTGTGTGGCCATCCGCAGCAGCGTCGGACGGTGAGACCCCCCCGATCCCGTCGGATGGCACCGCCGCAAAAGTCGCTGCTTCTGCTCGACGGGGCCGCTTTCCCGCGTACGCCTCGGCAATCAGCCGCGGCAACATGACACCCGACGGACCTTCGACAGCCAAAACGCTCGGTCCTCGCCGTTGACCGTCCATCGACGGATTCACGATAATGACCGTGGCGCCGTGGGCGGCCGCCACCCACGGCAACGAGGCCGCAGGCTCGACGACATTGGATGTGCCGACCGAGAGAAAAACATCGCATGCTACGGCGGCATCGCGCGCGCGCTGGTACTGATCCATGGGAAGCGGCTCGCCAAACCACACCACGTCCGGACGCAACAGCGCTCCGCACCGTGGGCAGTGCGGCGGCGCGTCGGACTGCTCCAGCGTGGGCTCGATCGTTCCCGCGCATCCGGCGCTGCACCGCGCCCGCATCAGCGACCCGTGCAGCGACACGATATCACGATTGCCGGCCCGCTGGTGTAAATCGTCCACGTTTTGTGTGACCAGCGTGCAGTGAGACACGCGTGCCGCCAAGGTTGCCAGTGCCGCATGTCCCGGATTCGGGTGCGCCGCCCGAACCAGGGCGCGACGAGCAGCGTACCATTGCCACACGCGTTCAGGGTTGTTGGCGAAAGCGGCTGGGGTTGCCAGATCCTGTGGCGAGAACTGGGCCCAATGGCCGGTCAAAGCATCCCGAAACGTCGGAATGCCGCTCTCAGCCGACGTTCCGGCGCCGGTGAGGACGCAAACGTGTTCAGCCGAACGCAACGCGCGGGCTGCCACCGACAGCGCTTCGGAGCGCGTCTGAGGATCGGTGGTTGGCGGGGAGGCCACCCGGCGCGGGTGGGCATCGGTGCCGTTGGGAAAATGGGAGGCGGTCATTCCG
>JANMRE010000330.1:0-1061 GCA_031370885.1 Gemmatimonadaceae bacterium
GGCGAGTCCATGGGTCTCGAACTGGCGCCACCCACCGTGCGGCGCTGTGCCAACCGGTGCGAGTTCTGCTTCATCGAGGGGCTGCCGAAAGGGCTGCGCAAAACCCTCTACGTGCGTGACGATGACTACCGGTTGTCGTTCGCGTACGGGAACTTCGCCACGCTATCGAACGTGAAGGAGAAGGATATAGCGCGTATTCTCGAGTACCGGCTTTCGCCACTGTACGTCTCGGTGCACGCCACACCATGGGAAGCGCGCAAGGTGCTGCTCAACAATCCGCGGGTGCCCAATATCGTCGATCAGCTCACGCGGCTGTCCAACGGGGGTATTCAATTCCACGGGCAGATGGTCGTGGTTCCGGGCGTGAACGACGGCGAGATACTCGAGCAGTCGCTGACCGATCTGTGGAATCTCGGCGATGCCATGATGTCGGTGGCGCTTGTCCCGGTTGGAGTCACGCAGTTCTCGCACCTCTATACCGGGAAGTCCATGGATCGGGAGCACGCACGTGCCCTGTTGGCCAGTGTGCACCGATGGGAGGAGCGGGCGTTGGCGGAACGGGACGATCGCTGGGTGTATGGCTCCGACGAATTGTACCTGTTGGCCGAATGGCCGTTGCCCGATGTTGCCCACTATGGGGAGTTCTCCCAAATCGAGAACGGCGTGGGTGCCGTCACCTCGTTGCGACAGCGGCTGCGCGATGGACTGGCGCAGCTTCCACGACTTGACGGCCGACGCATTGGCGTGGTGACTGGTGTGTCCATGGCGCCGCTCATGCCCGAGTTGTTGGCCCAACTGCATGAAGCCACGGGCGCGACGTTCGTCCTGATCCCGATGCCGAACACGCTCTTTGGTCCGACAACCACCACAGCCGGACTGTTGGTCGGTGCCGACATTCGCCGAGCACTGACCGATCGTACCGATCTGGACATCGCGCTCATCCCCGCCGAGTGCATCAACGACGACGGGCTCTTTCTCGACGAGGAATCGTTTATCGCACTGCGTGAGTCGCTGCCGATGCCGGTGTTCCCCTCGTACGATTTCATCGACGCGTTGGTGCC
>JANMRE010000357.1:0-19167 GCA_031370885.1 Gemmatimonadaceae bacterium
GGCTACCCACTCACTCTCCGTGCTTGCCTCGAGCAGAATGCGGGCGCGCGGCCGCGCACCGAGCGCCGCAGTGAACCGCTCCCCACTGGTCGTGATCCGGCGGTCGGTGATGGACCCGTCGTCCGCTTTGATGGACAGCTGGCTCTCGCGCTTGTGCAGGTCCAGGCCTATGATCTCCATGGCGGTTGGCCTCCCGGTATGCGCCCCGTCGCCAGACGGTGAGCGCGTGGATAGTGGTGGAGCAGGGTGTGCCACCACGCTACCGTGGAGGCCCAGCCGCCGCTTCATACCAACTATCCCGGACGAGCGGATCGAAAGTCCAGTAGATCGTGCCGACCCCGATGTTGCGACAGAGGTCACGCTGGTATCGCTTGAGTCGCTCGCCCACGTGCGTTCCGCGCGCATCGGGGCGCACGGCCAGCAAGTCCGACCAGTGTGACAGTTCGCCCCGGTAGGGGCCGGTGATTCCGAAGACGAACCCGAGCATGCGCCCACCCGGTGCGAAAGCGGCTGCACAGACTCCACTCAGCCGCTGCGAGACCATGAGGATCGCCGTCGGAACCCGCTCGCGGAAATTGTTGCCCCACGTCTCCTCTTGAATCGCCACGCACTCGTGGTACTCCTCAAGGGTCGCCACCCGGCGAAAGACCAGACCGTCCTCGGAGACATGGGGTGTCTCGGCGGTCGTCGGGGCAGATCGGTCGAGTGAGGAGCGAATCATTGGCAGTTGGACGGCTCGGTCGAAGGGGCCGGGAGGAGGAGAACGTTGCCCTCTTGCCGAATTGCGATCCAAATCCTAGCTTGGCGTCTACTTGTATACAAGATAGTATACAAAAACGCATACGCAGTTGTTCGGCAATCTCCCTCCTCGCGTTTCCCCCTCCCGCCTCGTTGGAGCCACGCATGCGATCCTCGCCAGGATGGCGTCTCCCCGGCCTCCTCACCTCCCGTAGCAAGGCTGTGCGTCGCACGGCCTCCGCACTGGTCGGTGCATTTCTCTTCCTCACGCCAGCGTCCGCGTTCGCTCAAGGCGGCACGGTTGTCGGTCGCGTCACTGATGCCGGGTCGACCGGCGCAGTGGCAGGCGCCTCCGTCGTGATCGAAGGCAGCTCGCTCGGCACGACGTCGGGATCGGACGGTCGATATCGTCTCGTGAATGTTCCGGCTGGGACACATACGCTCGTCGTCCGCCGAATCAGCTACACGGCCAGGCGACAGTCAGTCACCGTAGCCGCCGGCGGCGAGGTGACGGCGAATGTCGCACTCACCGCGAGCGCGCTCGCGCTCGACCAGGTCGTGGTAACAGGGACCGCGGGTGCGCAGGAGCTGCGCTCCATCGGCAATGCCGTCACCACGATCAACGCCCCGGGCGAACTTCAAAAGTCTGGATCACCAAACGTGACGAGTCTGCTCAGTGCACGAGCCCCTGGCGTCACCGTTCGCGCCCGCAGCGGCCGACTCGGATCGGGGCCGGCGCTCGAGGTGCGCGGGCGTAACAGCCTCTCGCTCGAGAACGCGCCCCTCATCTACCTCGATGGCGTTCGTATCAACAACGCAACGAGCAGCGGGCCGCAAGCGGTTGCGGGACGCCTCGGCGGACAGGGAGCGACCGTTGCCGGTCGTCTTAACGACATCGATCCGAACGACATCGAAAGCATCGAGATCATCAAGGGACCGGCAGCAGCGACCATCTATGGAACCGAAGCCGCCAACGGCGTCATCCAGATCATCACGAAGCGCGGCAAGGTCGGCACCAAGCCACTCGTGACGCTGCAGGTGGAGACGGGCACAATGGAGTTCGCCAACAACGCCGACCGCGTGGAGACGAACTACTACAGGATCCCTGCAACCGGTGCCATCGCCACGTGGAACGGGATCGCGCAGGAGAAGGACAGCGGACGCGCCATCTACAGCACTGGGCAGTTGCGCAAGTACACTGGCTCTGTCTCCGGCAGCAAGGAGCAGCTCCGCTACTACTTCAGCGGCACGTACGAGAACTCGCTCGGTGTCGAGCCGAACAACTCGATTCGCCAGCTCTCAATGCACTCGAATCTCGATGTGCAGGTCCGGCCATCCACACTGTTCGCGACGAGCCTCAACTACGTCACGGCGTCGAATCACCTCGGCGCGGATGTCGGTGCATCTCCGCTCCTCGGTGCGCAGGTTGGCCACGGCAACCTGTTCACCAACACGCGCGGCTTCTTCGCTGGCGTACCCGAGGTGCCGCAACAGCTCTACGACAACTCCGATCGCATTGATCGCTTCACGGCGAGTGCGACGCTGACGAACACGCCTGCGACCTGGTTCACCCAGCGCGCCATCGTCGGCATCGACTTCACGGGCGAGGATGCGCGTTCGCTCGAACGGTTCGCGCCACCAGCGCTCGCTCGATACCTCACGCCCACGGCGGCCAGCGGCAGCATCGGTCAGACGCTGCGCCGAAACAAGATCATCAGTGCCGACTACAGTGGCACGTTCAAGGCGAAGCTCGGTGACCAGATCGGGTCGCGGACATCGCTTGGCGGTCAGTTCTACAAGACCGGGATCAACACGAGCTTCCTTGGCGGTACGGCGTTCCCGGCTCCCGGCGTCGAGGTGGTCTCCGGTGCGACCGCCCCGCTGGGATCCACGCAGAGCGAAGTGGTCAACACCACGATTGGCGCCTATGCCGAGCAGCAGTTCTCGTGGCGCGAAAAACTGTACCTCAACGCCGGCCTCCGCGTCGACAACAACAGTGCCTTCGGCGCGGACTTCGATTGGGTCACCTACCCGAAGGTGAGCGCGTCGTGGGTAATCAGTGAAGAGGAGTTCTTCCCCTTCAAGGGAGCGATCGACGTACTGCGCCTGCGCGGTGCGTACGGTGAGTCGGGCCGTCAGCCCGTTGCGTTCGCGGCGCTTCGGACATTCGCCGCAGCGACCGGTCCGAACGGATCCGCCGCTGTCACGCCCTCGTCGCTCGGCAACCCCGACCTGCGTCCGGAACGAGGCAAGGAAGTCGAGCTGGGCTTCGAAGCCGGGTTCTTCAAGAAGCTGTCGCTTGATTTTACGTACTACACGAAGAAGACGATTGATCAGATCGTGAGCCAGCCGGTGGCGCCCTCCAGTGGCTTCCCGGGCTCGCAGTTCCGCAACCTTGGCCGCGTCGACAACAGCGGCGTCGAACTTCTGGCAGTCTATCGCGCGATCAACCGCCAATCGTGGTCATGGGAGATCACCGGCAACTTCGCCACGAACGGCGACAAAATCCGCGATCTCGGGGGCATCAACAACGTTGTCACGGCCCCCGGCAATGCGAACATCATCGGATATCCGATTGGCGGGATCTGGGCCAAGAAGGTCGTCTCGGCCGATCGTGACGCCACCACCAACCTCGCTACGAACGTGCTTTGCGATGGCGGGCCGGACAAGCCGGCTATTGCGTGCGCCCAGGCACCATTCGTATTCCTCGGAACGCCAACGCCGAAAGTCATCGGTGCGATAGGCACCACGGTCACACTTGGCGAGCGGATTCGCCTGTATGCGCTCGGTGATTTCCGCAAAGGCAACCGCATTCATAATGCCATCGAGCAACTCCGCTGCACGGGTGGCGTAGGCGCCCCGCTCTGCCGCGCCAACTACTACCCGCTCGAGTACTCGCCGGTCTACCTCGCCGAGGCAATCGCGACGGCTCCTGCGCAGGGGATTACCTCGCAGTACTACCAGGACGCGGCGTTCATCAAGCTGCGCGAGGTGTCAGCCACCTACACGTTCCCCGAATCGTGGCTCAGATCGCGCGCGAGCATAACGCTGGCCGGTCGCAATCTCATAACGTCGACCAAGTATCGCGGTCTCGATCCCGAGGCCAACGCGAACAATGCGGGAACCACCACAGCGGCGCTGGATCAGGCCGTCACGCCGCCGTTTCGGATGTTCACCGCCTCCATCAACATCGCCTGGTGATATTCATGCGAATCCAGACTATCGCGACCCTCGGGGTCGCCCTCATCGCTGTCGGCACCACGGCATGCACCGATATCACCGCGCTCGAGCAGGTGAATCCGGGGCAGGTGTCCGCGTCCACGTTGTACATCCCGTCGAACGCGCAGTTGCTCGTGAACGGCGCCATTTCCGACTTCGAGTGCGCCTACACACGCTATGTCGTTGGCAGCGGCCTGCTCATGGACGAGCTCTCCAATGCGATCGGCAGCACGGCCAACTTCGACTACGACGCGCGTCGCCTCACGACTAACGCGGCGTATGGCACAGGCGCGTGCGCTGCCAACCAGCAGCCGCCGATCTACTCCACGCTTTCGACAGCGCGCGGATCCGCCGACACGGTCCTCGCACGCCTGAGTGAATGGACAGACGCCAGCTTGCCGGTCGGCGTGAGCCGAGTGAAACTCATCGGCCAAGCGGCGGCGTACGCGGGTTACAGCCTCCTGCTCCTCGGCGAAGGTATGTGCTCGGCGGCAGTCAACCTGAGCCCGGAAATGACGCCGGCGCAGTTGTTCGGCGAGGCAAAAACCCGCTTCGACTCGGCGGTGACCGCGGCGACGACGGCCAACGACGCCGCGACGCTCAACTTCGCCCTGCTCGGTCGCGCCCGGACGCTGCTTAACCTCAAGCAACCAGCGGCCGCGGGCATCGATGCGGCGCGAATTCCGGTGGGCTTTATCGCGAACACCGGTACCGACAACGTCGCCGTCCGCCGACAGAACTTGTCGTTCCTGTCCGTGAATCAAAACCAGTGGAGTACGATCGACGCCTCATTCCGCGGGCTCACCATCAACGGCGCGCCCGACCCACGCGTGGCCGTGACCAACACCGGCCGTACCGGCACGGCGCAAGGATCAACCATCTGGACGCCGGACAAGTATCCGCTGCTGACGACGGTGACGCCCATCGCGCGCTGGGCCGAGGCGCAACTGATCGTCGCCGAATCGAAACAAGCGGCGGGCGATCTGGCGGGAGCCGCTGTCGCCATCAACGCGGTCCGCGCGACGCGCACTGGTGTGCCGGCGTACGACGTCACCGGCCAGACAAGCGCGGAGGTGCTGGCCACGATCATCGAGGACCGTCGGCGCGAACTGTTCCTCGAGGGACATCGTCTCGGAGACATGCGTCGCCTGAACCTGCCACTCACACCGGCCGCAGGGACGGCCTACCCCGGGGGCGGCGGCGCGTACGGCACGCAGACGTGCTTCCCGCTTCCTGATGTGGAACGCGTCAACAACCCCAACATCGCCAAGTAAAACCGTGAACGGTTCAGGCATCGATCGATGAACCTCATGCACATCGGCCTGCGCACCGGCCGACTCGCGGCACTCACTGCGTCGGCGGTGCTGCTCTCCTGTTCGCCGGTCGCGACGTGTGTGTTGCAGGCGCAGGGCCTCACCGCCGCAGACAGCGCGCGCATGGCCGCGTTTGCGCTGACTGACGTGATGATCCCGATGCGCGATGGCGTGAAGCTGCACACGCAGATCTACACGCCAAAGACCCAGCGCGAAAACCTGCCCCTCATTCTCACGCGCACACCGTACGGCATCGCCGGGTCGGCGGGTGTTTTCGTTACGTCGTACGCCGAGATGGCCGAAGACGGTTACGTCTTCGTCTTTCAGGACATCCGTGGGCGCTTTACGTCGGAAGGGAAGTTCGTGATGTTGCGTCCGCCGCGCGACCGAAAGGATCCAAAGGCCGTCGACGAAAGCACCGACACGTACGACACGATCGAGTGGCTGCTCAAGAATGTCGCTCGCAACAATGGGCGCGTGGGACAGCTCGGAGTGTCGTACCCGGGATGGCTCACGGTCATGTCGATGCTCGATCCGCATCCGGCGCTCAAGGCCGTGTCCCCGCAAGCATCGCCGGCGTCGATGTTCCTTGGCGACGACTTCCACCATCAAGGCGCGTTCCGCCTGGCCTACGGCTTCGAATACGTGGCCATGATGGAGAGCGGTAAGGACGTCCAGCGTTTCGAGTTCGACAAGGTCGACAACTATACGTGGCACCTCGAGAACGGCCCTCTGTCGAACGTGAACAAGACGTATTTCAAGGGTGAGCGTCCCACATGGAACGACTTTGTCGAGCATCCCAACTTCGACGCGTTCTGGCAGCGTGAAGCTCTCGCGCAGTATCTCGATCGCGTGAACGTGCCGACGCTCAATGTCGGCGGCTGGTGGGATCAGGAAGACTTTTACGGCCCGCTCACCATCTACAAGGCGCTCGAGAAGCACGACACGAAGGGCATCAACTACCTCGTGGTGGGCCCGTGGAATCATGGCGGATGGCGCGGACGGTCCGGCCAGACGCTCGGCAATATCGACTTTGGCAGCGCCACTGCGCCGTACTTCCGTAAGAACATCGAAGCACCGTGGTTCGCATACTGGCTCAAGGACAAGGGCAGCCTGAAGCTGGCGGAAGCGACAACGTTTGAAGCCGGCGCCAACGAATGGCGCGCGCACGCGACGTGGCCACCAAAGCAGAATGTCACGTCGCGTCGGCTGTACTTCCAGCCGGAAGGGAAGCTTGGCTACGAGCCACCGAAGGCGGGTGACCCGAAGCCGTACGATGCGTATGTGTCCGACCCCAACAAACCGATTCCGTATCGCGCCCGACCCATCCTCCCGACGTTCGGTCGCGGGTCGACATGGTCGCAGTGGCTCGCCGATGATCAGCGCTTCGTGCAGGATCGGCCCGATGTCGTGGCCTGGGAAACGCCGCCGCTCACCGAGGACGTGACGATCGTCGGCGATCTCGTGGCGAGGTTGTACGCTGCCACCACCGGCACTGATGCCGACTGGGTGGTCAAGCTGATCGACGTGTATCCCGAGGATGATCCCAAGCTCGGCGGCTATCAGTTCATGGTTGCGAACGACGTGCTGCGTGGACGCTTCCGCAACAGCTATGAAAAACCGGAAGCCATCACGCCCAACGCGACGACCGCGTTCTCGGTGGATTTGCACACGCAGAACTACCGGTTCAAGAAAGGGCACAAGATCCGCGTGCAGGTGCAGAGCAGCTGGTTCCCGCTGATCGATCGCAATCCGCAGACGTTCGTGCCCAACATCTTCAAGGCCAAGGCGTCGGACTTCCGCGCCGCCAGCCAACGTATCTATCGCTCCCCGAACTTCTCCTCGTTCATCCAGATGTCGATCGTCACCTCCAGCCCGATCGTCCCGTGACCCGCGCCGTGCTTCGTATCTCCCGACCTGTCGCCGCGTTGCTCGCGGTGATTTTGCCGACGGTGCTGTCCGCGCAGTCGCGCGAGCCGTTCCCCGGTCTCGATGCGTATTTGAACAACGCCATCAAGACATGGAAGGTGCCGGGGCTCGCCATCGCCATCGTGCGTAACGACTCGGTCCTCTACACGAAGGGCTACGGCGTCCAGGATGTGACGAAGGGGACGCCGGTCGACGAGCGGACCATCTTCGCCATCGGATCGTCATCGAAGGCGTTCACGGCCGCCTCGGTCGCAATGCTTGTCGACGAGAAGAAGGTTGAACTCGACGCGCCGGTCGCGAAGTATCTACCGGGATTCCAGCTGGCCGATCCGTACGCAACGCGGGAGATCACCGTGCGCGACTTGCTGTCGCATCGCAGCGGACTCGCCCGTGGTGAACTTGCCTGGTACGGATCGGGCTTTGATCGTGACGAGATCGTGCGACGCGTGCGCTTCCTGCAGCCATCGTGGAGCTTCCGGTCGCAGTTCGGCTACCAGAACATCATGTACATCGCGGCGGGACAGATCGTCGCCCATGTGTCCGGAATGAGCTGGGACAGTTTCGTGCAGCAGCGCCTTTTCACGCCGCTTGGCATGACGGCGTCGACCACCACCATTCGGGGGCTCGCGCAGCGTAGCAATGTTGCCTCGCCGCACGCCGAAGTGGACAGTGTCGTGAAGCCCGTCGCGTGGCGCAACATCGACAACGCCGGCCCCGCCGGTTCCATCAATTCCAATGTCGTGGACATGGCGCAGTGGGCGCGTCTGCAGCTCGCTAACGGCCAGATCGGCACCAAGCGCCTGATCAGCAACCGCCTCGTTGACGAGATGCACACGCCACAGACGATCATCCGCAACGACTCCGCGGCTCGGGCCTTCAATCCCGAGACGCACTATACGTCGTACGGAATGGGATGGTTCCTCGAAGACTATCGCGGGCGCGAAGTCGTGCATCACGGCGGCAACGTCGATGGCTTCACCGCGCTGGTGGCGATGCTCCCGGAGCAGAAGTTCGGCATCGTGATTCTCACGAACATGAATGGGACCGGATTGCCTCCCGCCCTCATGCGCAAGCTCTTCGACCTGCAACTGCAGGCACCGGCCCGTGACTGGAGTGGCGATGCCTACAAACGTCTCGAGCAGCAGCGCGCGCGCGCAGCGGCCGCTCAAGCGCGCGCCGGTGCACCCAAAAAGGTCGAGGGTGGCAAGCCGTCGCTCCCCCTGAGTGAGTACACAGGCACGTTCGTCGACAGCCTGCACGGCGACATGGTCGTGACTGAGCGAGGTGGCGCGTTGCAACTGACGTTCGGTCCGAACTGGCGCGCGCCGCTGGAGTACTGGAACGCGGAAAACTTCCGTGTGCGTTTCGAGACGCCGGTGCTGCCCGCGTTCTTCGTGCGATTCACGGTGACGCCCGCGTCAAAGGTCAACGAGCTCGTTGCCGACCTGGTCGGCTCGCAGGTGAGCTTCACGCGGCGTGTGACTCCACCGCGGCAGCCAACCGACTATTCGGCCCCGAAGGATGCACCGTACACGGCGGTGAACGTCACGGTGACGACGCCCATGGGGCATACGCTCGCGGGCACACTCACGCTGCCGAAGGGTGCGAGCAAGGAGAAGCCGGTGCCGGCCATCGTGACCATCACGGGCTCCGGCGGTCAGGAGCGCGACGAGCCGCTCTTTCCAAACAGCACCTTTCTTCCGTTCCGTCAGATCGCCGACTCGCTGGCGCGCCGGGGAATCGCGACGCTGCGCATGGATGATCGTGGCATTGGTGAATCCAAGGGCGATCATGCCACGGCAACGAGTGCCGACTTCGCTGAAGACATCCGCGCGGGGCTCGCGTTCCTGCGCACGCGTCCTGAAATCGACGGGTCGAAGCTTGGCCTCGTTGGACACAGTGAGGGTGGCCTCATCGCTCCGCTTGTCGCGCTCAGGGAGCCGACGCTCAAGGGCATCGTGCTGCTTGCCGGGCCGGGCAAGGGTGGACGCGAGATCCTCACCTTCCAGCTGACCAACCTGGCCAACGGCGATACGTCGCTAAACGCCGACAAGCGTGCACTGCGCATCAAGGCAATCCCTGCAATGATTGACTCGATGAAGGCGGCGACGCCGTGGATGAACCATTTTCTTTCGTATGATCCGCTCGCGACGGCCAGGCAGGTGAAGGTGCCAGTGCTGATCCTGAACGGCGCAACCGACCAGCAGGTGACGCCGGATCAGGTGCCCGTGCTTGCCAAGGCGTTCCGTGCTGCTGGCAACAAGGACGTGACCAGCAAGGTGTTCCCGGAAATGAATCACCTGTTCGTGCACGACCCGGTGGGTTTCCCGGCCAACTACGTGAAGCTGGTGAATCCGCGGTTGGAGCCGGAGGTCGTGGGCACATTGGCTGAATGGCTGCTGAAGCGGATGCGTTGATGGCAGTCGATCGTGCACGTGGGGCAATTGCGGCGCCTGTCGACGTGGCAGGCGCGCGTGGTGAGAGCGTAAACCGGGCGTACGACCAGTTACGTGAACTCATCGTGCATGGTCGGCTGGCGCCGGGCAGTCGCATCATCGAGAGCGATATCGCTGATCGACTGGGACTGAGTCGCACTCCCGTACGCAGCGCGTTGCACCGCTTGCAGCAGGAGGGCTACGTCGCCGGAGCGGAGCGAACGAAGGAACGTCGTCTCGCGGTGGCGCCGCTCACCCAGAACGACGCGATGGAACTCTTCCAGATCGTCGGCCAACTCGAGGGGCTCGCCGCACGCGCCGCTGCTGAGCGTCCCGCCGAGGAGCGAGTGGAAATCGTGACGCGATTGCGATCGCTCAACGCCGAACTGGCCTCGGCCGGTCTGGCAACGCCGCCAAATCCGCGGCGCCTGTTTGATCTCGACACCGCGTTTCATCACGCGTACGTGGAATCAGGCGCAGGGCCTCGGCTGCTGGCCCTTCACGATGCCATCAAACCGCAGGCTGAACGCTATGCGCGCCTCTATGTGAACAGCCTGGTCGACGAGATCTCGACGTCGGTGGCCGAACACGAGGTGATCAATCGTTGCATCGAAGCGGGTGAGCCCGACAGCTCGCAGCAGGCGGTGGAGCGCAACTGGCGCAACGCCGCGCGGCGCCTGTCCCGCGTGATCGGCACGCACGGCGAACGCGGGAGCTGGTGATCGTCGTGTTTACTTCAGCATTCAACGCCATTCTCATGTCCCGACGACACTCGCACTTCGGCTGTGCACTCCTTTGGGGTGCTGCCGCGCTGTCCACCACCGCTGTGCATGCACAGCCCGCCACAGTTGCCCAGTTCGACGCGTTTGTGGCCAAGTCCGTGAAGGACTGGAACACGGCGGGACTGGCCATTGCCGTCGTGCGCAATGACACGGTGCTTATGGCCAAGGGCTTCGGCCTTCGCGAGATCGGCAAACCGGAGCTGATCGACGCCGACACGCGTTTTGCCATCGGCTCGACCACCAAGGCGATGACGGTGCTCGCGCTTGGGATGCTGGTCGACGAGGGCAAGGTACGATGGGATGCACCGGTCATCGAATACTTGCCCACTTTCCGTCTTTCCGACCCGTACGTCACGCGCGAATTGACTGTGCGTGACCTGCTCACGCATCGCACAGGACTCGGCAACGCCGACCTCCTGTGGGCGGGCGCCGACTACAGCGCCGAAGAGATTTTCAAACGCACGGCCACGCTACCGCTCGCATACTCGTTCCGTTCGGGGTTCGTCTACCAGAACATCATGTATGCGCTGGCGGGCGACATCGTCCGTGCGGTGTCGGGCATGACCTGGGATGCGTTCCTCGAATCAAGGATCCTCGCGCCCCTCGGGATGAAGAGCACGGTCACCCGACTCGCTGGCATCGAGGGGAAGCCAAACGTCGCCAGTCCGCACGGTGAGATCGGCGACACCCTGCGCGTGATCCGGAATCGCGCAGTCGATCCCGTCGCACCGGCCGGGTCGGTATGGTCGAGCGTCAACGACATGTCGCGATGGATGCGATTCGTGCTCGACAGCGGGCGTGTGAACGGCAAGCGCCTGCTAAGTGATACGACGTTCAGGCAGTGGCTATCGCCGCAGACTGTCGCCGATCCGAACACGTATCCCGCACTCGCAGTATCCCGGCCGCATTTCTTCCTCTATGCGCTCGGTTGGTTCCTGCAGGACTACAACGGACAAGCGGTAGCCATGCATACGGGCAGCATTGACGGCATGAGCGCCCTCATCGGTCTCATCCCCGACAAGAAGCTCGGGGTGTACGTGCTGGCCAACGCGGATCATGTCGAACTGCGCCACGCACTCATGTACGAGGTATTCGACCGGTTTGGCGGCGCCGCGGGAGCGAAGAAGCGGGACTGGAGCGCCGAACTTCTTGCAATGTTCAACACAGAGCGCACGAAGGCGGTGGAGGCGCAGAAGCAGGCCCTCGCGCGCCGCGTTACGGGCACGAAGCCGAGCCTGCCGACAGCGCAGTACGCGGGAACGTACCGTCATCCGACGTATGGGGACGTCGCCATCACCGCAAGCGGTGAAACGCTGCATGCCCGCTTCGGCCGTGCGTACGAGGGCGACCTCACGCACTGGCAATTCGAAACGTTCCGGGCGCGATGGGTCGATCGCCAGAACAGCGAGGGCAGCATCACCTTCAGGCCAGACGGCACCGGCCGCATTGCGTCGCTCCAACTCCTTGGCAACACCTTCACCCGCATTGCCCCGGCGCGCTGAGCGCTCAATAACATGGAAGACAAGACCAACTCGATCTCCCGTCGCGCGATGATCGCCCAGGCTGCTGCTGTCGGCGTCGCGTCGCTGGCCGCACCGATGATCAACCTCGGTCGTTACCGCCTCTTCGGACAGAACGCGCCGCAGTATTCGGCGCGCGCGGTCGCGCTGATGCAGCGTTCGATCGTGATCGACATGCTGAGTGTGTTCACGCTCAACTTCCCGAACCAGGCGAAGTGGGAGGCGAACCCGGAGACGTTCACGGAGGCGGAGTTCAAGGTGTTCCTCGACTCGGGCATCAACGTCTTCCATCCGGCCGTGGGGCTTGGCGGAGCAAACGCCTACGACCAGGCACTCGAGTTCTTCTCACGCTGGAATGCCTTCATTGCCGGAAGCGACGAACGGCTTATGCGCATCGACTCGGTCAACGACTTCGCGCGCGTGAAGGGCTCGAAGAAGATCGCGGTGATCCTCGGTCTGCAGAACGCACAGCATTTCCGCCGTCCAGATGACGTGAACTTCTTCCATTCACTCGGACAGCGGGTGTCGCAGCTCACGTACAACAGCCGCAACCTGATCGGGAACGGAGCCACGGAGCGGCGCGACGAGGGCATCAGCGACTTCGGGGTGGCCATCATCGACCGCATGAACACGGTCGGCATGGCGATCGACGTGTCGCATTGCGGCGATCGCACGACGCTCGATGCGTTCGAGTTGTCCAAGAAGCCCGTGCTGATCACGCATTCGAACTGTCGCGTACTCGCCAACGGCCATCCGCGCGACAAGAGTGACGAGGCGATCCTTGCGTGCAAGAAGAGCGGGGGCGTGATGGGCATCACCGGTGTACGCATGTTCGTGCGCGACAAGGAGCCGACGACGATCGAGCATGCGCTCGATCACTTCGATCACGTGGCGAAGCTCATCGGGCCGGAGTATCTCGGGGTCGGCAGCGATATCGACCTGTACGGGTACGACGCCATGCCGCCCGAGCTCAACAAGCAGCTGCGCGCCGGGTACAAGGGCAGCTATGGCTTCCGCGACAAGATCGACATCGAAGGGCTGGACCATCCCAAGCGCATGTTCGATCTCACGGAAGGCCTTATCCGCCGGAAGTACAGCGACGCGAACATCGAAGGTATCCTGGGCGGCAACTTCCGTCGCGTGCTCACCCAGATCTGGACAGCCTGATCATGCGTCGCATCGCGGCCTGCCTTCTTGTTGCCGGATGCGCCAAGCCACCGGTGTCGCACACGCCGACGCCGGCGACAGCACCCGGTGCGCCATCGGCGACGGCTGAGAGTTCATACGACATCGTGATTCGCAACGGCCGAGTGCTGGACGGTGCGGGAAATCCGTGGATTCTCGCCGATGTCGCCATCAGCAATGGTCGGTTTGTTCGCCTTGGGCGTGTGACCGGTAAGGGACGTCGGGAAATCGACGCGAAGGGCAAGTATGTCTCGCCTGGATGGATCGACATGATGGATCAATCCGGGAGCGTGTTGCAACGCAGCGGCCTCGCCGAGAACAAGCTGCGCATGGGTGTAACCACTGGCATTGGTGGCGAAGGCGGGACGCCGGTGCCTGCAGCGCGAATTCCGGAGTACTTCGCGACGCTCGAGCGGCAGGGCATCAGCATGAACTTCGGCACCTACTTCAGCGAGTCGCAGGCGCGTGTCGCGGTGTTGGGGCAGTCATCGCGCGCACCGACGCCGCCGGAACTTGATCGCATGCGGGCCGTCATGGACACGGCCATGCGCGCGGGTGCGATGGGCATGACGACGGCACTCATCTATCCGCCATCAAGCTGGGCGAAGACCGATGAGTTGGTGGCGGTCGCCCAGATCGCCGCGAAGTACGGCGGCATCTACGCCAGCCACATTCGAGGCGAGGGCGCAGAAGTCGTGCAGTCGGTTCGTGAAGCCATTGAGATTGGCGAACGCGGCGGCCTGCCGGTGGAAATATTCCATCTCAAGGTTGCGCACCAGCCCGGCTGGGGCGTGCTCATGGACTCGATACGTTTGGTGGTAGAGGCCGCGCGCGCGCGCAACGTGGATGTCGCGGCTGATATGTACGTGTACACGGCCGGCGGCACGGGACTCGAGGCGACGATACCCAGCTGGGCGTTTGAGGGCGGACGTGATTCGCTGCGTGTGCGCCTCGCGGATCCCGCCACGCGCGCGCGTCTCAAGGGCGAGGTGAAGACCGGCTCGCCCGGATGGTGGAACATCATCGAGGCGGCGGGCGGCTGGGATCGCGTGGTGCTCGTGAACGCGCAGAACGCGGCGAACGCGAAGTACGTCAACAAGTCCATCGCGCAGATTGCGAAGGAGACAGGCAAGGACCCTGCCGACGCCGCGTGGGATATCGTCATGCAAGGCAGCGGTCGCGTCATGGCCGTCTATCACATGATGTCGGAGCCCGACATCGAAACGGCGTTGCGCTTTCCCTGGACGAGCATCGGCAGCGATGCCAGTGCGGTGGCACAGATCGGCGTGGAGGATCCATCCGCGTTTCCCCATCCGCGCGGCTACGGGAACAGCGTGCGGGTGATCTCGCGATACGTGAAGGAGCGGAAGGTGCTCACGCTCGAGGAAGCCGTGCGCAAGATGACATCGTGGCCCGCCACGCGCATGCGCCTTGCCGATCGCGGCGTCATTCGCGTCGGCGCGTGGGCCGACGTGACCGTGTTCGATCTCGATGCCATGGATGATCGCGCCACGTATGAGAAGCCGACCGAACTCGCTACCGGCGTAGACTACGTGCTGGTGAACGGCGTGATCGTGATCGACCGCGGTTCGCACACGGGAGCGAAGCCCGGCCATGTGCTGCGTGGCGCGGGCGCGACGGCAACGGGCGCAGCCCGCTGAGAATGACCGACGTCGCAGAGGTCCTTGGCGGCGTTCCTGATCACGTCGCTGCGCTCTTCACCGATGAACAGCGCGATGCACTGGTTGCGGCGCGACTTGCACCAAAACCCGGAATTGGCCTTCGCCGAGTCGCGTACCTGTGCGGCACTCGAGCAGGCATTGGCGATGGCCAGGCCCGTATCGGTGCAGCGCGTCGCCGGCACAGGGCTGGTAGTCCGCATCCGCGGTCTCGACTCAAGCGCGCCCGTAGTCGCGGTGCGCGGCGACATCGACACGCTGCCCATTCAGGAAGCCACCGGCGTGCCGTTCGCCTCGCAGAACGCGGGTGTCATGCACGCATGCGGGCACGACGTGCATGCGTCATGGGCGATCGGCGCCGCATATCTGCTGGCAAACCTTCCCGCTGCGGGCGATGTGCTCGTGGTATTGCAGCCTGCGGAGGAAACTGGCCAAGGTGCGGCGGCCGTGCTGCAATCGGGAGCGCTCAACGGCGTGGCCGCGATCTTCGGGGCACATGTCGACCGACGTTTCGCGGTCGGACAGGTGGTGGTGCAGGCGGGCTCGGTCGCTGCGTCGGCGGACACGTTCAGCATCACACTCAGCGGCCGTGGCGCGCATGGCGCGCGACCGCATGAATCGGCGGATCCCGTACTCGGCGCAGGGCTGCTGATTGCCGCGCTGCAGGGAATCGTTTCGCGTCGCGTGAATCCGTCGGTCCCGGCGGTGCTCACGGTGGCGACGATGCAAGCGGGCTCCGCGCCGAATGTGATTCCCGAGACAGCGACCATCGGCGGGACGCTCCGCGCGACCGACCCGTTGACTCGTGCGCTGCTTGCCGACGAATGCGCCGCGTCGCGCATGGCATCGCGGCTGCCCATGACCTCACTGCTCACGTGCAGATCGACCTCGGTCCACCACCCATCGTGAACCCCGAACATCAGGTTGAATGGGCGCGCCAGGCGGCGCTCTCGCTGCTCGGTGCAGATGCGATGGTGCCGCTTGGCATCACCAACATGGCTGGAGAGGATTTCGCGAACTACATGGTGGGGATTCCCGGCGCGTTCCTCCGCATTGGGGCACGCGAACCTGGCGGCGAAGTCACGTCGGCGCATACGCCGCGCTTTCTTGCGGCTGATGGAAGCCTGTTCATCGGTGCGGCACTGCTTGCTGAAACGGCGCGCGTGGCCTCGGCATCGCTTGCAGCGCGGGCGTGACGACGGCAGGCAACACATGGCGGTCGAAAAGGCACGCCGTTGTCGGTGTCCGCGCCGCCCTCCTTCGGCGTAGCGGGCGATCCATTTGTATCCCGTCGGCCGACTCACGCCGGGCGAGCGCACACCTCGACCATTGTGAAGCGTCACTCACCCGCGCCCACAACCGAACGAATTCCCACTCCGCTCACACCACAACTTACGTCGCCAATCGTTGCTTCCACACCAAATACGCCGGCGCACCCAGCAGCACCACGCCAATCCCGATCGCCGCTTGCCCCGGTTGTGACACCACCGTATTCCCCACAATCACCGCCGCTGCCAACACAAACACCGCCGGCGTGACCGGATACCCCGGCACCGTGAACGGCCGCACCGCATTTGGCCGCTTGATTCGCAACGCAATCACTGCCGCCGCACCCAGTGCGTAGAAAATCCAGCCGATAAACACCACGTACGTCAGCAACTGCTGGAACGTCCCCGTCATGGCCAGCACCGCCGCCCATGCACAACTGGTCACCACCGCCACCGCTGGCGTGCCGTACTTCGGGTGAATGTCCGCGAGCTTTCGAAAGAACAGACCGTCTCGCGCCATCGCGAAGTACACCCGCGGCACGGTGATCACAGTGGCATGCGCGGCGCTGTACATCGAAATGATGATCGCCAGCGCGATCGCTTTCCCAGCCGTCGGTCCAAGCACCTCGGCCACCGCTTCACCGGCCACGCGATCGGACGCCGCCATACGCGCTGTTCCCAGCGCGGCGACATACGCAAAGTTGGCAATGAGGTAGATGCCAATCAGAATCAGCGTGCCAATAATCAGCGCACGCGGAATGGTGCGCTGCGGATCTTGCGCCTCGCCTGCAATAAACGTCACGTACTGCCAGCCCTCATACGCCCACAGCACGGAGATGATCGACAACCCCACACCGGACACCGATACCGTCGACACGGTGTGTGCCACCGACGTGAACGTGGACCCCTTGCCCAGCACGAACAGCAGGGCACTCATGGCCAGAATGGCCAGCACTTTGATGCCGGTGGCCAGATTCTGCACCGACGCACTCCCCTTGGTGCCGCGCACATTGATCACTGCCATGATCACGATCAGCGTTACCGCCACAATGCTTTTCTGCGTTGGCGACATGGGCGTGAACTGCGTCATGTAGTCGGCCGCGGCCACGGCCAGCGTGGCAATGGTGCCGGCGCCAATCACAAAGAACAGTGTCCACCCGTACAGAAATGCCGGAAACGCCCCAAACCCGTCGCGGATGTACGCGTACAACCCACCCGCACCGGGGTCCATACCACCCAACTCGGCGTACGACAGCGCCCCCATCAAACTCAGCACGCCGCCCACCAACCATACCGCGATCGCGATGGGCATCGATTCGCCACTCTGCTTCAACACCGACGCGGGCACCAGGAAAATGCCGGAGCCAATCACGTTGCCAATCACCAGCAGCGTCAGATCTCGGCTGCCCAAGGTGCGTTTGAGGGTCTCTGTCATGTCATAACATCCCGCTTGAACGCACAAAGCGCCATATTCCCAAGCACATCACAACGACACTCGCACCCCCGCCAATGTTCGCTCGCTTCACCCATGCCATTGTCCGCCCACCGGCCCGCAACTTTGCCGATGGACTCACCACTGTTCGCATCGGCGTGCCCGATGTGGCCGTGGCCCTGGCGCAGCACGCGGCGTACTGCGCCGCCCTTGAACGCAACGGCTGTACGGTTGTCGCGCTCCCGGCCGACAGTCGCTACCCTGACTCAACGTTTGTCGAGGACACGGCACTCATCTTGCCGGGACAGGGGGCGGTCCTCACGCTGCCGGGCGCCGACAGTCGCGCCGGCGAAGTCGACGCCATTCGTGACGCCGTGTGTCAGTTCTTCCCCAACGCGCCGCAGATCGTCGCACCAGCTACGCTTGACGCGGGCGATGTGTGTGAAGCTGGCACACACATGTTCATCGGTATTTCGCATCGCACCAACGCCGAGGGCGCGCGTCAACTCACGGCATGGCTTGCCACCCACGGCGTTACGGCCAGCACGGTGGACATCCGCGACACACCCGACATTCTGCATCTCAAGAGCGGTGTGGTGGCCATTGACGAAACCCAAGTGGTGGCCATCAGGGCACTGGCGACGCACGATGAGTTTCGCAACTACCACGTGCTGTGCGTTCCCGACGGTGAGGAATACGCGGCCAACATGGTGCGCGTGAACGACGTGGTGTTCGTGGCTCACGGCTTCCCGCGCACGCATGCCATGCTGCGCGCGCTGGGCTACTCGCTCGAGATTCTGGACATGAGCGAGTACGCCAGGATGGACGGTGGACTCAGCTGTCTCTCCCTCCGTTTCTGACACCGAAATGCCGCACATCCAACTCCGTCCCGACCTGTTTGGCATCACCAGTCTGCTGGCCTTCCGACCGGAGACGGCAGCGCCGTTGTGCGAACTTACGCAGGTGATGCTGCGCGGCCCGTCCACCCTCACCGAAGCAGAGCGTGAACTGATTGCCACGTACGTATCGCAGCAGAACGACTGTACGTTCTGTGCGGCCGCGCATGGGTCTGCCACGTGTCGTCTTCCTGGTGGTAACATCGCGCAGGTGGAGGCCGTGCAGCGCGACGCTGCGACGGCGCCGGTGAGTGACAAAATGCACGCATTGCTCCACATTGCCGGGAAGGTGCAACAGGGAGGACACGCCGTGCTGGCCAGCCACGTCGAACACGCGCGAGCCGCCGGTGCCACCGACGTTGAAATTCACGACACCGTACTGATTGCCGCGCTGTTCTGTCTGTACAACCGTTACGTAGACGGACTTGCCACCCGCACGCCCGACGACTCGGCGTACTACGATGCGCTGGGACAGCGCATCACCACGCGCGGTTATACCATGCCACCAAACGGGTACCAGCCACTACACGAGCACGGGAACCACTGAGTCGTTCCGCAATGTGCTCTCACAGCGTCACGCGCCGACCACCGCGATAGCCAACCACGCCTTCTTCCACGCTATACAACAGCAGCAACGCGTTCGGGCGACCGTATCCTTTCATGAGGTCCAGCATCATGCGGTCCTCGCCGCCCCACGGAAATCCGAACACGATGTCAAAGTCGTCGAGCGCATAGCCCAGTTCGAGATACCCTGAGAGTCCGTTGCCAGGT
>JANMRE010000386.1:0-7383 GCA_031370885.1 Gemmatimonadaceae bacterium
GGTATGTGGTGAGCGAAGGACTGGCCACCACACTGGCTACCGAGCGCGAGCACTTTGCCAAATACGAGGGCAGTCGCGCGCTGTTCTTTCGCAACGGCGAACCGTTGCAGGCGGGCGACACCCTGAAAAATCCCGACCTCGCGTGGGTGCTGGAACAGATCGCGAAAAACGGCGCCGATGGATTCTACAAGGGTGAAGTGGCCACGAAGTGGGTGAACGATTTGCGCGCCAAGGGCAACGCCATGAAGCTGAGCGATCTGGCGCGCTACTTCGCGCCCGAGCGCGAACCGGTAAGCGGCACCTATCGCCACTACACGGTTTACTCAGGTGCGCCGCCGGTGAGTGGTGGCGCGGAACTCGTGGCGCGCTTCAATCTGCTCGAACAGTATCCGGCACCTGCCTCGTATCGCGACGATGCGGCGTCAATGCATGCGGCGTTGTCGGCGTGGTTTTTGGTGCCCAGTTCACGCAATCGCATAGCCGACCCGGCGTTGTGGCCCATTGATGTCGCACCCATAACCAACAAAGATACGGCGCGTGTGCGGTGGGCGTGTTACAACGCCGACAAGGCGCTGACGCCGGAAAGCGTGCGTGGCGATACGTTGGGGTGTTTAAAGGGGAGACGGGAGACGGGAGACGGGAGACGGGAGATGGGTGAACCAAGACGGGAGACGGGAGACGGGAGACGGGAGTCCGAAGACTGGAGACAAGAGGGGCAAGAGTCGCCGTGCGGCGACGATCATGCGGCCGAAATGACCGTGTGTCATGCGGCGGGTACCACTGCGTTCACCGTCGCCGACAACGATGGCA
Source organism: Gemmatimonadaceae bacterium (assembly GCA_031370885.1). GTDB lineage: Bacteria > Gemmatimonadota > Gemmatimonadetes > Gemmatimonadales > Gemmatimonadaceae > Gemmatimonas. The sequence goes on from JANMRE010000386.1 coordinate 811, forward strand.
ACATGGTGGCGGTCACGCAGACACTCGGCACGTGGGGTGGCAATTTCTACGTCACACCGGGGCTCGGATTCCTGAGCAATGACAAGCTGACGTCATTCGGCACAGATCCCACGCAGTACGGCGCGCGGCTGCCATTTGCTCGCCACGGGAGCACGATCGCACCAACGATTGCGTTCAAGAACGGCAAACCATTTGTCGCCGTGAGTGCGGCGGGCAACGCATGGATTACCAGTGCCGTGTATCAGTCGCTGCTGGGAATGTTGGACTACAATCTCAATCCGCAGCAGGCGCTGGAACTGCCGCGCTTCCTTCCCGGTGGTGGATTTGGCGGTGGTGGTGCCCCGGGTGGAGGTCGTGGGGGGGGGGGTGCTGGTGGCGCGCCGGCGGCACCGACGCCCTACACCATTCAGCTTGAAGACGGATTTGCGCCCACGGTGATCGCGCGACTGCGCACACTGGGGTACGGTTTGAGTTTTGTGTCGCTGCGCGGTGAAGTGCGCGAAGGCTACGGCGCGGCCGTGCGCGTGGACGGCAAAGTCGTGACCGCCGGTGCGGATCCTCGACGCGCTGGTACCGCAGGCGCCATCAAGTAAAGTTCACGATGACCGACCACATCATGCCCTTCGATCTCGCCACCCGCTTCCTCGAACGCTCGCGCCACTACTTGTGCGTTGAGTATCCCGCGAAAATCGCGGCCGCACTGCGCACCATCCCACCGGACATGCTCTGGTGGCGGCCCAACGACTCGGCGAACAGTGCGGGCAACCTGGTGCTGCATCTGAACGGCAACGTGCGCCAGTGGATCGTGTGCGGCGTTGGTGGTGCACCCGACGTTCGCCGTCGCGACGTGGAGTTTGCGACACGCGGTGGCGCGGGTCACGAGACCCTGCTGGCCGGGCTTCTCGCAACGTGCGATGAAGTCCGCGCGGTGCTGTCGCGCCTCACCCCCGACATGCTCGGCGAGCCCCGCGCTATCCAGGGTCGCGATACCACGGTGTTTTCCGCCATTTATCACGTGGTGGAGCATTTCTCGGGACACACCGGTCAGATCATCCTGTTGGCCAAGTCGTTCACACCCGGTGCCGTGAGCTTTTACGACGATGCGGGCGGGCTAGCGCACCCGACGTTCATGCCCGACGGCGCGCAGGATATCGACTGACCCGATGAAGTACCGCTTGGTTCGCGGGCGACCATGGCCCATCTTTCCGGGTCTACCCGACGTACCTCGGCGATCCTCCTGACACCCCCTGTGCCCTACGCGCGTTGATTCGCCGCAGCATCCGTAGCCGCGTCTTCGCTCCGACAACCCGGCGGCGCAGCCGGCGCTCCGCCACACGCGTCGGTCGGTAGATGCCGCGCTCTCAATCCACTGCGCGAGACCATCACGCCGCAACGTGGCCCGCCGATCATCGCCTTGTTTACGTGGCCGATCTGGATGCCACGCCGCACGCCGCGGGGCTTGTGCTCGAACTGGGCACGGAGCAGCAGGCCAGCGACGGCAGCTGGGGGCCAACCATGCCGTTTACGTTCGCCGCGTCGGTGTGGCTGGCCGCGCCTGATCCGGTTGACCGACAAATCTCCGAGATGCTGCTCGGCTCCGCACGGTCGAGTGTGTACGGCCAGGCGCCGGGTTCGGGGTTCGTGATCGGCGCCCGCGGTCTGTCCACCACATTGCGCAAGATCAGCGATACGCGACGACTGCGCATGCGGACCCAGAATGCAGTGCACGACTCACGCACACTGCACATGGATGATGGAGCGCCGTGGCGACTGGCACTCCGCATGGTTCATGCAGACAACGGCAACTACGTGCTTAGCGGCCACTTCGTACGTCCGTTGGCGACATTACCGCTGTTGGAGCCGTGGCTGGTGCACTCCGCTGGTTTTCTGGTCGCGGGCGACGTGGTGTCACTGCTTGATCACGGCGGTGCATTCCCGCTCATCATCGACCTTCGCAGTGCGCCGTCACTGCCACTGGGTTCCGATCCCACCGAACTGCTGGATCGATTGTACGCGCTGCCCCGTTTGCCGGAGTTGGAGCTGCCCGCGTCAGTGACCGTGAACGAATCGCACGTCAATCCGATTCCCGTCGTCACGATTGGCGGTGACGATGTGGTGCTGCAGCCCAATCTGATGGCGCCACTCGCCCTGGAGTTTCTGTACGGTGCGGTGCGAGTCAACGCGACGTCGGGCAGTACGATGTTGTACGATCGATCGCTGGGCGTCGTCCACCATCGCCGATGGGACGCCGAGCATGCGTCGCTCTCGCGGTTACGCGTATTGGGTTCCAGTGAAGAACGCAATCACGTAACGCGTGCGCGGCAGTTGACGGTACCTCGCGCAAAAATGTCGCAGATGGCCTTCGAGCTGGCGCGCGAGGGATGGCAAGTGCACGCATTCGGACTCACGTATCGGGCTCCGGGCAAGGTGCTGGCGATGGTGCGATCGGGCATTGATTGGTTCGACGTGTCAGGTGTAGTGAGTTACGGCGACGTGGACGTGCCGGTTGCCCAACTGCTTGCGGCGCGACGACGTGGCGAAGATCTGTTCGAATTTGCCGATGGCACGTTGGGCCTGATGCCGAACGACTGGCTCGATCAGTTCGAACCGCTGTTGCAGTATGGCGAACCGTTCGAGGGTCGCACGCGCTTCAAGAAGTCGCAGCTGGCGCTGCTTGACGCGCTGCTGGCCACGCTGCCTGACGTGGACGTGGATCAGACGTTTGCGCAGGCGCGTGCCGAGCTGGCAGGCTTCAACCGCATTGCGCCGGTGGATCCGCCGCCGACGTTTCGCGGTGCGCTGCGCGAATACCAGCGCGAAGGCCTGGGGTGGCTCCACTTTCTGCGACGATTCGAACTGGGTGGGTGTCTGGCCGATGACATGGGACTGGGCAAGACCATTCAGGTGCTCGCGCTGCTCGACGCGCGACGCACTGAGGGGGCCGGACCATCCATCATCGTCGTGCCGCGTTCACTGGTGTTCAATTGGCTGCGCGAAGCCGAGCGTTTCGCGCCGTCGCTGCGCATGCTCGACCACAGCGGCATGTCCCGGCGCATTGGTGCGATCGATCCGGCGTCGGTGGACGTGGTGATTACCACGTACGGTACGCTGCGCAGCGACGCCGGCGAGTTGACCGACATCACATTCGACTATGCCATTCTCGACGAAGCCCAAGCCATCAAGAACGCCGGTACCGCCACGGCCAAAGCCTGTCGGCTGCTGCGCGCCCGGCATCGACTGGCGCTCAGCGGCACGCCCATTGAGAACCGCATCGAAGAGTTGTGGAGCCTGCTGGAGTTTCTGAACCCCGGCATGATGAGCGCGTCCACGCGCTTCGCGTCGCTGGGACGATTTGCATCATCCACCGCTGCGATCGACGCCCAGTCGGCCGACCGTTCCCTGCTGGCACGCGCCCTTCGGCCGATCATGCTGCGTCGGAAGAAAGAGGACGTGGCGAAAGAGTTGCCAGCCCGCGTGGAGCAGACGCTCGAAGTGGAGATGGAGCCGGAACAGCGCCATGTGTACGAAGAGATCCGCGTGCATTTTCAGCGGAGCGTGCTGGAACGTGTGGAACGTGACGGCATGCAGAAATCGCGCATGCACATTCTCGAGGCGCTGCTGCGTCTCCGACAGGCGGCGTGTCATACCGCACTGGTTGACGCCCGCCACGCCGCCGTACCGTGCGCCAAACTTGATGCGCTGATTCCGTCGCTCAAGGAAATCGCGGCCGAGGGGCATAAGTCGCTGGTGTTCTCACAGTTCACGTCGTTCCTGTCGATCGTACGCCAGCGTCTCGATGCCGAAGGGATCGTGTACGAGTATCTGGACGGCCGTACGCGTGACCGCGAGGCGCGGGTGAATCGGTTTCAGACCGACGCCGAGTGTCCGGTGTTTCTCATCAGTCTCAAAGCCGGTGGTCATGGTCTGAACCTGACCGCGGCCGACTACGTCTATCTGCTGGATCCGTGGTGGAACCCGGCGGTGGAAGCTCAGGCGATTGACCGGGCGCATCGCATAGGCCAGTCGCGCCACGTGATTGCGACCCGACTGATTGCCCGCGACACGATCGAGGCAAAGATTCTGCAGCTGCAGGATTCCAAGCGCGCGCTCGCCGACGCGATCCTCACGGCCGATAAGGGCGTGCTGGCGTCGATTGGTCGCGAAGAGTTGGAGCTGCTGCTGGCGTAGGCGCCTGCGGCCACGACAACTCGCTACTGCTTGAGCCGCATTGTCTTCAAATTCTTGTCGGCCACGATGTCCTTCTCGTAGAACGGCAGCCGCAACCACTGTCCTTTCGAGTACAGTCGCGTTTGGTCGGCATAGTACGGCGATGCCGGATCGTCCGATTGCGAATACGTCAGGATCCCATGCGGGTCCACGGTACCATCGGCATTCCAGCTCACTACCTGGATATAGCTGTTACCGGCCAGGATTGGCGAGTAGCCGTCCTTCTTGAGCTCCGAGCTGATCACACTCCACATGCCGGTACTCCCATCGCCTCCAGGAATGGGGATGCGTTCCCCGTTTCGCACATCATACTGAATGCTGCCCAGCGTGGCATCCAGGGCCACGCCGAACTGCGCCAGTTTTTGCTGCGTTTGCGCCAACGCGCGCCGCAGTCCTTCCCGCACTCCCGGTTGTTCAACCGCCAACCCTCGCGGTGTGTTGGTTGCATCCGACGCGGTAAACGGCACTCGATAGAGCCCTGGGATGCGCGCGGCCAATCGCCAGAACTCCCGCCACACGTGACCACCGCGACTGTCCACGGTTTCTGTGCGGTTCCACTGCGCCAGTGCGCGACACGACGGCGTGATGTCTACACTGCCGGTCGTGAGGACCACCGGTTCGACGGGCGCCGCACAGAGTGTCAGCAGATCGTCGAGCAGCAGTTCCGCGCCATAGTTGCGGTGACTGAACAGCATGTTTTCCAGCATCTCTGGCGTGGCCTTGGTGCCGCCCTTCAACGCTTCGGCGATGAACGACAGGCCAGCGCGCGTACGCAGACTGCGCGCCGTGCGTTCGGCACCGATGATCGGAGAAAACCCTTCCAGCGGCGAGAGCGGATTGGACAACCAGTAGCTGTCGTTCGCATTGCTGACGATGTCGTCGCGACGGAGGCGCGGCATCGCTTCGGCCGGCATCGCCCCCACCACCGCGGATCGCGCGTCGTTGGTCCACGCGCAGGTGGGATCGGCTCCGTTGAGTACGATCACCTGCGCGGGCACACCGGCGGGCTTCACCCGGCAGCGATCGATCAGCGCCGCGTCGACATTGGGCACCACACTCAGATCGGCGTAGAACGCCGTGCCGTTTTTGTCGGCGGCCAGCGTGTTGGTCCACGACACCCCCTGCAGACTGATCGCCGACTCGACCTCATCGATACTGCGCGCCTTGTTCAGCGCGTCGTAGGTTGCCGCGCTGCGATCGTTGGACAGGTTCACGTCGCGGATCGCATAGGCACGCGTGGTGGTCCACGGCAATTGATCGGACACCACCACAGGACCGTAGTGCGACATATACACGGTCTGCGATTCCGTGACTGGTGTGGGCGCGTCGCCCTTGACGGGGAACTGCACCGTCACGCGCGTAAATGGGCGCCAGGCCTCGCCATACCGATACTGCGTGGGATCGGACGGATTGAGGTCGAGCGCGTAGAGCGTGGACCGCAACCCGGTGGACACGGTGTGACTCCACGCCACGTCTTTGTTGAAGCCGATGGCCACGCGACTCGTGGTATACAGACTCACACCCATGACGTCGAGCTCACCAGGTATCGTGGTATGGATCAGATGAAAACGCGATGACCCCTGCCACGGATAGTGCGGATTGCCCAACAACAACCCGCGACCGGATGCCGTAACGGCCTTTCCCATGGCAACCGCGTTGCTGCCGATGCCATCAGTCATTTCGAAATCGGTGGAGAGCCCGCTCACCTTTCCGCCCGGCGGGGCCGCATTCGCCATTTCCTTCTGATAGCGTCCGAGCCCGTACCGAATGCCAACGCCAATGGTCAAACGCGTCACGTCGTCGCTGGTGAGCGGTCGCACCCACGCGGTATTCCGGCACTCTTTGGGCAACGTGAGCCGATGGTCGCGCAGATACCGGTTGTAGCCCGCCACGTATCCGGCGGAAAATCGGTGGCTGTTCGCGCTCTGCCGACTATTGAATGTCTTCACGGTCGGCACATCGAGTACCGCCCGGTGAAAGACATCGCTCTCGCGATTCCCATCTGCCGCGCCGAAATGACGCGACAAATCACCATTCACCATGACCACGTCACGGGCGATGGTGCAAAGCGCATCGGTCGCAGTGGCGTAGGCAAAGCCATAGCCGAGGCTTCCCCAGTCGTTGGCTTTGACGTGTGGGATGCCGTAGCTGGTCCATCGGATTTCGCTCTGGTACCGCGGCGCCTTCTGGGCCGACACCATGCCGCCGTCGGTCAGACCGGGTTGGCCGAACAGCAGTGCGACCGCCGCCATCACTCGGCGTCCGATCCGGTGGGTTCCTGTCATCTCAGTACCTCATGCGAAAAGGAATGCCTATCGACGAACGGATTTCACGATGCGCTTGCCC
>JANMRE010000395.1:0-7762 GCA_031370885.1 Gemmatimonadaceae bacterium
CTGGTGCGGAAAATAGCGGGAGGGCGCGCGATGTGAAAACCGGTGGGGCACCACACCTCGCGAATCCGCCTCGTGGTCGCTACCATCAGTAAGTACCGACTCCGTCGCGAGGGCGGAATCGTTTTAATTGCTCAAATTGACCACGAGGACAATCATGCGCCGAATGCTCCTATCCCTGGCCACCCTTTCGCTGGTGGCTTCCTGCGGCGGTGGCGACGGAACAACACCGCCCACCGGAACGCCGGGAATCACTCTTGTTGCCAGCGCCAGTTCAGGAACCATCGCGCGCGGCGCTTCGTCTACCACTACCCTGTCATTGGGCCGGGTTGACGGCTTTGCAGGTGCAGTAGCCCTTACGGCAGAAGGAGTGCCCACCGGCGTCACGGTGGTTTTTGCACCGCAGTCGCTAACGGGTACGACCACCGCCAGCACAGTTACAATCAGCGTCGCCACCAATGCCGCGGCAGGCAATTCGTCGTTGACGTTCCGCGCTGCCGGCACGGGCGTTACCGATAAAACCGTGGCGTATACATTGACCATACCGGCTCCTGCGATCACCGTGACGGTTGGCTCGGCGTCGGTGACGGCCGCTCAGGGCACCAGCGCCACGGTGCCGGTCACGATTACGCGCACGAACGGCGCGACGGGTGCGGTGACCCTGACGGCAGAGGGGCTCCCGGCCAACGTTTCGGCGAGTTTTTCGCCCAGTCCAATCGCTGCGGCCGACGCCACCAGCACTCTCACGCTGACAGTGGGGGCTGCTGCGACTGTCACTTCGTCAACGATCACGGTCCGTGCCGCCGCCGCCGGCGTCACCGATCAAACCACCACATTCTCGCTGGCCGTCACGAGTGCGGCCACGCCCGCGTACACGCTTTCGGCAGCACCCGCGGCGGTGGCGATTGTCGCGGGACAGTCGGGACAATCGACGCTGACGATTACCAAGACCGGCGGATTCGCGGGTAACATCGCGCTGAGCGTTGAAAGCGCGCCCGCAGGCATGACCAGTACGTTCCTGCCGAATCCGGCAACCGGCGCGACAACGACATTGACATTCAACACGACGCTGGCGACGGTACCCGGAACGTATAACGTCACCGTTCGTGGCACGACGGCGGGGCTCACCGATCGCACGATCGTGGTCGCCGTCACCGTCAACGCGGTGGCCGGTATCTCCGTCACGCTGGCGCCAACAACGCTCAGTATTGCGCAAGGCGCCAACGCGCAAACGGCGGTGACATTGGTGCGATTGGGTGGCCTCACGGGCGATTTGCAAATGACTGCGACGGGTATGCCGACCGGAATGACGGTGGGCTTCGTACCTCCGACGGTCACGGGCACCGCTTCAACGCTTACGGTCACCGTGAGCGGCGCGGTCGTGCCGGCTACTTATCCACTCACCGTGACGGCGACCGGCGCGGGCGCAGTTGTTGGATCGGCAACGCTGTCAGTCACTGTGACGACGCCTTCTGGTTTCACGCTGTCGGCCACTGGGGTCACGATTGCGCAGGGCGCATTGGGCACCAGCACCGTCACGATCACTCGCATTGGGGGTTACGCGGGCGTTGTCGACCTCATTGCCTCGAACGTACCGGCCAATGTCGCCGTCGCGTTTGCTCCGGCGTCGGTGAGTGGCACGAGTAGCACCATCACGTTCACGGTGGGTGCGGGCGCCATTGCGGGCGGCTACACCGTTACCGTAAGTGGCACCGGCGCTGGCGCGGCGAATCAGTCGACAACGGTCGCACTGACAATCACCGCGGCGGGCGGCGGTGGCAGCGTGGCGTGGCGATTCTGCGACGCCGCCCGTGTGCCGCTGTGGTTGGCCTATCGCAATGGGACTTCAGGGGCTTGGACGCGCGTGACGCCAAGCGGCGACAACACCTTTGCATTCAATCTGTCGGGTGCAACGGGTGCGGTGGCGTACGTGCAGAATCAGACCGGTGGAGGTACGCAGGGCAGCATTTTCCTGAATACCACGGCGGAGCTGAGCAGTCTGGGAACAGGCGAATGCACGACCAACCAGACACGAAAGGTCGTGAACGGGAGTGTCACCGGTTTGGCGGCGCTGCAAACGGGGTACGCCTATATGGGAGGAGGTACAGGGCAGGTTGCCGGACCCGCATCGGCCTTCCAGTTCACCAATGTCGCTGACCGGTTGACCGATCTGCTCGCGTTCCGCGTCACTACTGATATGATGACGTTTTCGATGACGGCTGATCGCGGTGTACTGCGGCGCAACGTCAACTACGCTGCAGGGGGCACCGCGCCCGTCATCGATTTCGCGGGTGGGGAATCGTTCCCGCTGGCCACCGCCACTGTGACCGTAGCCAACGCTGGATCGGACAATGCATTCGTGATTACCACTTTCATGACCGGTAACGGCAGCGTTGGCGCAGCCTTTGTTCCGCTGCTCGCAGCCAGTTCGGGAGCCTTGGGCGTGCCGAGCACGCATACTCTGCCAGGTGACTTCCACCAGTTCCTGGCCGTGGCATCCAACGCCGACGGCTCGTCGTCCCGTCTGGTTCTGCAATACAACCGCAACCTGGCCAATCGCACGCTCACCTTGGGTGGAGCGCTCACGCTGCCAACACTCACGACAACCGCCACGACCCCGTATGCGCGACTGAAGGTCCGGGGCCCCTGGCAGGCTGAGTACGGCGACGCAGCGAGCACGTCCATGACGCAGTCGTCGGGCGCCACCGCGCGCTCGTGGACGATCAGTGGATCGCGCGGCTACTTCGGTGCTGGATCCACCGAATACGAGTTCGAGTTGCAGGATTTCAGTGGCACGGCCGGATTCCTGAACATCTGGGGTCTCGCCACTGGCAGTGCGACGCAGGTGTCGACGACCGCACAAGGCACGATTGTCGGCACGATCTTCGCAATCGCCGAAGGCAATGCGTACAAGGGGGCTTCGCGGGTGCAGACCATCACGCCGTAGTTGTGCTGGATGACCGAACGACAACGCCCCATCGGAATGCTCCGGTGGGGCGTTGTTGTTGCAAGGCAGCGAGACATCACTCCGCCAAGCGTGCCCGGCGTCGGCGACGCTCCAGCGGCACCACGTCGCGGCGCGCCGACGGGGTGATGCCGACTTCCCTGGCCTTCTGCCGAAAACCCGACAGATGGTCGACCGGCACGCCGGTTTCGTGTTGCCATTGATGCACCATCTCGTGCAGCAGCGTGTGCATCGCTTCGCGCCAACCGTGCTTCACCACATGCGTGCGCGACATGACGATCTCCGACGCGATATGCCTGGAGCCCGGATCGAAGTGCCCCAGCCGCGTGGCCATCCGACCCGAGAGTCGAATGGGCAACGTAGTGAGCGCACCATCAAAATGCTGTACATTGAGCTGACCATGCGCGGCAGTGAGCTGCGCGATGAGGGCCAGATCTCCAGGACGGGGACGCTCGGGGCGACGCGGCGCCGGAGGTCGATCGATCTCAAACTGCAGAATCGCATCGCGGGCCGCCGCCCTCGCCACTTTGGTGCGGGACGTCGCGAATGTCACGATGGCGCGCAGCACGGGCTCGGGGGCATCTGCATACCCCTCGTTCACCCGGAGCGTAGGCCCGATAAGCGACACCATCACGGTGCGCGTGCGCATGAGCACCAACGACTCGACGCCGCGAAGCCCCATCTCCTGCAGGCGTGAGAACAACACCGCCGTTCGTGCGCGTGTGGCGGCCCGGCCTCGCGAGGGACGATTGGGCGGTTCGTCGTCACGAGTTGGCGGCGCGGCATCCAGCGTGAGAAGCGCCGACGACACGACATGCGCGCCGTGGGACGTCAACGCAACATCGACACCCGCAGTGTTTGTGAAGTCGAATCCCAGCTGGGCACAGGCCGTATCACGCATTCGGTGAAGAATGCGAAGAAGCGCACGGGCGATCAAGCGCATGAAGGCGAATTCTCAACAGCAGCATTCATCAGAACACCGTCGGCCACAGGCCATTTCGCAGGAGCGACAGCGAGTCCATGCTGAACGCGACCGCGCAATGCACGATGACTCCGCCGCCAATGCTGCGGGTACGAAGCGCGAGATACCCGAGCACATAACCGGCAACGATTGAGCCAAACGCTTCCGGCATCGGTTTGTGCACGTGAATGAGGCAGTAGGGCAAGACGCTCACCCCAACGGCCGCCAAACCCAGTCGGGACTCGAGCCCAAACAGCAGCACGCCGCGAAAAAAGAATTCGGTGCTGAACAGGATACTGGCATAACACAGCCAGTACGTGAGCAGCAGTGATCCGCTCCACGTGAGCGGCAGCGCCGGATGCAGCAACGGATAGGTGATCAGGAAATCCGGACGACGACTCGCCAGGTACAGCGCCGGCGTCATCAGGGCGATCAAGCCAGCGTACAGCGCCACTCCGCCACGCGTTTGCGGAGGCGCTACGGAGAATGGCAGCGGACCGTCGCGTCGCATCAGGATTGTCGGGATGACGACCCACAACAACAGCAGTCCGATTGACCACCATATGAATGGTTGAACGGTTCCCGACCACGCGGGGAACCACACTCTTGTGCGCATCGGAATGAGTACAAACTCGGCGGCGATCAGCGCCACGGCGCCCCACCCCAACAGCAGCAGAAGGGCCCTCTCGCTTACCGGGCGCGGCGATGTCACTCGGCGAGCGCGTGGCTGCGCACCACGTCACACATGGCGCGCAATGCGTCGAGTTGGTCGGCGACGATGGTGTGTTCGACGCCGGGGTACATGCGGAGGTCGATGGCGGCGCCCTGCGCGGCGAGCAACGTGGCCGACGCGCGCACGCGGGGTTCAGGGTTGTGTCCATCCGCGTCACCGCAGGCAAGCAGGATCGGCGTGCCGGCGAAGTGGCCGGCATCGTGGCGCTGGTCGTGTTCATCGCCAATCAAGGCACCGGAGAGCGCAGCGATACCGCCATATCGACACGCGTGGCGCGCCGCATACTCGAGCGCGAGACACGCGCCCTGCGAGAATCCCACCAACACGATGCGCTCGGTGGGAATTCCCGCCGCGTTCACATCGCGAATCGCGCGATGCACCGCCGACAACGCCGATGTCAGGAACGGTTCATTCGACGCCATCGCATCAAGGAATCGATTCGGATACCAGGTGCCACCCACTGCGCGCGGCGCAATGAGTGCGGCGTCGATGGCACCGGCGTTGCGCGCGATGGGGAGCATGCCCTCGGCAGTTCCACCGCGTCCGTGCACAAATACCAGTGCGAACGCGGCCTGGTGGAGTGGCACGCCCTCAATGAGCGATGGGAGTCCCGCATGGGGATCTGACGGTGCGTTCATCGGGGACATCATACCGCGCGGGCCGAAGGAGCGACACTGCGCGAAACGCTGAGCGGCACCAGTTGCGCTGCGATTTTGTCGCGATGCGCCTCCAGCCACCATGGCAGTTGCAGCGATGTGCCTGCAATGTCTGCCGCCTCGTCAATCAGGAAGCCCGGCCCCATCGTTGCGATCTCCACAATATGACCGTCGGGATCACGCGTATAAATGCTCTTGAAGTACACGCGGTCCATCACCTCGGACACGGGCAGGTTGGCCTCAAGCAACTTTTCGCGATACGCCAGTTGCGTGAGTTCGTCGGCCACCGCCAGTGCGTAGTGATGACCCTGCCCCGTTCCCATCTGTGCTCGTCGTTCCTTCGCCGGGTCTTTCTCGAGATACGTCACCAACGAGCCTGGACGCGCATCCGGTGACCCCCACGACCAGTGACGCGTTCCCGGATCGTCAAAGTTCTCCGTCTTCTTCACCAGCGAGAGACCGAGGACACCGCGCAGGAACTCGTCGGTGCGTTCGACATTGGCCGTGATCGCGGTGAGATGATGCATGCCGCGTGTCAGGCGCATCGCGTCATCGATTTCCGATACCGGCTCGGGCCAGGTGAGCGTTGCGATGGCGACCTCATCACGGTGCCCTCGGACGAGATGTTGCGGTGGTGTGCGTTGCGCGCGTTCAGTTCCCGAGCTATCTGCCTCATCGGCGGACATGCCGGGTCCGTCGGTGGCAATCTCGAGGATCACGCCGTCGGGATCGCGAAAGTACACGGATGTGAAGTAGTGCCGGTCGTACGGCCCTTTTACCGCGATGCCGAGATCCTTCAGTCGACGCTTCCATCGCAGCAATGCATCGCGGTGGGCAACGCGCAGGGCGACGTGGTGCGTGCCACCAATGCCCGGGTGACCCCTGGGTGCACGCGGCCATTCGAAGAATGTTACGACCGAACCCGCGTTACCGGTTTCGTCGGCGAAGTACAGGTGATAGCTGCCAGGGTCGTCGAAATTGACGGTGGTCTTGATCAGACGCAGCCCGAGAACCTGTGTGTAGAAATCGGCCGTTCGCTGGGCGTTCGCGGCAACCAACGTCACGTGGTGCAGGCCGAGTAGCGGGGGTGTTGTCATGTGGTGGTGCTCCTGCCCGTTCTGGCGGGCTCTATATCTCTTAGTACTAAGATATATGATAATATCCGATCGTCAAGGTTCCGTCCCTCGTGTCAGGCTTGCTGTCATCGGACCGGGGACGAACGCGCCTTGGTGATAAACCCACGCCGTCACAGTGACCATGCCCTCATTCGCCTCAATGACGTTGAGCGACGACGGACGATGGTGACGCATGCGGTTGGAGAGTGTGTTGGCGGTGCTGGCGATGAAGCGACCCGCTGGGCGCGCGATCACTTCAACGCGTTCCTCATGATCGTGGCCACTGCATACCACGTGCGGGCCCAGCGCCGCGAGGGCATCGAGCGTTGCGTGCGGCCGAGCCAGTCCCCATCGCCGCGACAGTCGCCCACGCACGACATTGTGGTGCACAACGAGTACGCGCAGATCACCGGCGGGGCTGGCCGCGAATCGCGTGCGGGCGTTGTCCAACTGCGCGACGGTCAGTCCGCCCTTCACCCGCCAGTCGCGCGGATACCAGGTGAGCGTGGGTGGCAGGGTGCCCTGCGCGGAATTGAGACCGACAATCGACACACCGGGAAGGCGCAGCGTCGGTTCGAGATCGGCGCTGATGAATCGTGAATAGCGTTCATGCATTCGTGTTGTGTCGCCCAGTCCGAACGGCGCGTGCCACCACGTTGTATCGTGATTGCCCGGTACGACCAATGTCGGCGCTATGTCACGCAAGCGTCTGAGAATCCCGCGCGCTTGCTCGAACTCGCGTACCCGCGCGCGTTGCGACAGGTCGCCGGACACGACAATCGCATCGAACGATGCCGACGCTGCCAGCGACTCGGCGGCGACGACGTGTTCGGCCGCAAATGGATGCCCGCAATGGATGTCCGAGAGATGCAGGACGCGCGTGGGCGCGTGGGTCATCCGAGACGCGCGATCACGGCATTGCTGAATTCGTCTGTGGTTGCGGTTCCGCCCAGGTCGCGGGTGAGCGTTTTCCCCTCTCGCAGCGTGCCTTCGAACGCGGCCCGGATGCGCGCGGCGCGCGCGCCGTCGCCCACGTGGTCGAGCATCATGCAGGCCGCCAGTACGAGGGCACCGGGATTGGCAATGTTGCGGCCAACGAGATCGGGCGCAGTACCGTGCACTGCTTCGAAGATGGCCGCGTTGGTGCCGATGTTCGCGCCCGGGGCCAGTCCCAGTCCGCCAACCAGTCCGGAGATCTCGTCGGACAGAATGTCTCCGAACAGATTGGTTGTCACGATGACATCGAACATCTCGGGACGCATGACGAGATGCATGGCCATGGCATCGATGATACGCTCTTCGAATTCGATGCGTCCTTCGTATTCGCGCGCCACC
>JANMRE010000272.1:0-6292 GCA_031370885.1 Gemmatimonadaceae bacterium
ACGGTCCCGCTCTGTCGGCGATTGCCGCCGCCGTGCGCACAAACAGACCGGCGCCAATGATGGCGCCGATTCCAAGGGCGACCAACGATCCCGCGCCGAGCGTGCGCTTGAGGCCGCCCTCGCCTTCGCCGCCATCGGCCATCAGGCGATCAATCGACTTCGTACGAAACAGTGAGCCCGTCACGGTGCTTCCTCTCGGTTCGTTCCACGGTGTGGTGTGCAGGACAGGGCCACGCCACGACCAGCCGGTTGGCCTCGTCATGCGGTTCGCTGTCGGCGTTGATCAGGGAACTTCGAGAGGGCGACGGTCCGCAATGCAGTCGTCAGCCCAGTTTTAGTGTGTTTTTAGTGCCGCCGCGCGATTAGCCGCGCTACGGCTCGTCGAGGAGAACGGCAGCCGCTGGCAGCACAAGCGTGAACAGGCTACCTCCGCCTGGGCGCGATTCGCACCGAACCTCGCCTGCCTGCTCCTTGGCCAACCGGCCGGCAATGGCCAACCCGAGGCCGGTGCCACACACGTCGGCGGGTGTGTCTGGCGAACGATAGAACGGTTCAAATACACGTTCGCGTTCGGAGTCCGCGATGCCGGGACCACGATCCGCAACAGAGATCTCGATCTGCGCGCCGGACCGACGGCTGCTGATCTCGACCGGCGCATCCTGCGGCGAGTACTTGAGTGCATTTTCGATCAGGTTGACGAGCGCTCGCAGCGACTGCACGAAGTCGAATCGACCGGTTAGCGGCTCCACGTCGTCGTCAGCGCTGTCGTCGCTCCGTGTGATGAGGACGCGGGCGCTCAGCGGCGTTCCCCCAACCTGCCGCACGGCCGATCCGATGAGATCCTCTGCGGTGTTCAATTCAAGGCGAAGCGGCATCGCACCCGCGTTCAGGCGCGACAGATCCAGCAGATCCGTGACCAGACGTGTCAGTCGATCCGCTTCTTCCTCGATCGAGATCGCTTCGGGCAGTGCGCGTTCCCGCAATCGGTTGGCGAGTGCTTTGATCGTGGTGAGGGGTGTACGCAGATCATGCGACAGGCTCGCGATCATCGCGGCCTTGAGAAGATCCGCCTGCCGAAACGCTTCCGCACGCTCGGCCTGCGCGACCAGTTTCACCCGCTCGATCCCCAGCGCCGCATAGTACGACAACGCGTCGAGGAAGCGACGCTGCTCCGGCGTAAGGTGAATCGCTGCAACGTCCCGAAGATGCAGGATGCCGGTGGCGGATCCGTGCACCATCAAGGGTATTCGCAGCGAGCGGCCATCAACCGTGTCGCTCGCATTGGTGGCAGCGTCTGAGGGCAGAATTTCACAGACGTCGACGCCCAGTGTCGTGCGAATGACCTCGGCAATGCGTCGCAACGCGTCTTCAGCGCGCCCCGCATTCAGCGTTTCCGCACCCAAGGCGGCCAGTCGTTCGACTTCCGCGGCACGCGCGCGCGCCTCCTGCGCATTGGCCTGCATGTGCGTGAGCAGTTGTGCCGCAACGGTGCTGGTCACGAGGAACGCCACCAGGACCAAGCCGTCAAGCGGCTTGGCCATGACCAGCGAGTCGTACCGTTCCACGAAGAAGTAGTGAAAGTCGAGGTAGGCGAGCCCCACGAGCGTGAGGCCGAGCGCGCGACCGCCCACAGCGCTGCCGCCAAGAACCACCAGCAGGAGCGCGAGCGCCACATGCACCTTGTCGACATGCTCGCGCACGGGCAGCAACGTCATCGTCAGCACGATGAGTGACCCGATCGCCGTAACCCATCGGAGAACGACTGCGCGGTTGACGCGTGGGGCCACGCTCGCGGCGCGTATTGCCGCCACTACCGATCCACCTCGAACCGGTAGCCCACGCCGGGTTCGGTGACAATCAATCGCGGTGCATACGGCTCGATCTCCACCTTCCGGCGCAGATGCGTTATGTAGACTCGGAGGTACTGCTGCGGTTGTCCGTGGGCCTCGCCCCACACCGTTTTGAACAACTGCTGGTGCGTCAGCGTGCGTCCAGGATTGGTCGAGAGCGCGATCAGCAGCGCCCATTCCGTCGGTGTGAGGTGCACTGAATGAGCGCCTCTTGAGACCGAACGGCGATGGATGTCGACAACGAGGTCACCAATAACGATTGGTTGATCGCCGGGGGTATCCGCGCGCATACGCGCCCGCCGCAGCTGAGCGCGCACACGGGCACGGAGTTCGACGGGTCCGAACGGCTTGCTCACGTAGTCGTCGGCGCCCGCCTCCAGCAGCGCGACTTTATCGCTCTCGCTCTGGCGCGCTGAAAGGACGACAATTGGCGCCGCCGAGATCGCGCGCAGTCGTTGGCAGAGTTTCATCCCGTCCATGTCTGGTAATCCCAAGTCGAGGATGATCAGATCGGGATGCTCACAGGCCGCGATCCGCAGCCCCTCGGCCGCCGTTCCGGCGTCAAACCAACGGTCCGTTACCTCACTAATCGCTTCGCGGACCACTTCCCGGATCTTCGGCTCGTCGTCGACCACCAGCACCGTCCGGCGCGGCGCGGGGAACGGCGTCCCGATCGAAGAAGTGCCTTCAGTCATGGTGTCAAAGGTAGCGCGTCTCCCGTGGCGCGCTTCGGCTCGTGCTGGCAATGTCCTTGGCGTGGCTGTATGATCGCCGATGGTACTTTCCCATCGCTGATCAGGTAACGCTATGACCTCGCCCCGGTCCAACCGCTTTACGGCGGCCATATTGACCGCGATCACGATTGCCTGCGTCGCTATCGCACTCTGGCTGTTCCCAAAGGCCCAGCCAACGATCGCCCTGAAGCAGGAACTCACGCGCGAATCGGCCATCGAACGGGCGCGCGCTTTCGCGATTGCCCATCAGCTACCGGTCGCCGATGCGCGCGTCGCGGTGCGATTCGAACAGGACGGTGAAACACAGACCTTTATCGAGTTGGAGGCGGGTGGAAAGCCGGCCGTCAATGCTGAGGTCAATCGCGGTGATGTGTCACTGTTCGCGTGGGAAGTTCGCTTTTTTCGGAGCGGCGACCCACGTGAAGTGCGCATCACGCTCGCGCCGAGCGGTCGGGTGCTGGGTTTTCAAAGTATCCTGGCCGACGCCGATGCCCGTCCGGCACTCGACTCCACGCACGCACTGGCGCGCGCCGACTCGGTGCGTACAAGCTGGCTTGCGTTGAGCGGACCGGCATGGCATCCGATTTCCATGTCCGTCAAAACGGTGCAGCCAAGCGGGCGGCTCGATCGGACCATCACCTGGGAACGTACCGATCGAAAGCTGGGTGACGCGCCGCTGCGCATCGACATCATTGTGCGCGGCGACCGTGCGGGCGGCGCGCGTCAGTATGTGAAAGTGCCCGAGCCGTTCCTGAGACGCTATGCCGAGCGACGCGCCGACAACGACTTGTACGCATTGATTGCCAGCCTCTTCGTGCCGCTGTTCGCAGGGCTCGGCATTGCGGCCCTGGTAGGCGCGCGCAAGCGTGGAGTTGTTCGCTGGCGACCGGCGCTTATTGTCGGCGGCGTGATTGGATTGGCGCTTGCCCTCGCCCAATTGAACGACATTCCGGGCAGCTACTTCGGCTACAACACGGCGCTCTCGCCGACAACATTCCTCGCACAGCAATGGCTGCTGGCGCTGGCGGCCGGCGCAGGGATGGCAGCGGCCAGCACCGTGCTGTTGGCCACAGGCGAACTGCTGACACGAGAAGCATTTCCCGAACACTTCGACTGGTGGAGTACTGGGCGCGATGCCGGGACACGTCCCGTTGCCTTGCGCATCCTTGGCGGGTACACCTTGGCGGCCTTTGGTCTCGCCTACGTGTCGGTGTTTTATCTGGCGGTCGAACGAGGTCTCGGATGGTGGTCGCCGAGTTCGTTGCTCGACGATCCCAATCAGATCGCCACGCCGTTCCCCTGGCTCACGGCCGTTGCTACATCGTTGCAGGCCGGCGTGTTGGAGGAGGTGCTGTTCCGCGCCATCCCGATCGCGCTGGTGGTACGTGCCGTGGGAAATCGTCCCTGGCGACCGTACGCCATGGGCGCGTCAGCGATACTCACCGCGCTCGTTTTCGGTTTCGCCCACGCCAACTATCCGTCGTTCCCCGCGTACGCGCGCGGCGTCGAGCTGTTCGCCGAGGCGGTATTGTGGGCCGTGCTCTATATGCGCGTGGGCCTCGTGACGACCATTGTCGGGCACTTCACGTACGATCTCATTCTGTTTGGTCTTTTTGCTGCGTCGGGTGATGCGCCGCCGTATCGCGCTACGCTGGCGGTGGTGGTGCTGGTCGCGCTTGTTCCGGCGATACTGGTGATATCGAAAGCGTGGCGAACGCGCGGCCTGATTGCGGACACGCCGGAAGACGCGCGCTTTGGCGCGTGGCGTCCGCCGGCTCGTTTGGCAACTGCGGAAACGGCGCTGCCCACACGTACACGACAACCAGCAACAGTACGCGTTGGCGTGGGCACATTGGTGCTGGGTGTCGCGGCGGTGGTGCTCTCGCTGTGGCCCAAGTCGCAACCGGGTATGCCGCGGTTCACGGCGACACGCACCAATGCAATCGCCACGGCCGATTCGATTCTCCGAACGCTTGGTGCCACGCCGGATGGATGGACGCGGCTGGTCGATGCCAACCCCGTCACCTGGGGCTTGGAACGGCGATTTCTCGCTGACTACGATTCGTCCGGTCAGCTCGCCAAAAGCATGAGCCGTGTATGGCTGCACAGCGCGCAGTGGGACGTGCGCTATGTGCACCCGTACGGTACGGTCGCAGAGCGCACCGACAGCTGGAATATCGCGCTGGGCCCCGACGGTCAACCGCATACGTGGGCGCATATCATCGCCGATAGCGTGGCCGCACCGTCGCTCGCGCGCCCAGAGGCAGAAACGGCGGCGCGCGCGGCGTTGGTCACTGGGGGTGCGTCGCCGACGGCGCTCGTGTTGTTGTCGGCCGAAGAGACCGCGCGACCAGCTCGGCGCGATGTGTCGTTTGAGTTTGCCGATACGTCGCTTCGCATGCCTGGCGCGGCGTCGTTGCGCCGTACAGCGACGGTGAGTGGCAATGAGGTCACCCGAATCGGACATCGCGTTTTTCTGCCGGAGGCATGGGAGCGCGCTTACACGGCGCGGTCGTCGACACGCGGGGCGATTGCTTTGACGGCGGGGTTGATGCTTGTCGTGGCGGGTATCGTGGGCCTGGTGCGTTTCATGAAACGCCCGCCGCTTGAGCCAGCACTCATGTGGCCGCCGCGACGCATCATGATCGCCGTGGTGGGTGCAGCAGCTCTCGGCATGGTGGTTTTTGGGGCCAACGACTGGCCGGCGAAGATGCATGGATGGGATACCGCGTCACCGTTCAACCGCCATCAGTGGACGTCGGCGCTGACGTTGCTCGGTGGCGCCCTCGGACCGGCGGCACTGTGGGGACTCTGGTTGGCCGCCGACACAGTGAGGCGACGCGCCGGCGTCTCCATTCGATCGCCGCGCGCGACCGACGCATGGGTGATCGGCAGTGCACTGGCGTTGGGTCCGGTGACACTGGGCGCGTTGCCCGCATTATTCCGGCCGCGTTCAGTCGTGTCCTTGGACACCACGCTCGATCAGGTCGTCCCGGTACTCGGTCGGTTATTGGATGGGACTTCGAGCGCACTTTTCGCGCTGCCGTTGTCAGCGCTGGTGGCGGCCGCGTTGCTTTCGGTGCAATCAACCACGGGTCGCATGCTCGTGATCGGCATGGCGGGGGTGGGGTTTGGCTTGGTGAGTGGCGACGGCGGCGCGACCACCGCCGCTGTATGGGTGACATCGGTTGCGGTGGCGGCCGTGGCATTCGGGTTGTGCGCGCTGGTATTCTGGCGGCTGGGGAATTCGTCGCTTGAAGCGTGGTTTGTCGGCGCGCTTTTTGTTGAGATCGTGTCGCAGTTGCATCGAGCTGCGGTAGCGGCTGCGGGAGCAGACCAAGTCTCGCATGTGATCAGCGCATTGCTGGCGATTGGGGTGGGGATGTTGGTGACGTTGCGTTCGCGTGAGGTATGAGAAACGGACGAGGTATGAGCAAGTACAGGGTTGAGCGTTGGAGGGGTCAGGGGCATAAGCACTAACCTAAGGAATTGAGCAGTGGCTGCGCCGTTTCGCACCACATGGCCCGCGTGCGTTCGCCGTTGGCCAGGAGCGGGCCCAAGTCGGGTGCGGCGCGGAGGAAGGCGGAGGGCAAGAGGGGGCGACTCAGGACGGCCAGCACGGCATCACGCGCCTCGAGAAACTCGCGCCAGTGGCTGCGACGGGGTGAGCGCGAATCCCCAGGGGGAAAAAAAGCGGGCTTCGTGGAG
>JANMRE010000401.1:0-13104 GCA_031370885.1 Gemmatimonadaceae bacterium
ACCGCCACGAACGCGCCACGCCACGCGGGGAGCCCGGCGTGGAAGCCCACGACCAGCAGCACGGCGAGGCCGCGCAATCCTTCAAGGTCTGTGCGCCAGTCGGGCGTGGTGGGCAGGGAGGAGGCCATCAAGACAAATTACGCTCAGGGCGCAGCGACCGGTTCACGCGTCCGAAAATTCTCCACGCCATCCGCGGTGACACGATTGTGTCAATCGGCGACGCGCGCAGCGCGGTCGGCGTTCGCGCACGGCAGACGGTAAACGTTGGGGGGCGATATGTGATTCCGGGGCTGTGGGACATGCACATGCATTTTGGCGGCGGTCCTGCGCTTATCGCCGAAAATCGCGCGCTGATGCCGCTGTTCGTGGCTCATGGCATTGTCGCCGAACGCGAGGCGGCCGGCGACCTGTCGGAAAGTGTACTGGCATGGCGCGACTCCATCGCGCGTCGCACGCTTGCCGGTCCCACGATTTTCACCTCGGGGCCAAAAATCGAAGGCATCAATTCCATCTGGCCCGGCGACCAAGAGGTAGACACACGCGCCGGTGTGGACAGTGCCCTCGACAAGCTGCAAGCCATGCACGTGGACTTCGTGAAGCTCACCGACAACACACTCAAACCCGATCTCTTCCAGTACGCACACGCAACCGTCGGTCATCGACCAGATCCTCACCCACCTCCGGACCCGCGCCACACGCGAGGCGCACGCGGGGCCGCGGGAGCCCCCCATCGACGCGGGCCCCCGCGAGCCGGGGCACGTCACGCGCACCCGCCGACGCCCCGAAGGCCCCCTGAGCACGGCCCCGACGCCCCGCCAACACGCGGGGACGTTCGGCGTGCGCGGCAGTCCCACCGCGGGTTCACATCGGTCCCCGCTGGCCACGGACCACCCGCTGGGACCCAGACGGCCCGCGAGGCACAGCGCTCGGCGGATGTCGCGCCGAAGCCCGCTCGCCTGTGCTCGCGCGGCGGGGGACCACGGCCTATACTCGACCCACCCCGATTGAATTTCTTATCCCGACGCCCGGACGCCCGGAGGCCATGTGTCGAATTTCAAGCTCAGCCTGCCTACTGACATCCCGTGGGTGCGCAAATGCGTCAGCACCGACATGCTCGATCGCAACCTGTGCGATGAGAAAACCCCGTATCGGTGGCGCTCGTCGATCGCGGTGTTCGAGTACGAGCCGGAGGCGGAAAACCAGAGCTACGAAGGGATGGTGATCACGTACCTCAAAGTGTCGTGTACGGTCACCGGTTATCAGGAACATCCCAAGGAAATCGGCCTCGATCGAAAGGGAGTGCGCAGCTACTGGGCAAAGTCTCCGGCGATCGAGAACTATCTCAACGTGCTCGAAGCGTACTACCCGTGTTATGGCGCGATCCTGGAAGTCGCGGTCGGCCCCGAGGATGAGAAACGCACCGCGCTCGACGACTACCCCTACTTCCTCGACTTCGAGCCGAAAAAACGCGAGCTGTATGAGCTCGTAACCGACACCGGCGAGACGATGTCGCGGTCGTTGGAAGGCGTCGAGCTGGGGAAGAGCAACACCTCGACCACCTCGCACGAGATCGTCGACATCGACAAAGGGTGGTCAGCAGCCGCTAATGTCGAGTACGCGGGCGTCAAGGTCGGCGCCTCGGGCAGTCGTCAGTACGAGTCCGGAACGCGCGACGTGACCCAGGAACAGAACCAGAACGTGCGCAACAGCGACGCCTCGCAGGAGTCGCGCGAAACGCAGTCGCACACGACGCAACTGACGCAGATGTACCACCAGCTCGACAGTTATCACCTCGGGACGAACCGCGCCGTGTTCTTCATCCATCCGCGGCCGCACACGATCGAAAACGAGCACACCTTCGTGAACGGTCCTCGCAATATCGAGGGCATTCAGGAATTCATGTTTGTCGTGGTCCGCCCGAAAACAGTAACGGGCCTGTGCGTCGAGGCCTATCTGGAAACCGGGCACATCGGCAAGATTCCCCATGCCGAGCTCGAGGAAGTACCCGGGACAGAGCTGCGCGTGATCTGGGCGGACAAGTTCCACGCGCAGCCAAAGGGAGACGACGATTCAACGACGGTGTTCGATGACAAGGACCGCGTCTGGGACGTGGCGAGCCACAACCCCGGATACAAAATCAAGAGCGTGGTCTTCACCGGCGGTCCCGTGACGATCTACTACAACTACGCCAAGCCAAATCTGATCGATACCCATCCGCACATCTCGGCGCAGAACGAGGATTTCATCGTGGTGTCCGGCAAGGTCCACTCCGGGTTCGCGAATTACGGCGTCGATTCGGACCGCTGGGAGGCGATCGACTATCTGTTCTCGGCGGAGATCGTGCTGGTGAAAAAACAGGTCGTGCAGCGCAGCGAGGACACGCTGTTCATGACGGCCCGTCGGCTGTGCTGCTGCAAGCAGTCCCTCGCGGAGCGAGTGCCGATCAATCCCGGCATCGTCTATGAGCGGGCCCTCGAAAAGGCGGCGTTGGATCAGCAGCGCCTGCCGGGAGCCCGGGTACCGATCGGCGTCGCGAACCTCCAGGCGAGACAAATCCGTGAAGCGGTGATTCGCAGCCGCAGTGACGTCGATCACCGGCATGAGGCGCCGCTGACGCTGCCACAGACGGACTTCGCGGCGCAGACCGCCGCTCATGGCCTGAGGTCGGTAGCCGAGACGAACATCGCCGAGGTCAAGAACCTGCCGCCGCGGCTGCAGGAGCACATCAAGGCCCTGCACGGGACCGTGACCACCCGCGAGGTGCTCGGCATGCCGGTGCGCATGCTGCAGGACGTCTTGAATCTCTCTGCCGCAGACGCGGTCGAGCTGCGCAGCACGGTGCTCGGCATCGTGAACACGAAGTACGACTACCGCAAAGCGTGGCTGTCCGACGATCAGATCGATCATCTCTTCGGTCAGGCGCCGAAGTCCAAGCCGCGCAGCAAATCGTAAGGCGCGAGGTCCCCCGTGCCTTACGACTTCGAAGTCACGCAGGGCGCGACCCCGGTGCCCTTCGGCGGGCGGAAGTACGCGCCCGGCGATCACTTCACGGACAACGACGCGTGTCGCGCGAAGCAGTTCCTCGCGGCCTATCGCGCCGCGAATCCGAAGCGCGGCATGCAGGGGTTTGGCGCGGTCACCGACGAGTTGGACCAGAAATGTCCCATGATCGTCAACGACGCCGGGCCGCAGCCGTCGGCGTTCGACACGCCGACGGAGGCTGATCCGCAAGCCCTCGGTGGCGATTCCGCTGCACATCAAGGCGCGCCGGCGCCGCCTGTCGGCGGCATCCTCACCGGCACGACCAACGTGAAGACGCCGACGCCAGTTCCGCTCGGCGAAGAACTGAAGCGGCCGGCGGACAACGAGCCGCACCCGACCAACAGCGCCGACAAGCCGCAGGCGAAAACCACGGGCGGCGAGCCGGTCGATTTGTTCAGCGGTGCGTTCTCCCTCGACGAGACCGACCTCGAGATTCCAAGCACGATCCTTCCGCTTGCATTCGTGCGCAGCTACCGCAGCGGCACACCGGTGTTCGGGCCGTTTGGCTGGAACTGGGATCACAATTTCAATCTGTATGTCCGTGAGCTCAGTAACGGTGACGTCGGCCTCTGGCGGGGGCTTCGCGAGGATCGATTCACCCTGACGGGAACCGGGTTCGAGCCGCCCCGCGGCGTCTTCGAGAAGCTCGAGCGGCCGGCAGGTGCCCCGCAAGTGTTCGAGCTGACCGCGGCCGGTGGCGGCGTGCACCACTTCGAGCGTCCACCCGGCTGGACTGACGCTGATCGCATCCCGCTCATTCGCGTGCAGGATCGTCACGGCAACACCCTCACCCTGTCGTACGACACCGAGAACAGACTGATCGAGGTGAAAGACGACGACGATCGCCTGTTCACCTTTACGTATGACGCCTGCGGCTTGCTCGTGGTGGCCGAGGATCACACCGGCCGCCGCTTCGTCTACGAGCACGACGAAGAGACGATGCACCTCGTACGCGCCACGTCGCCGGGCATTGCAGATCATCCGGGTGGTCTCAGCCGGTACTACTTCTACGGGCCGTCGTCAGCGGCGCCGGAAATCCGCCACAACCTGCTCCGCATTGCCGATGCGGAGGGGAATGTCTTCGTCGAAAACCAATATCACGAGGATCCCTCGTCCTGGGCCTATGGGCGGGTCAGGGCGCAGTACGTCGGGTCATACCTGTTTCAGTTCTCCTCCCGCCAGTTGCAGCTGGTGCCGCCGAATCCGGTTCACATCAACATCTCGGCGGTTGCCGTGGAGGTCCTCAACCCGGACCTGAGTCTCGAGACGTACACCTTCAACTATCGTGGCGACTTGCTCGATCGCCGCTACCGCCTGAACAAAGACGGATCCTTTCGCGTCGTCGTCTGGCAGTACGAGTTCGACGCGCAAGGCAACCAGACCGTCGTGACCCGGCCGGATGGCAGTCAGGAACTGAGCACCTACGACGTGGCGAGCCCGGATCCGCGGATGCGCGGCAAGATGCTCAAGCGCGAGGTGACGTCGGCCTCCGGCTTTCCGGCGCCGAGCCGAATCCTCTGGACCGGCACTTACGAGCCGTCATACCAGCTGCTCGTCGAAGAAAAGGGCGAGCGCGGCGACGTCACCAAATACCGGTTCGACTTCGATCTTGCGCCGGGTAATCCCGCAAATTCCGGCGTCCTCCGGGAAAAGATCCATCCCGTGGCGACGCTTCCTGACGGGGCGAAGCAACATGCCGTCACGAGGTACGAGTGGAACACGAAGGGGCAGCTCACGGCCCGGGTGTGCCCGGATGGCGTCAGGACCGAGTTGCTCTACGGCGCGGCAGGTTCAGACAGGAGCCGCCTCGTGAAAATCGTCGTCGACGTCGGAAGCTTAAACACGGAAGCGACACTGGCCTACGACGCGGTGGGCTTCGATTCGCAATGGACGGACGCCAACGGCAATCAGACGCAGTACGTGTTCAACGCCCTTGGGCTGATCGAGACGACCGTTCTCCCGGTGATCAACGGGACTGCGGCCGAGTTCCGCTTGCGCTACAACATCGACAAGCGCGTCTGCGCGGCAGAACGACCCCGGGGCGCCTTCAACGATGCCACACTCGCCGGCGCGCCCATCATCGATAAATTCGATCTGGACGTGCTCGGCTATCGCACCGCGTTCGTGCTGAGCAGCAACACCGCGGAAGCACGCACCCTGCGTTTCTCTTGCGATTTTCGCGGCGTCCCCGTCGACATCATCAATCCCGACGGCAGCCGGATCCGACGTGTCTATGACGAGCGCGGGCTGCAGGTGCGGGAGACGCTCATCGGCGCCGACGGCGCTACGCTGACGTCGAAACGCTCGTACCACCGAACCGGAACGCTGCGGCAGGAGATCTCGACCGCGGGTGACGTAACGAAGTACGAGTACGACGGGTTCGGCCGGCTCTTCAAAACGACACAGCCCAACCAAACCGAGGTGATCCGGCGCTGGCTGCCTGGTGATCTTCTCGAGGTCGAAGAGACGACGGGAGACGACGGATCGGGAACGGTGCGGCTGCTTGCCAGGACGCGGTATGAGTACGACGAGAAAGGGCGGCGCGTCCGGGAGATCGTGCGAGCCTTCGCGGGAAACCCGGCGACGGGAACCGATCTCACGACGACCATCTTCTACGACCAGGTCGATCGACAAGTGCGGGTGGTCGATCACCGGAATGGGGTGACGGAGTTTTCCTACGACGCGTTCGATCGCGTGCTCACGTCGACCGATCCGATGGCCAACGTCGATCGGCGCACCTACGATCAGGCGGGAAACCTGATCGACGGTGAGGGTCGTCACCAGGAACCCGATGGCTCGATCTCGGTGCTGCGAATCGGCTATGCCTACGACGCACGCAACCGGCGAACGGCCACGATTGCGCCGGACGGCGCGACGGCGACCGCTGAATACGACGACCGAAACCTCGTTGTGGCGCAGAAGGACTACCTGGGAATCGAGAAGCAGACGGCGTACGATTCGTTCCAGAACCGCATTCGCGAAACGCAGGACGCGACAGGGCTCGCCATCGTGAACCAGTGGGCGCTCGACAAGATGTCGCGCCTGGTGACCTACACGGACCCGACGGGGCAAACGTCAACCTACGGCCGGGACGGCCTCGGGCGTCTCGCGCATCTGACCCTGGCTAACGGCTTCACGAGTACCAGGACCTTCAACGCGTCCGGCCAACTGGCGAAGGAAGTCCTGGGGAGCGGCGTCGTGTTCGAGTACGGATACGACGCGGCCAATCGGCTCGTGGCTGTCACGAATACGGCGGCCCCAGCGCCCATCGCAGCCGTCCCGCCACACCAGTACGGGTGGGACGGCATGAACCGGTTGGTGCGCGCCACCGCGGGCGGGCAACAGGTGGTGCGCACGTTCGATAGCCTGGGCCGGCTGCTCAGCGAGGAGGCCTTGGGCACGATCCTTCGGCGCGGCTATGCCGATGCGACCGGCGTGCTGGAGAAGATCTGGCCGGACGGCCGAACGGAAAAACACTTTCACGATCTGAATGCGGCGCTCAGCCGGGTTGAGCAAACCTCAGCCACTGCGCTGGGCGGCCCGAATGGCGCCATTGCGGGTTTCGTTCGCAGCGGTCCCACCTCTATCGGACACACGTCGTTTGGGGCGGCCTCGTCGCTGACCAATACGTTCGACGATCGGAAGCGGCTCACCAGCACGGTGCTGGCCACGCCCGCCGGCGGCCAGACCATCGCCTATCGCTACGATGCGGCGAACCGGAGACGCAGCGAGCAGATCGCCGGTACCAACCCGAAGTCGAGTTTCTTCGACTTCGACGCGAGGCATCGGCTGACGGAGGCCCGTGACGGGTTCACCGCCACGCTCGCCAGCGCAAACACGCAGGCGCAGCACGATGCCGCGATTGCCGCGGTCGCTGCTGCGGCGGCGGGTGCGACCCACCGCGAGGCGTTCGCGTATGACGCGGCGGATGCTCGCACGAAGTATTCCGAGACTGGTAGTGCCGACAAGGTCTACAGTTATCAGCCTGGCCACCGCCTTCTGAGCGACGGCACGCTGAGTTACAGCCATCATCCCGACGGCACGGCGCGAACGGCGGGTCCGGTGAGTTACGACGCAGACGCGTTCGGACGTGTGATCGCTGTGCGCTCTGGCGGCGCCGCGGTGTGTCAGATCGAGTACGACGCGCTCAGCCGTCCGGTGGTGGTGCACCAGGCCGGACGCCCAATGCGATCGTTTCATTACGTCGGCGACTTTGTCGAGCAAGAAGACGAAGGCGCCGCTGTGGGCGCGCACGTGACGCTGGACTCCGACCGGGGTGTGCCGATTGCGCGCCACACCCCGGGGCAGCGGCACTATCCGGTGTTCGATGGCCTTTACAACCTCGTCGCGCTGACCGATGAGGCGGGCTCGCTCCGCGAAACGTATCGGTATCAGCCTTTCGGTGTACCGCGGATCTTCAACGCCGCCGGCGCGCCCACGCCGCTCTCCGGCTTTGGCGTCGATCCCGTGTTCGGAGGCCAGCGCTATCTGTCCTCACCTGGGCTCTATCTCTCGACCCGCCGGTTGATGGACCCGACGACGGGCCGGTTCCTGTCGCCGGATCCGAACGAGTATGGCAATTCCCCATCGCTCTACGTCTACGTCGCGCAGAACCCGATCGACCTCATCGATCCCGATGGCGCGTGGGCGATCGTGGGCTTGTTGGTCGTGGCCGGGATCGGCGCACTGGTTGCCGGGGGCATCAATGCGGGGCGGCAGGGCGTGCAGATCATCGAGGGTTCGAAGCCCCAAGGCTTTTCGGGATGGGAGCTGCTGGAATCGATGCTGATGGGAGCGGTGATCGCGCCCGCGCTGGTGTTCGCGCCGGAAGCGGGCGTGGCCTTGGCGCTCGTCGGTGTTCACAGCGGGCTCGATCAGATCAAACAGGGGCACGTTGCCACCGGGATGTACGACATCATCACCGCCCTGTTGCCGCTGGCGTCGAAGGGCGGGCGGGCCTCCACGTTCGGCGAAGGCTCGTTGTTCTCTGGATTGAGCAATGGCGCCTCGATCCAGACACGCGGCGCACGGTTCACCGCGGTCGAGAACGGGAAGGGCAATCTCGCGCCGGACCCATTCGGCCGCGACCTCGGATTGGGCCTGGTCAGGCCGAAGACACAGTCGGGGATGGGGCACGCTGCCGTGGTCGTGGAGAACAGCGAAGGCAAGCTCGCGTTCTTCGAAAAGAACGCCCAGAAAGGTCCCGACGGTGAGATGTACTCCGACTTCAACGTCGCTGACTCGCCGCCGCCGTACTACATCACCAACGTGGTGAGACCATTCGAGTATCGGACGATCCGGATCGGCAGGGTGAACGCTCAGAAGGCGCTGAACTATGCGCAGGATCGAACGGGTCGTATCGAACCGTTCAACTTCGAGTGCGCGGACTGCGCGAACTTTGCGTCAGACGTGCTGTCGCAGGGCGGGCTTCGCAACTTCGGCGACAATCGTCCGCTCAACCTGTGGACCGACCTCATCAACTTCGACATCGCGCGGCGGATGACCTATTCTGCGCGTGCGCCGTACCATCCCAACGATCTGGTCGGATCGAAGTAGAGATACGGCCAGCACACGTCGGCTCAACAGCGCGCGTTCCAAGAATCGGCAAACAAAGAAGCGCGCCCACAATAGCGCGGCTGTCAGACTGCAACGCTGGGTTGAAATCAATCCGCCTCCGGTGGACACATTCATCGCGCGCTTTCTCGAATACGTGCTCCTGCGGGGCTTCACCAAGATCCGCTACTACGGGCTCCTCAGTCCCGCCGGTCGCACGGATCTCGAGCACGCCAGACACCTGGTGACGCTCCACGCGGCGCCACATGCGGCAACCGCCAGCGCGAACACTGCCCGTGAGGTCGCCCTGCCCGACGGTGGCCACGCAAATGTCGGCGCAGCGGATGGGCATTCAGGTGTGGACGGTGAAACCTCGCGTGTCGCCGTCGTCAGCATCGTCGCGATCCCGGCGGTGCGCCGCTGTTCCGTGTGTGGCCGCGGCGCGCTCCGTCTCGTCGCGCGCTCTCGACGATCGCGAGCGCCACCCTCATGAACGTCCACGATCGAATGTGTCCCGTCGTCGCTCGCGCGGCCACGCCCAACACCTTGTGATTCTCGACCGCAATCCGCTGCAGAACATCTCGGCTACACGTGCGATTTACGGCGTGGTGCTGCGGGGAGTGTATCACGATCGGACAGCGCTCGATGCGATGCTGCGCGCGACGGCGGAACTGGTGGCGCGCATGCCCAGGGAGTAGGGAGCCTCAGACACGGCAATTGACATGATAGAGAGATGACTTGCTTGCTGGAACGGTTATGACCTTTGGAAGCGGAAGGTATCGACGCAACGCACAGAAATTCGCGTGGTTTACGCACGCGCGGGAATTGTCCAGGACGCGCATGGCAGGTCGCTGGCGACTCAGGCTGAGTGCCTCGATGACCATTCCCGAGATCATGCCCAACAAGCAATTCCAACCTGATCGCATCGCGTCTGTGCGAGTTCGTCGAATTGATTGTAAACGTGCCCTTGTCGCGTTTGCCGAAGAATACGTTCTTCCACACCAGGGCCTGGTATTGCTCCTGGCCGTTCTTTCCGGCAAGTTTTACGGGATCACGGATAACCAGGCGGCGGCACGCGCTTTTTCGTCGCCTGTTCAAACGCATACGCAAGCCCAATGATCTTTGGCTCCGCGCATTTGCCGGCGAGGATCTGCACCCCGAATGGCCGTGGCTTCGGCTCGAAGTGCCCAGGAAATGGCTGATTCGCCGGTGTTGTGGCGGCGATCAACGCGTACGGCACCGCAATCGAGGGATAGCCAGCACGCGCCGACATATCCGACCCCGATATTCCAGGAAAGAGCAGCGCGTCGAGTCGTTGCCCCTCGAGCGCGACATCAAGCCCCTGGGTGGTCGCCAGGCGGATGTCCTTGCGGCGGTCGGCCTCATAGTGTTCACGGTCAAGGCGCAGGTCCATCTCGTCGGAGAGGTCGAGGCGCGTCTGCCCGTATCTGATCGCGCCCATGCGCTGGTGCGCGAGGTTCCATTCGCGGAGCGCGGTGAGCGAAGCGACAGGTGCCCGATCACCAAGGCTCGCGAGCCACACATTGAAGTCGCGCTTCATGCCATACGTGAACACGGTCGAGCATTTCGCGTCACGACTGCGCGCGTGGTCGGCCGTTTGACAGAACGGGAAGTCCGTGAAGTTGTCCTCGCCGTTCAAGGCCATCACGCTTGGGACGTTTGCCGGATCGACGATGATCGCGCCCTGCGCCTTCAGGACGCCAATCACTTCACGCATCACGGATTGCTGTGCGGCAGACAGTCCACCACGCGGCGTCTTGCTTGTCCCGGCGGTGATGGTGTCGTAGAAAAACGCGCGCGGAATACCGATGCGCGCGCCTTTCAGCGCGTTCGCGTCAAGGAATTTGGTATAGTCGCGACCCGCTGGCGGAGTGCAGACCGTCGTGGCCGGATCGTTCGGGTCCGGCGCAGCGCCTTCCATACCGCCGAGCATAATGGCGACATCAGTGACGCTGCGCGCCATCGGTCCCGGCGTGTCCTGGTCGGCCGTTATGGGGATAACGCCATAGCGGCTGAGCCGACCGGTTGTGGGGCGGATCCCCACGATCATGGTCGCGTTTGCCGGTGAGAGGACCGAGCCGCCGGTGTCCGTACCCACATCGCCGGGCCAGAACGAGGCGGCCGTGCCCGTACCACTCGAGGATCCACCAGTGCTCAGCACTCCGCGACCATCGTCGACGCCAACACGCGGATCGGGTCGCGTATCGTACGGATTGAGCCCATGTCCCCCGACAGCCGAATAGTTACCGGGCATGTCGCTTGCTGCCCAGTTGGCAAGTTCGGTGAGCTGCGTTTTGGCAATGACGATCGCGCCGGCATCCCGCAGGTTCTTCGTCAGCGTAGCGTCATACGGGGGTACGAGATCAGCGAAGGCCAGTGCACCGCCAGTCGTTCGCAGCCCGATCGTATGGATGTTGTCCTTGAGCGCGATCGGGATACCGTGCAGCGGCCCTCGCAGCCGACCCTGAGCGCGCTCGCGGTCGAGCATATCCGCGTCGGCCAGCGCACGCGGATTCACCGTGATCGTGGCGCGTAACTGGCGGTCGTACATGGCGATTCGCACAAGGTATTGCTCGACGAGCTGCCGTGAGGTGACGCGCTTCGCAGCGAGTGCGGCCTGCAGCTCAGGGATGCTGGCTTCGACGACGGAGAACGGTGCCGTGGATGCCTTTGGCATCTGATTGCCCCGCTGGGCGACGGCAGGCGAGCTTACCAGTGTGAGCGTGACAACGGTTAGTGCGACGAATCGATGAATCACTGACGCATCTCCGGGACAATGGTCTTGGTGCCGACACGATCATTGATACGATCGATGAGGACACTAACGGGTTGTCGCTGAAAGGATGTTATTCGTGGCCTCGTCCGCCAGCGCGCGGGCTCAACCAGGCTGCGCGTACGACTCGAGATCCTGATGCTGGAGTCCCGGACGGCGCCCGTGTAAAAGCATTCGATTCGCGTGATCATGAACTGGCAGCAGTGGCGGGCCCCGGCGGGCGCCGGCGGTAGGTCATCGCCACCACCGTAGCACCGTTCACCGCTTCGCTGACGGCAAAGCTGGCCCAGATGGTCGCCAACGATCTCAGCACGCTTGCCGCAAAGGCGGCCAAGCTGGGAGTGCTGCTGCCGGTGCTTTTCCAGTTGGCCGTGATACGCTCGCTCTTCGAAACCCTGAAGTTTCGGACACCGATTTGTCACCATGACCATCAGCCATAGTGGTAGCCTGAGACGCATGCGCCCGGTGAGATCAGTTATCGTGGTGGGTGCGGCCGCTATGGTCGCGGCTGCGGTCAGCGACGCGCATGCGCAAACGGCGACACGGGCGCAGGTGTTCGGCAGTGTGTTCGACAGTGTTGGAATGAAGCCACTCGCCGGAGCGGTGGTTCGCTTGGTGCGCACCGAAGATCCTTCCATTGGACGCACGGCCATCAGCGATGTGGGCGGCCGCTTCGCGGATGACAGCGTCGCGTCCGGCGTGTTGACAACGCGCCCATTGCCGGAGCCGCCGTAGAAGTGGAGTGGCCCGAGTGGAGCATTGTGAAGAAACGGTTGGTCACGATCATGATGCGACGCCGAGCACGATCGGATTCTTCGGGACGCTACGCTCTGTGTGGCGCTCCGGTCAGTGAGTCGGAGGCCTTCGAAGTTTCATTCAGCCTGGCAGCACGCAACGTGGCCCTCGATACTGTGCGCGTGTTCGCCGGGCGCGAATTGCCGTACGAAGTGCGGGGCATCGAGCGCCGCTGGCGGGCGGGTCAGGGCACGTTCATCGACGGCAACACCGTTCGCGATCGCGCGTCGGTTTGTCACCACAGACGCGCTGCGAGGAATTGGTGGCGTGGAAATCCGTCCCAGCAGGACGGGATTCGGACAGGACGTCATGATGCACGGCTCCAGCGGTCGCCTCTGCAGAGCCCCTCTATTCATGGATGGCATGCAGATGGACCTCGTGAGTGAGGGAGGGATTTCGATCGACGACTACGCGCGTTCAGAAACAGTCTCCGTGCTTGAGGTGTATTCGCCTCCCGGCGCCGTTCCCGCGGAATACATGACCATGCGCAACGGGTGCGGTGTGATTGCCGTGTGGACCAAGTTTGGCACCGAAATGTCCCGGTGTTCCCACCCAAGTCGCTCCGGCGCTGATCGGCGCGCCGCGCGATTGGCACGTGCGGCGAAGCGGGGCGATTGTCGGTATTCTAACTCTAACTGCTGCGTTGTTGCAGTTGCGTTTCCTCGCCTCGCGTTACGCTAGCCCGAACGCTAGCCCTACGCTAGCCCAACGCTAGCCCGGATGGCATCAGGCGCCACACGCGTTTCCCATACACATCGCTCAAGTCAAGACCACTATCTGCCACGACCAGTCGCGTGAGCGTGCTGGTGAGAAAGAACCCCGACAGCACGAAGAACACGTCCACCGCCACGAACGCGCCACGCCACGCGGGGAGCCCGGCGTGGAAGCCCACGACCAGCAGCACGGCGAGGCCGCGCAAT
>JANMRE010000569.1:0-15029 GCA_031370885.1 Gemmatimonadaceae bacterium
ACGATGCGCACCTTCTGCAACATCTGCTTCACGATCACGCCAATGTGCTTGTCGTTGATCTTCACGCCCTGCAGGCGATACACCTCCTGCACTTCGTTCAGCAGATACTCCTGCACCGCGCGCGGGCCCTTGATGCGCAAAATGTCGTGCGGGTTGACCGGACCTTCCGAGATACGATCGGCGGCGTGCACTACGTAGTTCCTGTCCTGGTTCCTACCAGGGACATTGGCGTCATGCTTGGCTGTGAGGGAAACCCGTGGAGTGCCGCCCTTTGTACCGTCCTTGGTGGAGACATTATCTGCGAGTCGTACAGGTTTGCGCATATCGATCGCGCCGGAGTTACGGGCTGAGTGGGGGACTACAGACGATCGGTTTTGTCGACACGGGAATCGACCAATCCGGCGCATGGCCTGAAATCTCGGCGATGGGTAGCCGCGCCTTCGCGATTTTGCCGAATGACGGCACCGATTGCACGCACGGCAATCGAATGACGCTCGTGACGGCTGGCCTTGCAAACGTGACAACCTCTGTCGGTGTCGCCTGTGCATCCCAGGTTATCACCAGCGATCTCGGTGGAACGGTTGGACCGTCCGGCGCGGCCGCCTAAGATGCAGTGCACAGACTATACTTGGCCGGCTCGGGCGGAACACTTCAGTGGTTGGGTGTTCTCTTCCCCGCAAACAAGCCAGAGGTGTTTGCCGCCACAGCGAGGCTCTCGCTGATGTCGCCACATCCTGCGGTGCATGACGGCCCCGAAGTCGACGGCATCGCCTTGCTCCGACTGTCGTTAGCGGACAAGGTGGTTCGTTGTATGCGCGCCTTCGTTCAACGGCTCGGGAGTATTGTGGCCCTGACCCTTTTGGCGTGCAGAACGTGATCAACGCAGAAGCGGCGGTGGGAGGGCTCTGCGTACCGCCCGGTCAATTCGTACCGGTCACTTACACTTTCCACACAAGCGATCCGCCGAGCACGATAACTCACAGCTACTGCTACCAGTTCAGTGGAGGCGTGTGGCCAAGTGCCATCGTCCTCCATCAGAATCCTCATCCATACCTTCCAGGCTGCGGATCGGTCACTGTCGGTCCCGATCCCCTCTATCCGGACAGGACCATCATGATTGAAGCCAGAGTTTGCGACAATTTCACACCACAGAGCGCACCGATTGTCAACTACTTCCGCATCAGGATGATTACGTTGAGCTGTCCACCCGAGAATCCGAATTGTATTTGAGCGCGGGCCATACCATGCTGTTTTCCGCATCTCAGATGATCAAGTACGCTCCGCGGCTCACTGCGATCGTCCTGCTTCTCACAGTTGCTCACGCTCATGCACGAGCTCAGCGTCCCCTTATCGAGGTGGGCGTTGGGGGTGTAGTACCAACCGGATTCAAGCCCGGCTACTCTCCAGGACCCTTGCTCCGACTCGGCGTCGAGAGCCGTTCGGCCGGAAAAGCAGAGGTCAGGTTGGACGCCGAGTATTTTCAGGTTCCTCGACACAGCGAAGGCACCTTGGGCCGCTCGTTCGCGCTTGTGGCGAACATCCTCGTGCGCGGGAGGAATGCGGGGACGCAACCGTATGGGCTCATCTCGCCCGTCCTTAACGTGTTTCTTTATTCCGCGTCGGACGACTGCTGTCCCGGCGTTGTACCTGGCCTCCGTGGCGGGTTCGGCGTTGCAAGGCAAGTGGGACGAGCGCGACTGAGTTTCGAAATCGCGCCCACCTTTGCATGGTTGGGGGGGGGCCTTCGGCTCGGTCCGATTCCTATCTCATTGGGAACTGCGTTCTGATATCGATCGCCGTCATCGTGAACGTCACGATCGACGCACATCAGAACAGAAGACAATCGCAGCACACGCCGCTGAATCAAGGACGCTCTTGCATATGCAGGGGCGCATGCCCCGCGAAAGGCAACGGGAGACACCCAGCAAGCTGGACGTCTCCTGTCTTCCTTCTCCCGTCTCCCGTCTTAAATCACCGTCACGTCCGCGTCGCGGCCGCCGTGGCGCTCCAGCGCCTGCGCGCCGTTCTCGAAGAACTGCTTCAGCCAGCGGTAGAACTGCGAGGGCTGGATGCCCACCTCATCGCAGAGATCAGACACCGCCAGCTTGTCGATCAGGTGACGACGCCCAATCGCCACCTTTTCTGATCCGGTCAGATGCTTCCTGGTCTTCTTCACTGGATTCCTCCCAGTGGCTTAGACTACAGGAGCGATTGTCCATTTCCAGCTGAAGCAGCACAGATCGGCGTCAATGTCTGAGGGTCGTAGGTGTTCACCATCGCAGACGTCGCTTGGGCCAGCAGCGGCGACGTGGCCGCCACCGTTCCGTTCCGATGCTCGGACGTACCGAGAGATGAAATCCATCCGCGACGGGTGGCGAAGGCCGCACCACTCGACCCGATGCGACGGTCGACTTTTGCGCATCGCTGCGGGGAAACTTGCTCAGAAGGAAGTCGGCCGCTTTGGAACGGGCGACGACTCGCGCACTGGATCTGTCGACTGAGGCACGTCCCACGGAAGTCTGTACGGCCGCTCCGACACTGCTCCCTAACGGCATGGTCTGCTGCACTCGCTTGACCGCCGCGAATAGCGCCTGCGTGCCGCTCGGCGAAAGCGGAACCGCACAGGCGATGTCTCGCCGGACCCCAGTGCTTGAAGTCACCGAGAGCTGCTCGAGCACGAGGTAGTCGCGCTTCGCCTCTCGTAGGTCATTCCGCAGACCAGCCGCAACATCACCGGGCATGTCGGCAAATGCCCGGCGTTATTGGGTTTCCTCCATGCTCGTCGGCAATGCCACAAAGGTAGGCCTCGCCCGTAGACGCTAACGACTGGAGCCTACTCGTCGTCAACGCCGGCAAACGTTCACCTGTGAGCGGCGCTACCGTCTGGTCCGCACACCCACCCACTCCGAATGACAAGAGCAAAACGCGAACGAATAGTCGATGCGATCCCCCCCAGAACGGACCGCGAAAGAAACAGCTTGGGGATCGACTGCGAAGAACGAGAACTCGAGCGGTGAATGCATTTTTCGGACATCCGAAAGGATACCATCAGGTTATACGGTACCGCGTCAAATCATGCCACCGCCCCGGCTCCCCGTCAATCTCCTCGCGTTCGGCGCGGTTCGCGGAGCGTCCTGTGCCGTCACGTTGGTCACGCGGCGCTTCACGTAGCCTCCGCCACTCGCACGCGCGAGCACGGAGCCCGCCAGCAAGCGTGGCGCGTATTCTGGTCAAAGCGGCCACTGATTCTGGTGAATCCGGCCACCCATTCCGGCGGAATCCGGCCACCCCGTCTGGTTGAATTCGGCCAACCTTGTGCCGTAGCGGCCGCGTGCCACGTCGGTGCGGTATCCCACCTCGCGATAGCAGGTTGTGTTCGATTGTTCGACTCGGCGAGCGGGACCAAGGCGCCCTTCCATGTCCGTGCAGCCGGGTCAAGTCCAGTATGAGCGCGCAGTGACGGGAGCATGGCCAAGTTGGTTGCACCCGTCGAAAGCACTAAGTTGTTTGCAACCGGTGGAGGAGCAGGATGTCTATCACGGTCTACGATGAAGTCTCATGGAAACGCATGAGTAACTCGATCGATCGCGTGCGCGATCGGCTTTTGAGAGCGGCACGTGTTCTTGACACCGCGGGGATCAGTTACGCGGTGATTGGCGGTAACGCCGTCGCTGCTTGGGTTTCGCGCGTGGATGACGCGGCAGTGCGCAATACCCAAGATGTTGATGTGCTACTTCGGCGCGACGCGCTCCCTTCAGCTATTCGTGCAATGCACGATGCGGGCTTCGTACATCGTCACGTGGCCAGCGTCGATATGTTTTTGGACGGACCAGACGCGAAGGCGCGTGACGCGGTGCACGTGATCTTCGCGGGCGAGCGCGTGCGCCCGGAGTACGAGCTACCAGCGCCAGATGTTGACGAATCGGAAAGGGCGCCGGGATTTCGACTGGTCACACTCGACGCGCTCGTACGCATGAAGCTCACGTCCTTTCGGGACAAAGATCGGGTGCATGTAAGGGACCTCATCGGTGTCGGACTGGTTGATGCAACGTGGCTCGAACGCGTGCCGCCCGCGCTGAGCATTCGGCTGCAAGCGTTGCTTAACGATCCTGACGGTTGAGGATCGACCCGATTATGGTTAGTCAAGTCGAGTGACTTTAGTCTACCTCCCGGGCGTGCTGGCCGCAGTCGCTGTGACGCTGGCCGTGGCGCAGCAGTTGCAAGAGCCGCGCACCGCGCCGACAGCGGATACGCTGTCCGTGCGCGACGCGGGTCCGGGCGGTGATCGCGCGAGCGCACTGCAGATCGCCAGGAACGCGGCAAATTCCACACTGCGCGTGAAGCCCGAGACCGTGGTGGTGTATCGCAACAGCACCGACAGCGCGTCCGGTATCCAGGTTCCGGTCGTCATTTCACGCGCCGAATCACTCACCGTTACCGCCGCCGTGCGCCAGCGTATCGCCGATGCGGAAGCGATGAAGCTCGCACCGGGCCAGCGCCAGCGTTGCCCGGCGCGGCGGAAGGGGTCACGTCGTCGTCCACCACATCCAGCAAAGACCCGCACGCCGCGTTTGATGCGTCGCTGGTAAAGGTGAACGTCTGGCTTGACAGCGTGGGTCTGCAGCGGGCGCGCCGCGCACCGCCACCAAGGCCACCTCGGTGATGCCCCGAACGGCCTGCAAGGAGGTCTCATGGGAGCGTATGCGTAACGCGGTTGATCGGATTCGCGAACGATTGCTGAGGGCGGCCGCGGCACTCGATGCGGTCAACGTCGCTTACGCCGTGGTAGGAGGCAACGCGGTCGCTGCGTGGGTGTCACGTGTGGACGAATCTGCCGTGCGGAATACGCAGGACGTGGACATTCTCCTGCGTCGCGATACACTCGAAGCGGCCACGCAGGCACTGCACGCAGTGGGATTCATATATCGGCACGTAGCGAGCATGGACATGTTTCTTGACGGACCGGACGCCAAAGCGCGCGACGCACTCCATGTGGTGTTTGCCGGGGAACGCGTGCGACCGGAGTATCTGTTGGCTGCGCCTGATGTTGACGACTCCGAGCGGGCTGTCGGATTCCAGTTGCTGGCGCTCGACGCGCTGGTGCGGATGAAACTCACGTCGTTTCGGGACAAGGATCGCGTTCACCTGCGTGACCTGATCGGTGTTGGCCTTGTCGGTCACGACTGGATCCCGCGACTGCCAGTGCCGTTGCGGGATCGGCTGAAGACCGTGCTCGATGACCCGGACGGTTGAAAAGGGTTCGCTTCACAAGCGCGACATTGCTCCCCCATGCGTTCGGGACAGTCACTGACGAAAACGCCCGTTCGCGGGTTACGGAAGGCGCCGCTGGTTTCGGAAGCACCTCCGATTCGACATCGACCTCCTCATACCGCTCGTACGCGGACCAAGTTCGTGCGGCTCAACGCGCGAAAGGGACAATCATATTCACGATAAGCGAATACGGTGAGCGGGGGGGGCGCTCAAACTTGAGCCACACCTGCACGGATGCTGTCTGCGGAGTGCCGTCCGATCTCCTATCGCTTGCCTTAAGCGATTGCGCATTCAACACCATACGAACCGAGTCTGCGGCGAACGCCTCGGAAACGCCGCGCCGCTCAACGCGGACCGCATATCCACCGTCGCGCCCGGTCAGTACGACTTGATCAGCCGTGTAGAATCCCGCGCCACCGTCCAACACACCGCCCCCAACGCGAAAGGAATCGAGCGGTGCGCGGGACATGTCCGCCAGTGCGCCATGAACGATTGCGACACCGCTCAATCCCCATTCCGCCGTCGAAGAATTCACTTCCGGTGAGTTGCACGCCACCAGCAACGCGAGCGGGATCGCGAGTGTCTCAAACCACTGAGGAGTACGCTTCATCTGGATTCCCTTAGAGATTATAGAAATTGTAGCGCCATAATGCGCGAAATACCGATTGAGGAGGACGTGCTGTCGGCGCGTCGTAGGTAAGCCCGCCGTATACTCCCCAAGAGGCGAGCGACGGCGCAAAGGCACGCTCAGCCACCGAGCCCGCCGCGCAGTACACAAATTGATCCGAGTGTGTGAGCAGCGCGGTCGATGGACTGGACATACGACACTGGCGCATGATTTGCGAAAGGTCATAGAGCGAGATACTCAAAATGTCGTCGTCGCCCGCTATTCCATCGTCATCAGCCGACGAATCCACCAGATCCAACAGAAGCGCCGCAAAAGTCGCCTCAATGATTAGTCCGTTTCCATTCGACCGATATGGGTTCATTTCGAGGAGGAACTGACTGAGGCCATCACCGTTCGAGGCGCTCCCATCCGCACTGTTGATGATACGAGCAGCAAAGAAATCAGCGAATCCCTCAACGTACGCGCACGATGTGTTGTACGGCACCTCCGGATAATGCGTCGGGGACCCGCAGCCAAACGAAAGCGCTACCCACGGATCAATCGCGACAAAATGGAATGCATGCCCATACTCGTGTACAACGTTGACTATGCCGTTGCGCCCCCACGCCATATTGGGCCCGATTCGGACATAGTCTCCGGGGGAGTCGTAGTTCGTCGCCAACGCCGGGCCGTCACTGACCCGGTACGTGACAGGCCCGCGCGCACGATTGAACATCCCCGCAGCAACCACGTTGTACCGCTGATGATT
The DNA here is from genome assembly GCA_031370885.1 of Gemmatimonadaceae bacterium. GTDB lineage: Bacteria > Gemmatimonadota > Gemmatimonadetes > Gemmatimonadales > Gemmatimonadaceae > Gemmatimonas. The sequence goes on from JANMRE010000569.1 coordinate 6,648, forward strand.
GATGAATACCTGCGCGGCGGCGTTGTTATTCACAGCGAGCGGCACCTGTGCACCGAAGTCCCATACCGAAATCCAGCCCACCGCACCGGAGAACGCGTTGTTGTAATTGTTGACCTGTAGGGTCGAGCTACTCAGAGTGGCGGTGACATTGATGGAGAAGGCGTCGTCACTGCATGAAACCGCGAACGCACCTTGCGCATCCGCGCCAACGTCGAATCCGCCCAGCGGTACGCCAGCCACAGTACTGTAGTAACCCGTCACACGTGCACTGGGAACACCTTCAATTGCACTGTTACCGAAGCCGTCTGAACGCAGGTACGTTATCCTGCCAGAGAAGGTCATTGCGGAGCTTGTCGAGCTCACCGCCGCTACCGGTGAAACGGCGATCGCGGACCTGCTACCATCTCGCGCGGGCGAGGCCGCCGTCTGAACTGTTCGGGACCGAAATGCACCAATGCTGCCGTTGGTCAGATAGCGAGTCGTGTCCTTCACGATGGCTTGGTCATATTCGGTGTCGACGCGTCCACCCAGGTCGTCAATGAGAATCCAGAGGTTGCTCGTGACAACCTCGCTCCCCGGTGCGCCCAGTTGCCGGTCATCCCGTACCTCGGAACCGTCAAGCGAATTCACACTGGCCATGACGTGGTAGTAGCCGGGCTCTGCAAATGTCACGACTTGTCTCTGATCCACTTCGGCGCCGGGCGAAATTGAACGAATTTGCACCCCCTCGATATAGGCCGCGACGCGCCCCGACGGCGACTGATCCGCGCGAATCCGAAGACGACTCGACGTCGATCCGCGAATTCCAGTCACGTGGCTGGACAACGTGACAGGCGAGCCTGGACTGTACTTCCCGGTCGCTGAGAGAACCACGTCTACACGATTAATGTGCGCAAATGAGGCTGTGACTCCTTGGCCCTCGCGTGCAGAGGTATCGGTCTGTGCTACCTGTGCGTCGGCGCCTGGCGGCGCGGCAATTCGATTATTGTCGCACCCAGTCGGGGCGAATAGCCTCCACACGCGCGGATCGCCGCATCCGTCAGCACCCGGGTGGTTTCCTGGAACGACGCCGCCGACACGAACGAGTGCGTGGTAAGTGACGCCTTCGTGATCTCGTTCTCCTTCCGGAACTCGGCGCGATCGACATGCTCACCCGCAAGCATCTCGGTGTCGCCCGACTCCACAATGCTCACCTTCTGCAACATCTGTTTCACGGCAAGGCTATCGCGCCTGTCTCGGGCTCCTGTCTCTTGGGAAACGCTATGGGTCGGCGCGCCTGGAGGCGGCCGCGCAGCGCGCACAGGCGACGGGCGCGATGACGTATCGCTCGCTGCACTCGATTCTCAAACTCGGCCTCGACCAGTCGTCGCCCGACGCGGTCGACGCGACCACGCACCTCCCCGCCACGCATGACAACGTGCGCGGCGCCGCGTACTACGCGGATGCCACCCCACTCACCCTGCTGCTCGGAGCCGAATAGGAATGCTCGCCAATAAGCGACGGACCTGCGGCATCGCTTGAAACTGCCCGCGATGGCGGAAGCGCTCGATGAACAACGGCGACAGCCCGATGTCGTCTCGCTCGATTTCGAGGATCGGCTCGCGCTGCTCCTCGAGCGTGAACACGTCGCGCGAGAGAATCGACGCCTCACCCGGCTGCTGCAACTGGCGCGACTGCGACACAGTGCGTCGGTCGAAGCGCGGCCTCGATAAATCGCAACTCTTGCGCCTCGCGACGGGCGACTGGATCCAGCTACACGGTGTACTCCTGATTGCCGGTCCGACCGGTACCGGCAAGTCGTGGCTAGCGTGTGCTCTGGGCCATAGTGCGTGTCGTCACGGCTACCTCGTGCGGTATCTAAGCTTCCTGCTGCTCCTGCCGGAGCTCGCGATCGCGCGCAACGGTGGCACGTACAGCAAAGTGCTCGCGCAGCTCGGCAAGGTCGATCTCTTGATCCTCGACGACTGGGGCCTCGCGCCGATTGGTGATCGCGAACGACGGGATCTCGTGGAGATGATCGAGGATCTTACGGGCCGCCGCGCCACACTGCTCACCAGTCAGGTGCCGGTCGAGCACTGGCACGAAGGCGTCGGCGATGCCACCTTCAGCAATGCGATCATGGATCGTTCGGTCCAGCACGCGCACCGCATCACCCTCACCAGCTGATCCTTGCGCCAGCGCGGCGCCCGCCACGTCGACCCCGTAACCCCTCTCACCGATCTCACGCCAGCAATTTTTCTCGACACGATCATGCCCCAACCGCCCGGCCGAAAGGGACCGGATTGGCTGGCCGAATTGAACCGGAAGCCTGGCCGAATTGAACCGGAAGCCTGGCCGAATTGAATCGGAACAGGTGGCCGCTTTGACGGGAATACGCAGATTTGCGCTATCGCGCTGACTCGAGCTGTACGTCGACCTTGCGCGTGGTTACCTGGGGACAGCCGCAGCCGGACGACGTTCCGGTGACCACGACCGACCGAGATACCGAAACGTGACCTTCCGCGCCTACTTCGAATGCGTACTCGCCGGCGGGCCCGAGGATGTAGCATGTGGCACGACTCTCTCCCGCATCGCAGTCCAACCGTTGCTGAGGCGACCCGCGCAGAACGAAGGCGCCCGCGATCGGTGTCAAGCTCGCCGTCGATCGTACATGCACTTCGACGGCGATTGCGGGCGGACAAGGCGGAGTCAGACAAACCCGCTCTGATTCGCACGCAATGACGGAAAGGACTATGGCAGCGCTCGCGTGAGTCCGCGCCGTAGCAGCGAAGGTTCTCGGGGGTTTCATTCTGCGCTCCGTTCAAGTGGCTCACCTATCGCATATCGCTTAGCGATAACGTAAGACGCCCATGATGCCACACCCGACTATCGGAAGTCCGTTGCTGATGCACCGCCAGGTTGCAACGCGGCGGCATCTCTGAATTGGACCGCGCAACGTCCCGACAGCAGCGCCTAGTGCCGCACAGGCATCGGATTCTATTTCGGTGCAACCTTTGATTGGTACAAGTGGTCGAACTCGCCTTGCCGCCATTCTACGTATGGCGACACGCTCGATACACCGATTTAATAGTCTAGTTGTGAAACAGCGTTACGGAGTTGTTGGTGAAAGTGACGTTGTAGTTGCAACTCGGCGTCGGAGAGGGCATGTACTCGGCAGCCCACGATGGAGTAGTGGGCCCGCTCATCTTCGTGATAGAGATGTCCGAGAAAAAGACGCCGGTTGCGGGGAAATCGTTACACGCATTGATGGAGTACGCCTCAACGGATACATAGGCGTACGACGCATAATCAGGATCGCCATAGGCGCTACCATACATATAACTCGACAAGTTTGTTCTGGTGTTCGTCGCCGCGACCGTCGTGATGCACACGGCGTCGCACGCGTAGAAGCCGGCGACACCGTGAATGACATCTCCGGGAAGCGCGGTGAGCACGGTGCTGTACCAACAGGTTACGGGCCCGCAAATCCAACTCGCGAGCGTCCAATAGGCACCGCCATAAAAGCTGCTGTTTCCGTATTGCAGCACCGGCTGGTAGATGATGGTGTAAGGGTGTATCACCGAAACCAAGCCGGGAAAGGTGTAGTAGACTTTCCCTGGACTACCGTACGATCCGATGGGTGCGTCAGGAACCGTCCAGTAGGCCTCCAAAGTACGGTACCGATCGGCCAGCGTCGTACTTGCGACGGCCGATTGGAGATAGCCATTTACCGTCATCGCAGTCATGGAGGTTTTCAATGACTGTGGCGTTGCCGGCGGTTGATCCCGCGAAGGGTATCCAGCGTACTCACAGGCTGGATCTTGGTAAATAGTCCCATCCTCTCGCGTAACTACCCCGGTTAGCGGGTCCACTCGCGCGCCACCGGGCAACTGGTGCACGCACGATCGGTGGTAAAGCCCAGAAGGCGTGCGCGCGTACCCGGCCAGTGCTTGACCGACAGGGGGCGATGTGCCGGGCGGATCTACCTTGAGTGCGTAGCTCAGGTTTTCTGGCCTGCACGAAAGAAGGACGCCGGTGCCGACGAGCAACGAAAACCCAAGCGAGCGACTGACCAACGGCCTCACAGGATTCCCTCCATGATAGCGACGGCTAGCCTTTCCTCAGAGCGCCCGCTGCCCCGGTCGACCGAGGCCGCGCGAAGAGCACCTGCGCGAGCGCGGCGGTCTGTAGCCCAATCTGGGCGGCGCGCGCCAAGATGCACGCCGTGTGTCGCGACGGATTGAAGAGGCGATAAGAAAACACAACGCACCGACATCAGCGCACGTCGCTTGACCAGCGCTGATACGATCATTGCTCCAGAACCTAGTTCGTGTAGAACTGTCCGAATTTGGAGAATACCCATTGACCTGCTCGATCGCGAACGTACTCCACCTCGCCAATATGCCAAGAAGGCTGCTTCTCCGCGCCAGTCCAGCTCAACACCTTGATCCTCACAACAAGTGTCTTGGCGTCGCGCGTGAGAGCCCCGTGAATGGAGATCAGCTGGCGAGGTGCAAGGGCTCGGCACGCATGGCCAGCCGTGAGTGGCATCTCTGCGCACCGGGCAACTGAGTCTGACGATTCGGAGGGAATCGTCAAGAAGACCCTTTCGGTTCTCGGAGGTAGGGCCATGCCAGACAGTTCGGCCAGCCTCGCGATCGCGCCAGCTGAACCGACCTCGTCACCAAGTAGCGGGCTCACCCCCCCTGGAGACGGACGACCAGCCGGCGTGGAAAGAACTCTTGAGGCCGCGTCTCTGGCGATCGCCAACGTGGAGTTTAGCACCGACTGTGCATGCGCGCTGCCAAGGTCCGCGCACAACAAGACCAACCCGGCGCACACGGATCGCGCCGTGCTCCTGCGCGGAGTTGGCACATTGCTCATAGCTGACATGCGGCCTGCCTTGCGTTTGCCGTGTACTGGTGAATGTGATTGTCGCGTCCCTCATAGTGCTCGAACTCGTGGGCCAGAAGTCCTCCCACGGAAGGAGCGTTTGAACTCACCGACGAGACATATATGTCGTTGCCGAAACGACGTTCTCCGCTGGGGGATGACGGATCTACCTGATACGGAACATACATGCCTGATGTCGCAATATTAGGGTCGCCAGGCTGGAAGCCGGCGTAGTCCGAATCGAACAGAAGCTGGAGCATGTTCCCAGCGTAGCGGCATTCCTCATCGTCGCTGTCGATCAAATGGTCGATGCCGCTCTGAATGCTGTTGCACTCCGTTGTTGACAGTGAACAATAGAGGGTGAATCGAGGTGGTGGTATACTGGGCTCAGTCGTCAAGGCGCCGTCGGCGCGACACGACAACAAGAGAGGGACAAAGACGAGGGCCGCAATTCCTAATCTCATGATTGATGAAAGCCCCCCTCGCAAGTCGCCAACCCGAAACTCGGGCAAATGTTCAAGCCGGGTACCAACATTCGTGCCGTGGTTACTCACTGCACCTCCCTCCGTTGACTCCAGGATGGTCGTCGTCTGAACCACTCCGTGTGCGACACGCGCACTAACGCGTAGCGAAAAGTAGAGTCCTTTGTCAAGTGAGTCCGTCGCGAGGCCCTCGCGTGTGTGATCTTTGCACAGATGCGCGCAGGCGAAAACGGGAGACACCCAGCCAGCTGGACGTCTCCCGTCTTCCGTCTTCCTTCTCCCGTCTCAAGACACCGCCACCAACCCTACTCGATGTCACCCATCGTAAACGGCACCGGCTCCGCAAATGCACTCGCACTCGGCAGCAGCGCTTCGAAGTTCGGCTCGATGGCCACCGGAATCGGCTCCGGCTCGGGCAGCGCATCCGACTCGACGTCCACTTCCTGATACCGGTACATACCCGTACCGGCCGGAATCAGATGGCCGTTGATGATGTTCTCCTTGAGCCCCATCTGGTTGTCGCGCGATCCGCGGATCGCCGCATCCGTCAGCACGCGCGTGGTTTCCTGGAACGACGCCGCCGACACGAACGACTGCGTGGTGAGTGACGCCTTCGTGATGCCGAGCAGCAGCGGCTCCGACGTGGCCGGTACCTGCTTCTTCTTCTTCGCCTCGTCGTTCTCCTTCCGGAACTCGGCGCGATCGACATGCTCACCTTCAAGCATCTCGGTGTCGCCCGACTCCACGATGCGCACCTTCTGCAACATCTGCTTCACGATCACGCCAATGTGCTTGTCGTTGATCTTCACGCCCTGCAGGCGATACACCTCCTGCACTTCGTTCAGCAGATACTCCTGCACCGCACGCGGGCCCTTGATGCGCAGAATGTCGTGCGGGTTGACCGGGCCTTCCGAGATACGATCGCCGGCGTGCACACGATCCCCTTCATGCACGCGCAGGTGCTTGCCGGATGGCACTTCGTACACCTGCTCCGGTGTGGTCTCATCGAGCACCCACTGACCGCCGATGATTGACGCGGGGCGCACAAACACTTCACGCTTGCCGCGCTTGATTTCGCCAAACCGCACGAACCCGTCAATCTCGGAGATGGTGGCCGGATCTTTCGGACGACGCGCTTCGAACAGTTCTGCCACGCGCGGCAGACCGCCCGTAATGTCGCGGGTTTTGTACGCTTCGCGGCTGACCTTGGCGAGCGTGGTACCCGCCGTGATCTCGTGGCCATCCTCAATCGTGATGATGGCGCCAATGGGCAGAATGAAGTCGCGCACGCGCTTCTCCTTGCCCGCCTTGGTCTGCCAGATCTCGATGTGCGGGTGCAGTTTCTTTTCGCGGTCTTCGATCACCACGCGCTGCCGCAGACCGGTCAGTTCGTCGAGCTCTTCCGACAACGATTCGTCTTCGACGAGATCCACGAATCGAATCGTGCCCTCGACGTCGGCGATGATGGGATTGGTATACGGGTCCCACGAGAACAGGCGCGGATCACGACGATCTTCGTCGCGCACCAGCTTGCCACCGTTCGCCACCAGCATCGTGGCACCGAGCGGCACCTGCACGCGCGCCAGCACGTGTCCATCCTTGGTCGATCTGATGTTTACGTCGCCTTCGTACGACGTGACAATGCTGTCCCCGTCTTTGTTGATGACGTACACCAGACGATCACCATACTCGACCGTGTCGCCCTCGTACTTGACGCGCTTGGTGGTTTGCTCGGCGATACGTGACGCCGTGCCACCCACGTGGAACGTGCGGAGTGTGAGCTGCGTGCCCGGCTCGCCAATGGACTGCGCCGCGATAATACCCACCGCCTCACCCAGATCAACCATCTGCATGGTGGCCAGGTTGCGACCGTAGCACATGCGGCAGAGTCCGCGCTTGGCTTCACACGTGAGCACCGAGCGGATTTTCACCGACTCGATTCCCGCGTCTTCAATGAGCTGCGCCGTTTCTTCGGAAATCAGCGTGCCGGCTTCCGCCAACATGCGCGGACGACCCGCCTCGTCGCGTTCCATGGGATCGAGGATATCCTCGGCCGCCACGTTACCCACCAGACGTTCGGCCAACGGTTCGATCACGTCTTCGCCTTCCTTGAGCGCGGCCGTGTTCAAACCGAGGATCGTGCCGCAATCCTCTTCCTGAATCGTCATGTCCTGCGCCACGTCCACCAGACGACGCGTGAGGTAACCGGCGTCGGCCGTTTTGAGCGCCGTGTCGGCCAGACCCTTGCGGGCGCCGTGCGTTGACGAGAAGTACTCAAGCACCGACAAGCCTTCGCGGAAGTTCGACTTGATCGGGTTTTCGATGATTTCACCGATGCCACCGGTGAGCTTCTTTTGCGGCTTGGCCATCAGGCCGCGCATGCCCGCCAGCTGACGAATCTGGTCACGCGAACCACGAGAACCGGAGTCGAACATCATGAACACGGGATTGAAGCCGCCCTGCGACTCGCGCATGGTTTTCACCATGGCGTCGGCGACGTCCGTGTTGGCGTGCGTCCACGTATCAATGACCTTATTGTAGCGCTCACCGTTCGTGATGTTGCCCGTGGCGTATGCGCGCTGGAAACGCTCCACGCGCTCCGACGCTTCCTGCAGCAGCGTTTCCTTCTCCTTCGGGATGTGCAGATCTTCGATGCCGATGGACACGCCACCGCGTGTCGCGTTGCGGAAACCGAATTCCTTCAGTCGATCAAGCAAGGCCACCGTTTCTGCCAGTCCCGCATTGCGGTAGCTCTGGAACACCAGTTCGCCGAGTGCCTTCTTCTTCATGTCCTTGTTGAGGAACGGCAACACCTTGGGCACGATCATATCGAACAGCACGCGACCGGTGGTGGTGACAACCCACTGCGGCTTGTCACCGCGACGGTCGAGCCAACGAATCGCACTCTGATACCCCGTGCGCCCGTTGGCAATCGCCAGATCCACTTCGGCAGAGTCGGTGAACGCCGGCAACGTGCGGGCCTTCGCCTCATCCTTGAGGTACGCCTCGAAACCCACCGGAGCCTTTG
>JANMRE010000576.1:0-8925 GCA_031370885.1 Gemmatimonadaceae bacterium
CGCATGCGCTTCGGCCTTGGCCCGGAGGTCGTCAACATCGATATTGCCGTCGGTATCGGTTTTCACCACGACCACCGAGAAGCCCGCCATCACCGCACTGGCCGGATTCGTCCCGTGTGCCGACTGTGGAATGAGGCACACCGTGCGATGGTGATCACCGCGGGCGTGATGATACGCGCGAATAACCAGTAACCCGGCATACTCACCTTGCGAACCTGCGTTCGGCTGCAGTGACACGCCGGCGAAACCGGTCACTTCGGCGAGGTCCTGCTCGAGTTCGCGGAACATCGCCGCGTAGCCTTCGGTTTGCGTTGACGGCGCAAACGGATGCAACTGGCCAAACTCCGGCCACGTCACCGGAATCATTTCGGACGTCGCGTTCAGCTTCATCGTGCACGACCCCAGCGGGATCATGCCATGGACGAGTGAGAAGTCCCGGGCCTGCAGCGCGAAGAGATAGCGCAGCATCTCGGTCTCGCTCTGATAGCGGTTGAACACCGGATGTGTCAAGAACGGTGAGACCCGGCGAAACCGTTCGTCGAAGCGGGCGTCGGAATCTCCCGCCACGTCCTCGAACGCAAAGTCGGGCACCTCGCCACCGTTGAACACGGTCCACAAGTCCACGATGTCGGCTGGCGTCGTGGTTTCGTCAAGCGCCACCGTGAGCGCGCCGGGGGCAAGCACGCGCAAGTTCATGTGATGGGCATCGGCGGCGGCCAGAATGTCTTCCTGTCCGTGCGCTCCAACCTCCACGCGAATCGTGTCGAAGTAATTCTCGTGTGTGATGGCGAAACCCAGCTTCTCAAGTCCGGCCGCAAGGGCCACCGCTAATCCATGCACGCGACCCGCGATGCGAGCCAACCCCTCCGGACCGTGGTACACCGCGTACATGCCCGCCATCACGGCCAGCAGCACCTGTGCTGTGCACACATTGCTGGTGGCCTTCTCACGACGGATATGCTGCTCGCGTGTCTGCAGAGCCATCCGCAGTGCCGGTTTGCCGTCGGCATCTCGCGAGACCCCAATGATGCGTCCCGGCAACAGTCGTTTGAATTCGTCGCGCGTGGCGAAAAACGCCGCATGCGGTCCGCCAAAACCCATCGGCACCCCGAAGCGCTGGGCGCTCCCCACCGCAATGTCCGCCCCCCATTCCCCCGGCGGCGCCAACAGACACAGCGACAACAAATCCGTTGCCGCAATCACCATCGCACCCTTGGCGTGCGCCTGCTCGCACAGCGCACGATAGTCCACCACGGCGCCATCGGTAGCCGGATACTGCAGCAGCACACCAAACATGGTTTCATCGACCGTCAGCATGGCCGGATCGGTCACGATCACCTGCACACCGCGCGCCTCGGCGCGGGCGCGCACCACCTCAATCGTCTGTGGATGACAATCGGACGCAACTACGAACGTGTTGCGTGCCCCATTGCCCTTCGAGGCCATCGCCAGCGCCATGGCCTCGGCTGCAGCAGTCGCCTCGTCCAGCAGCGACGCGTTCGCGATCTCGAGTCCCGTCAGATCGATCACCATGGTCTGGTAGTTGAGCAGCGCTTCCAGACGACCCTGAGCGATTTCGGCCTGATACGGTGTGTAGGCCGTATACCACGCCGGATTCTCGAAGACATTACGGAGAATGACGCCGGGCGTGTGGGTGCCGTAGTAGCCCATCCCCAGATGCGAGCGACACACCTTGTTGCGCGAGGCCATGCGGCGGAGCGCCGCCAGCGCCTCGGGCTCGCTGCGGGCGGGTCCGGTGGCCAATGTTCCGCGGTAGCGGATGGATTCCGGCACGACCGCATCGATGAAGGCATCCAGCGAGTCGTAACCCAGCGCGGCAAGCATCTCCCGTTGCTCGGCGCCGCTCGGTCCATTGTGACGCGGAATGAACGAATCTGCCGCAAACGACGACGACGACGCGGTACGTGTTGCCATGACCTTCCTCGAAAAAACGAGCCGAAGCTCGGCGCATGCCGGGAGTTTTGAGATGAACACAGTAAACTTATCGCATGGTCACCGAACCGTTGAGGAGCGAATCATGCGCTGGCGCGTGGCCGGCCGAATGGCGGATCATGCGCTCGGCGCCCGCAGACGGCGCCTACAACATGGCCGTGGACAGCGCACTGCTCGCGTCGGCGAGAGACCGCGACTTCGGTGTCTGGCGCACCTACGCATGGCAGCGTCCAACGATTTCATTCGGCAGGAACGAATCCGTGCGGTCTCACTTCGACGCCGCCTCGCTCACAGCGGCCGGTCTCATGGCCGTGCGCCGACCAACGGGTGGCCGCGCGCTCCTGCATGCCGACGAGGTGACCTACAGCGTCACGCTGCCGATTGCTAACCAGACACCGTGGACGACAGTGTACGCGGCGGTGAATAGCGTGTTGCTGTCGGCCCTGCGCGCGCTGGGAGTACCCGCCGAACTGTCGGCGGACTCCCCCACGCCACTCGTGCGTCCCGATGGACCCGTGTGCTTCGACCAGCCTGCGCCCGGCGAAATTGTTGTGGGGGGCGCCAAGTTGGTCGGCAGCGCCGTATGGCGGGAACGCGGCGCCTATTTGCAACACGGCAGTATCTTGCTCGCCGATTCACAACATCGGTTGCAGCACGCCAGACGGACGGCGCAGCCCGCACCTCCGTCTGCCGCCACGCTCAACGCCTGCCTCACGCCGGCGCCAGAGTGGGACACCGTGGCGACAGCGCTCGAGGAGGCGTTGCGCGGAACTGTCGCGGCCCGTCACAGGGGAGCGCTCTCTGGCCACACCGTTGCGCTCGACGCGAATGAGATCACGCGTCACGAAGTGCGCTTTCGTGACCCGACTTGGCTCTGGCGCCGATAGGCGCCACTCGGCATCCTACGGCGCAGCAATTCCCGATCACTCCGAACCCGAACGCCATGCCCCAGTTTCTCCGTTGCACCGCAAAGCGGAATGTCTCGACGCAGAGACTTTACCGACTGCCCGTCGCGGTACTGATCGCCATCAGTGCGACGCTGTTGGCGGCCTGCGGGGACGGCGGCAAACGCGTTGGGATCACGAGCGAAGAAACGGGCGGCACCATGGTCATCGTGCAACCAACCGAGCCGAAGACGTTATTCCCGCCGCGCGCCAACGGAACGCAGGAACTTGCCGTGGTGGCGTCACTGTTTGAGCGCCTTGCCGAGATTGGTCCCGCGCTTGGCACCATTGGCGATGCAGAATTTACGCCGCGACTCGCGAAAAGCTGGAGCTGGGCGCCCGACTCACTCTCCATTGCGTTCGCGATCAATCCCGTTGCACGCTGGCACGACGGAGTGTCGGTGCGCGCCGAAGACGTGCGGTACACCTTTCACGTGTATACCTCGGACGCCGTCCTCAGTGAAGCCCGATCGCTCCTTGGCAACATCGACTCGGTGTCGGTGCGCGATTCGTTAACCGCCGTGGTGTGGTTCAAGCGTCGCGCCCCGCAGCAATTCATGGACGCCACGTACAGCATGTTCATCCTGCCGTCGCACCTGCTTGCTTCGCTTCCCGACACGGCGCTGGTGAATGCGCCATTCGGACGCGAACCCGTGGGGACTGGTCGTTTCCGATTTTCGAAATGGGAGGCAGGCACGCGGCTGGAGATCCTTGCCGATACCACGAACGCCCGCGGCCGGGCCAAACTCGATCGAGTGATCTGGACGTTCGTTTCCGATCTGGGTGCGGCCACAGTGAAACTGGCCGCCGGCGAAGCGGATTTTCTCGAGAAAATAAAACCGGAAAACATTCCGCAAATCGCCAGCACGCCATCCCTTCGCCTCGAGGACAATCGTCCGCTGTCGTACGGGTTCGTTGGCTTCAACCTCCGCGCGCGGCGGTCGCCCGCTGGTGCTGACGCCCCGCCCCATCCTGTTTTCGGCGATGTGCGGGTTCGTCGTGCGCTGGCCTTGGCGCTCGATCGCCCCCGCATGGTCCGGTCGGCGCTCGACTCGCTGGGGATGGCCGCATTCGCTGCGGCACCGCGTGTTCTTATCCCCGACACGCTCGCCGTGCATCCGATCATGTACGATCCGGCGGCTGCGAAGGCGCTCCTCGACAGCGCCGGGTGGACGGACACCAACGGTGACGGCGTGCGCGATCACGATGGGCAGCCCCTGGCCTTCGAGTTGCTCGTGCCATCGTCAAGTGCGACCCGCATGAAGTTGTCTGAGTTGATTCAGGCCGCCCTCAAAGACGTGGGCGTAAACGTGACGCTGCAAGCGCTCGATCCGGTGGCGCTCGGGCCTCGTCTGGATGCGCGGAACTTCGATGCCTGGATGGGCGGATGGGCAACGAATCCGGGACTCCAGGGCATGCGCCAAACGTGGGCGTCGCGAGGCGCCTCGAACTATCAGGGCTACGTCAGTCCGGCGTTCGATGCACTGCTGGACAGTGCCCTCACCACGTTCGACGCGAATCGCAGTCGTGGCTACTGGGCGCGCGTCTTTCAGCAGTCCATCGACGACGTGCCCTCCGTGTGGCTCTACGAAGAGCGTTCGCTGGCCGCCGTGCACCGACGTATCCGCATCGCACCACTGCGCGCCGACGCCTGGTACGCCAACCTCGCCGATTGGTCCGTCGATCCCGCGCAACGCATCGATCGCGACCGAATCGGACTCGGAGGCGCACGCTGAGGTCCACAGCCACCGATGAGACGCGAGGCACGCTGACGCGACTGACCAGCCGCGCCCTGCACAGTGTGCTCGTGGTGGTCGTCGCGGCGAGTTTCGCCTTTCTGCTGCTGCACCTCGCACCGGGAGATCCGATCTCCGAAATTGCGGAGCTCAGCAGTGTGCCCGCCGAGTTGCGGCTGCAGTGGCGCGCACAGGCAGGCTATGACCAACCCATCGCCGTGCAATACGTTCGATGGATGACCAGGGTCGCGCGAGGTCGCCTGGGTCACTCCACGTCACAGCAGCGACCGGTCATCGACGTCATCAGCGATCGCTTGCCCAACACCCTGCTGCTGATGAGTCTCGCGCTCGGAGCGAGCGTGCTGCTGGGTGCGGCGCTCGGTGCATGGCAGGGCGCCCGCGCCGGCACGCGTCGAGACCGCGCAATGACCTTCGGCTCGCTGCTGCTGTACTCCATACCGGAGTTCTGGCTCGCACTCGCACTGTTGTACCTGTTTGCATTTCGTCTGCATGTGCTGCCGGCCACCGGGATGATGGACGCGGCGATGTACGACACGATGTCGCCGTGGCGGCAGTTGGTCGATCGCGGGCAGCATCTCGTGCTGCCCTGGCTTTCGCTCACCGTCATCGGCACGGCAATCTTTGCGCGCTATCAGCGCGCGAGCATGCGCGACGTGCTGCGGGAGTCGTTCGTGCGCACCGCGCGCGCGAAAGGCCTCACCGAATCGACAATACGCCGGCAAGCCTGGCGGGCGGCCATCCTGCCAGTGGTCACGTTGTCGGGGCTGTTCTTTCCTGCCCTGCTCACCGGCGCGGTGTTTGTTGAGCGCGTGTATGGGTGGCCCGGAATGGGGACTGCGCTGCTGACCGCCATCAGCGGGCGCGACTACGAACTCGTGAGCGCCTGCGTCATTGTGGGCAGCGCCATGACGGCCCTGGGCAGTTTGCTCGCCGATGTGGTTCGCGTGTTCGTGGATCCACGACTGCGCGTCCCGTGATCCCATCGCTCATCCCGTCGGCGCACGCCGTGCGCGCGGTCCGATGGCGCGTACCGCTCGCCTTGGTGGTGTTGCTGGTGATGGTCGCGGTCTTCGCGCCGCTCATCGCCCCGTACCCGCAAACGTTGCAACCCGACTATGACGCCATGAAAAACTGGCCGCCATCGGGTGCGCATCCGTTCGGCACCGATGGCTTTGGACGCGATGTCCTGAGTCGCGTGATTTACGGCTCGCGCATCTCGCTCACGCTCGCATGCGCCGCTGTGCTCCTCGCCTTGCTGCTCGGCACCTGTTACGGCGCGGTCGCTGGTCTGGTTGGCGGCGCGGTCGATCGCTGGCTCATGCGACTGCTGGATGTTGCCCTGTCAATTCCGCGTCTGCTGCTGCTGCTCGCGGTGACGGCCTTTTGGGGGGCGCTTCCCTTGTCCGCGCTCATCGTTCTCCTTGGCACCACGGGCTGGTTCGACGTGGCCCGACTCGTGCGCGGTGAAGTGCAATCCATCGCACAGCGTGACTTTATTCTGGCCGCACAGGCCGGAGGCGTCCCACGTCGGCGAATGCTCGGTCGGCACCTGCTGCCGCATCTCATTCCACTGTTGGTGGTCAGCGCGACACTCAACGTTGCCGGAACCATCGCACTGGAGGCGGGATTGAGCTATCTCGGACTTGGGGTACAGCCGCCCGCCGACAGTTGGGGCAAGATCATCAACGAAGGCGCGGGTGTGATCGGGGCCCAGTGGTGGCTCACGCTGTTCCCCGGACTGGCCATCGTGACGGCCGTGCTGGCGTGCCATGCGCTCGGCGACGCCTTGCGCGATCTCTTCGCAATGGATCAGGTTCCCGCGTGACCGTTCCCCTCACTGTTTTCGATTCCGACTCGGCGCGCGCCGCCAACCGGCCGCATCCCGAGCCGCTGCTGGCCGTCCATTCGCTGCGCGTCACCTTCCCCTCCGACGCCGGCACAGCGCGCGCCGTTGACGGGGTCTCTTTCACGATCGCTGCCGGAGAAACGGTCTGTGTCGTCGGCGAGTCCGGCTGCGGCAAGTCGCTCACGGCGCTTTCGTTGCTCCGACTCGTGCCACCGCCGGGTCGAATTGAGCCCGGCAGCAGCATTCGCTTCGAGGGCGAAGACGTGCTGACCCTCAGCAACGAGAAGCTGCGAGCCATGCGCGGTCGTCGCATGAGCATGATTTTTCAGGAGCCGATGACGGCGCTGAACCCCGTGCTTACCGTGGGCGATCAAATCGCCGAAGTGGTGCGTGTGCACACGAAGGCGTCACGACACGAGGCATGGGAGCGTGCGGTCACCATGCTGCGCGATGTTGGCATCGCCGACCCCGCTGCACGGGCCAAACAGTACCCGCATGAACTCTCGGGCGGCATGCGGCAGCGGGTGATGATTGCCATGGCGCTGGTGCTCGAACCGCGTCTGGTGATTGCCGATGAACCGACCACCGCGTTGGACGTCACCATTCAGGCGCAGATTCTCGACCTGCTGCGCGCGCAGCGCGATCGGACCGAACTCGCGCTGCTGCTCATCACCCATGACCTCGGGATCGTCGCCGAGATGGCCTCGCGAGTGCTGGTGATGTACGCCGGCCAGATCGTGGAAGAAGCACCGGTCGAGGCGATTTTTGATCGCGCCGCCCATCCCTATACCGAGGGGCTGCTCGCGGCCGTTCCGCGTCTCGATCAGATCGGTGGACGACTGCGCACCATTCCCGGCACCGTCCCGGCGCCTACCGCCTGGCCGGCCGGATGTCGTTTTCGCGATCGCTGTCCGCATGTGTTCGACCGCTGTGCCACCGAGGAACCGGCGCTGGTGCAAGTCGGCACCGCCCATCGTGCGCGCTGTCATTTGGTGCAGGAGCCGTCACGTCGCCGCACCGAGATCCCGACGTGACCACACCGCTGGTCCGTGTTCGCGGACTCACCAAGCACTTCCCGGTGCGCAGTGGCCTGTTGCAGCGCGTCACCGGTGCCGTCAAGGCGGTGGACGGGGTGTCGTTCGACATCGCACCCGGTGAGACGCTCGCCCTCGTCGGCGAATCCGGCTGCGGCAAAACCACGACGGGTCGCGCGGTTCTGCGGCTGGTCGAGCCCACCGCGGGCGAGATCTTTTTCGATGGCACCGATGTGCGTGCTCTGCGCGGTGAGGCGCTGCGTCGACTGCGTCGGCGCATGCAGATCGTGTTTCAGGATCCGTACGGCTCACTCAATCCGCGCATGACGGTGGGGGCCGCGATCAAGGAAGGATTGATCGTGCACGATCTGGCACGCGGGGCAGACGCCACTCGTCGGGTGGCCACGCTGCTCGACGAAGTTGGATTGCGTCCCGAATTTGCTTCGCGCTATCCGCACGAATTCTCAGGCGGCCAGCGTCAGCGCATTGGCATCGCGCGCGCCCTCGCCGTCGAACCGTCATTCATCGTGTGCGACGAGCCCGTCTCCGCGCTCGATGTCAGTGTGCAGGCGCAGGTCGTCAATCTGTTGCGCGATCTGCAGCGCGAACGCGGTCTCGCGTATCTGTTCATCGCGCATGATCTCGCTGTGGTAGCCCACGTGGCCGACCGGGTGGCCGTGATGTATCTCGGCCACATCGTCGAACTCGCACCGCGCGCACAACTCTTCGCGACGCCGCGCATGCCGTACACGAAGGCGCTGCTGTCGGCCGTCCCGGTGCCCGATCCACGGGCCTCGCGCAACCGGGTGCTGCTGCCCGGAGAACCGCCGTCGCCGGCCCATCCGCCCAGTGGCTGTGTCTTTCATCCGCGGTGCCCGCATCCTTCGAAGGACGAGGCCTGCACCCGCATTGTGCCACCACTCGAGGAAGTGGCCCCGGGACATTTCGTCGCGTGCATCAAGGAATCGCCCTCACACCTCTCGCCCCCCGCCTCGTGACGCCCGCCCTGAATCCCGCCGCCGACGACGACCGTGCCTTCTTTGGTCATCCCCGTGGACTCGGCCTGTTGTTCATGACCGAGATGTGGGAGCGCTTCTCCTACTACGGCATGCGCGCGCTGCTCGTGCTGTATCTGGTGAACAAGCTGGAGTGGGATACGGCGCGTGCGGCCGGCGTGTATGGCACCTACACAATGCTGGTGTATCTCACCCCCATGATCGGCGGGTATATCGCTGATCGTTTCATCGGCACGCACCGGGCCTTGATCATCGGCGGATTCGTCATTGCCAGTGGACATTTCGTCCTGGCTCTGCAGGGGATGACCGCCTTCTACGTTGGTCTCGGATTGGTGGTCATTGGCACGGGTTTCTTCAAGGCCAATGTCTCCACGA
>JANMRE010000588.1:0-40547 GCA_031370885.1 Gemmatimonadaceae bacterium
ATCAGTACGATCAGTGCGACGATCGCGCCGAGCGCGTAAAGCAGCAGTTGGGTATCAGGCGTCATGTGGCGATGAAGCTACGTGCGCGAGGAGGGCGATGACCAGCGCCTCCGGTGGTTGATGGATGTCAAGAACCCATGCCCCCTCATCGTCCATTGGCTCCACGAGGGCGTCGAGTTGACTATCAAGCAGCGACTTCGGCATGAAGTGCCCGGTTCGACCTGCCAGTCGCTGCTCGAGCAACGAGCGCGGCCCACGCAGGTGGATGAACTGCACCGGCCCAGCGCCCTGACGGAGCGCATCACGGTACGACCGCTTGAGAGCAGAGCAGGAGACGACGAGCCCGACACCCAAACGCTCGGCCGCAGCCAGTCGGCCCGCGAGGGTCGCCAACCAGGGAGCACGATCCTGATCCGTGAGCGGAATACCTGCCGCCATGCGCGCCCGACTCTCGACTGGGTGGAAGTCGTCGCCTTCCACGAACTCAACACCAAGCGCCGCTGCAAAGAGGGTGCCCACCGCGCTCTTGCCCGCCCCCGACACCCCCATCACCACGTAACGCGACGCGGTCATCTCTTGACGTCCAATTCGGTACGCGCCACGATTGTGGCCCCACCGTGTTGTCGGTCACGGGCGACGAGAATCGAGAATCCCAAGACGGGTGACTCTTGCTGGATCAACATGCTCACCAGACGCTGCGTCCGAATAGTCCGACGCGCAATGCGACGGTGACGGACTGCTCGCCTGTCCGGCGAACGAAGGAGAAGCGATTTTGACCTACGTGGCTGACGAGAATCGGTATGACAGCATGCGCTATAGGCGCTCGGGCCGCAGCGGGCTCGTGTTGCCCGAATTGTCGTTGGGGCTGTGGCACAACTTTGGCGATGCGCGAAAACTCGAGACCCAGCGCGCTATTCTGCGCCGCGCGTTTGACCTTGGTGTCACTCATTTCGATCTCGCGAACAACTATGGCCCTCCGGCCGGATCGGCCGAACGAAATTTTGGACAGATCTATTCGCAGGACTTTGGCGCCTACCGCGACGAGATCATCGTCTCGACCAAGGCCGGCTATTACATGCATGCTGGCCCATACGGCGAATGGGGCTCGCGCAAGTATCTGTTGTCGTCACTCGACCGGAGCCTCTCCCGAATGGGCCTCGACTACGTCGACATCTTTTACAGCCACCGCCCTGATCCCAACACTCCGGTTGAAGAGACGGCAGGCGCGCTTGCCCACGCCATTTCGAGCGGCAAAGCCCTCTACGTTGGAATCTCGAGTTACAGCCCCACGGAAACCGAGGCGATGGTGACGGCGCTGGCGGTGCACAACGTGCGGCTGCTCATCCACCAGCCCCGCTATTCCATGTTCGACCGGCATATTGAGCGCGGACTGTTTCCGGTGCTCGAGCGTGAGGGAATCGGCTCAATCGTGTTTTCCCCGCTTGCCCAAGGGTTGCTGACCGATCGCTATCTGGACGGCACCATCCCTGCAGGTTCTCGCGCCGCTACGAGCACATTCTTGCCGCCTGAACGGATTGGTGCCGAGTACCTGAGGCGCGCTCGGGCGCTCAACGACATTGCGGCGTCGCGAGGTCAGTCGCTGGCGCAGCTGGCCCTCAGCTGGATCCTTCGCCGGCCGCAGGTTACCTCGGTACTCGTTGGAGTTTCGAGTGTCGCCCAGCTTGAGCAGAACGTCGCGGCACTCGCCGCGTCGCCCCTTACCGATGACGAGCTGGCTCGCATCGAGCCGCACGCTGTTCATGGAACGGGGCTGTAAGCGAGGTACTTCAGCGCCGAGTAGCGGCGGTGAGCAGGCCGAGGGTAGCTTTTTCCTGGCGCGAGGTGACGACGTGATGACGCAACGGTGTATCCTCGCTGCATGACTCACACGCGTACTACACGGGGGTCCGCCCGCATGCCTGTCGCGACCAACCTGATGACCGCTGATCAGCTCGTCGCCTACAATGCGCGCGGCATGCGCACGGAGTTGGTACGCGGTCGCCTGATGGTGCGTGAACCAGCAGGGTATCGCCACGGCAGCATTGCCGCCCGGGTGCTCTCCAGCATCTCGTCGTTTCTCGAAACCGATCAAGCCGCACGTTCGGCCGCGCATCCATTGGGCGACGTGCTGGCTGCCGAGACAGGGTTCAGGTTGCAGCGCAGCCCGGATACGGTTCGTGCGCCCGACGTGGCGTTTGTCGCATGGGACCGTCGTCCGACTTCAACCACCGGTTTTGCGGAGCTCGCCCCCGACCTCGCCGTCGAGGTGTTGTCACCGAGTGATCGCCCTGGCGAGGTGCTCGCGAAGGTCGCCGATTGGCTGTCCGCCGGCTCGACGCTGGTTTGGGTCATCGACCCCGACCGGCGCCTCGTTGGCGTCTATCGGGCCGACGGGAGCGCTTCGATTATCAATGACCGCATGGCAATCGGCGGTGAGGCGACGCTCCCCGGTTTCGTGCTGTCGCTGGATATCCTGTTCGGTTGAAGATCAACTTCCATTTTCGCAGCCGCCGACTGGCCGCTAATGAGCGGCAATCTTCGGCAACTTGGAGAGCTTGACGCGCGCGTACGCCCCGCTCTTCGCGTCTTCCGGGTGTGGCTCGAGGCCGATGACGGTGATCTGACCGCGCTCAGGCCCATAGACCCAAAACAGGCGACCCGCCGAAGGCTTGTTGTTCTCCAGGTACGACTGGAAGACCTTTGCGTTATAGCGCGAAGTGAGGTCGTCAATCTCGTGGCTCTGGAGGCCTGGGTGCGCCGGAGTGAGGCCGAGATGCCGCACCGCCTTTGCGAACTTCTTCGCAAGCTCGAGCTCGTCGCGATTCAAGGTGCCCGCTGCGGCGCCTTCTTGGAGGTGTTTCCAGAGGTCCCGCATCTCCGGGACGCCCATGCGAACCTCAAAAGGCATACGGCCGCTCCGAATGAAGCGTCCGCATTCGGGCGCGGCGGTGCAGACTCACGGCATGCTCACACGTGGCAGTCCACCGGTCAGTCGTCGCCGAGCGCAGTCAACAGCGCGTCGGCGTCGACTGGCTCGCCCACGCTTCCCTGCGCGAAGTTGGCCATGCTGCGGTCCATCATGGCCAAGGCGCGCCGCGAGATCGTCGGGTCGACCACTATGCGCGGGTATAGCTCGATGTGGCCGTCGTCGAACTTCTTGGCGTAGTAGCGCTCGTATTCGTCGGCAGGGAGCGTGACCCGGTTCCTTGCGTCCTTCTTGAGCTCCATCTCGGCGATCACTTCCATCGCGACTCCCTCGGAAGGGCACGGAGTCCAAGGGACGCGTGCCTCGTACAGGGTAAAGTTACGCAATTCGCGGATATACTGCAACCCATTAAGGGAACTTTCCACAATGGGCATACCCATATGTGCCAGGCACGCAGTGTCTCAAGCGACGTGGTGGCTTTCGTCGTATTCTAGCAGGTGATTCGCTCTCGCACGGCACTCGTGCGCGCCCCATCCCCGATTGGTCTCCCGATGAAGAAACTCGGACTCCTCCTCGTCACGGCATTTGCGTACCACACGCCGACCCAGCCAACCACCGCCGACCGCGCGCGCTGGCAGGCACATGCAAACAACGTCACCATCACGCGCGACGACTGGGGCATTCCGCATGTGCGCGGCAAAACCGACGCCGACGCGGTGTTCGGGGCCATGTACGCCCATGCTGAGGACGACTTCAACCGTGTCGAGACGAACTTTATCACGTCACTCGGCCGCACGGCCGAAGCGGAAGGGGAAAGCGCCATCTATCGCGATTTGCGGATGAAGCTGTTCATCGATCCCGACTCCATGAAGAAGATCTATGCGTCCAGCCCGCCGTTTTTGAAGACACTGATGGTGGCGTGGGCGGATGGACTGAACTTCTATCTCGCCAAACACCCCGAGGTGAAGCCGCGGGTGATCACGACGTTCGAGCCGTGGATGGCGCTGTCGTTCAGCGAAGGCAGCATTGGCAACGACATCGATCAGGTGAACGTCTCACAGTTGCAGGCGTTTTATGGCAGCGGGCCGGTGAAGTTGAGCAGCACGACCACTGGCAGCGATTTTGACCGTGCCGCTCGCGTCGCCGACGCGGCGCGCGTTCGTGACGATGCCGTGGAAAAGGAACCGTCCGGTTCCAATGGCATGGCCGTGTCGCCGAAAAACACGAAAGCGGGGCGCGCACTGCTGCTTATCAATCCGCACACGTCGTTCTTCTTTCGCGAAGAGCTGCAGATGACGAGCGCCGAAGGACTTGATGCGTACGGCGCGGCAACGTGGGGCCAGTTCTTCATCTATCAGGGCTTCAACCGCACGGCGGGGTGGATGCACACCACCAGCGCCGCCGATCGCACCGACGAGTTCATTGAGACGGTGGCCCAGAGCGGCGACCAGTTTACGTACAAGGTTGGCAATGCGGTCCGACCACTGATCGCGAAAACGATTACCGTACCGTACAAGTCAGGCAGTGGCATGTCGGAGAAGAAGTTCGTGGTGTACTACACGCACTTTGGACCGATTGTACGATCGACAGGCGGCAAGTGGGTGGCCATCCGCATCATGCAGGAGCCGCTCAAAGCGCTTACGCAGAGCTACACGCGTACGAAGGCGAAAAACCTGGCCGAGTTCCGGAAAACGATGGACTTGCACACGAACTCGTCGAACAACACGCTGTATGCGGATGCCGATGGCAACATCGCTTATCTGCATGCGAACTTCATACCGCGTCGCGATACGACGTTCGATTGGCGACAGCCGGTTGACGGCAGTAATCCCGCCAGCGAGTGGAAAGGTTTACTGTCGTTTGAGGAAGAACCGAACGCGGTGAATCCCGCCAGCGGATGGGTGTATAACTCGAACGATTGGCCTTGGGCGGCGTCAGGGCCCAGCAGTCCGAAGCAGTCGGCGTTTCCCAAGTACGTCGATAACGGAACCGAGTCACATCGCGGACGGCACGCCGTGATGGTGCTGCAGAACAAAAAGGACTTCACGATCGCCGGATTGCGTGACGCGGCCTACGACACGTATTTGCCGGGCTTCGAGAAGTCGATTCCGGCGCTGGTGAAAGCGTGGGACGACGCCCCGTCCGAGAACGCGCTCAAGGCAAAGCTTGCCGAACAGGTGGCGCTGCTGCGCAAGTGGGATTTGCGGTGGAGCACCGCGTCAGTGCCAACGTCTCTGGCCATTTTCTTCACCAGCGAGGTGGGCCGTTTCGGCGGCCGCGGTGGTCGTGGTGCAGCGACCACCGAGCCCACGGGTGCGCAGATGCTGCACGCGCTCGATGCGGCGTGCGCGAAACTCACCGCAGACTTCGGTAAGTGCAACACGCCGTGGGGCGACATCAACCGGTTCCAGCGTCTGAACGCCAACATCGAGTCCAGCTTCGACGACAACGCGCCCAGCACGGCCGTGGGGTTCCCATCGGCCAACTATGGATCGCTGGCTTCGTATGGGGCACGAGCGTATCCAAATACCAGGAAGTGGTACGGGACCAGTGGCAATAGCTTTGTCGCGGTGGTGGAGTTCGGCAAGGACAGCGTGCGAGCGCGCGCCGTCACCGCCGGCGGTCTGAACAGCGTCATCGGTTCAAAACATTTCAACGATCAGGGCGCTCGCTACTCGGCCGGCGATCTGCGCGACGTGTACTTCTATCCGAATCAACTCACAGCACACACGGAGCGTGTGTACAAGCCGGGGAATTGAGCATGCCCATCCGGTCGCATTCTGCGCTGCGCCACGGCGTACCAGCGCTCGTTGGAAGCCTGGCACTCGCACTGACCTTCTCCAGCCGCTTGCCGGCACAACGCGCGCCCGCGCCCGATGCCGACCCGCGTATTCAAACGCTCGTGGCGTCGGTCTCAGAACAACGACTGCGTGAGCTCGACACCAAGCTGGTGTCGTTCGGCACGCGCATGACATTGTCCGACGCCACCTCCACCTCGCGCGGCATTGGTGCGGCGCGACAGTGGATTCATGATGAACTCAAGCGGTCAAGCCCGCGATTGCAGGTGTCGTTCGACACACACCAAATCGCCCAGCAGGGTCGCATTACGCGGGATGTCGAGTTGCGCAATGTCATGGCCGTGCTCCCCGGTCGGTCTCCGCGTCGCATCTACATTACCGGCCACTACGACAGTGTGAATCTGGGGCGCGGCGGACAGACGGCCCTCAATGCCGGCACCGCAACGAATACGCAACCCGCCCGTGATGCCAGTGACAATGATGCGCCGGGCGCCAATGACGACGGCAGCGGTACGGTGCTCACGATGGAGCTGGCGCGCGTGTTCGCCGAGAGCGGCATCGAATTTGACGCGACGCTGGTGTTCATGTGCTGGGCCGGCGAGGAGCAGGGGTTGATTGGCTCCATGGCGCACGCCCAGAAGATTGCCGCCGATCGTGTGGTGGTGGACGCCAACTTCAACAACGATATCATTGGCAACAGCATGGGCGGCAACGGCCAGATTGATGGCAAGAGCGTGCGCATTTATTCGCTTGGTCCCGAGGACAACATGTCGCGCTCGCTGGCGCGCTACATCGCGCGGGTGGCGGCGGTGTATGTGCCGTCGCATCGCATTCGGCTGATGGCGCGGGAAGATCGCTTCGGTCGCGGCAGCGATCATTCGTCATTCACTGCCAACGGCTTTCCTGCGGTGGTATTCCGCGAGGCCAATGAGAATTTTGGCCGCCAGCACAACGCTGAAGACAAGCTGGAAGGTGTGGACTTCCGGTATCTGGCGCAGAACGCCCGCGTGAACGCGGCCAGTGCGGCGTCGCTCGCGTTGGCGCCCTCAGCGCCGCGCGTGACAAACGAACGCGGCGCCGTGCTGCTGGCGCGGAATCCATCGGGCTATGACGCCAACCTGCAGTGGGCGGTCGTGCCCGGAGCGGTTGGCTATCGGCTGTACTGGCGCGACACCTGGAGCAACAGCTGGGAGCATTCACAGGTGGTGGGCAACGTCATGCAATTCGTGTTGCCAGGACTCTCGATTGATGACTGGGTGTTTGGCGTGTCAGCGATTGGTGCGGATGGCAACGAAAGCCTGATCAGCGCCTATGTGTCGCAGGTTCGGGCGATGAGTCCGGTGAAGATCAAGGAATGATGTGTCCAACGAAATACACGTAGACGTGCCCGGTGGCACCGACGTCCTGCGTTTCACGGAGACGGTTCGGATTGGTCGCGCGGAAACAAACGGTATCGTGATACACCATGACCTCGTGAGCGCCGAGCATCTGGAGCTTCGGAGAAACGACGAGGGATGGGAGATTGTTGATCTTGGCAGTACGAACGGGACGTTCGTCGACGACAAGTCCGTGCCGCGCGCACTTGTTGGTGCGCTGACAACCGTGCGACTGGGTCACGGTGGTCCCGAACTGCACCTCACGATTCCCGGTTTTGTCGAGCGAGGTGGGACCCGGAAAATACTTACGAAGGACATCGTCGACCGGTATCTGGCGGACGAAACGCCCGAGGACATGTCGGCGCACACGCAACTGATTCGGGCCGCGGTGCAGAACCGCCATCAGCAGGAAACCAAGAGCTGGCTCAAGCGCACGCACCACCTTCGTGTTGCGGTGGTATGCCTGATCGTGCTGTCCGTCGCGGCCGGGGGCTTCGGCGTGTGGCAGGCACGGCGTATTCGCGCGCTGCGTACGGCTGCCGGAGTGGTGTTCAACACGATGAAGTCGCTCGAACTGGACGTGCGTCGCTTGGAGGCGACGGCCGGGCCCGATCGCTCCACGCAAGAACATCGGGCGCGCCTTGAGGCCCAATACGAAGATTTGCTCAAAACATTGGGCATTTACAGCGACCGAACGCCTGCCGACGTGCAGCTCATCTACCGGACCGTGCACCGGCTGGGCGAGTCCGAAGCGACGGTGCCCCGCGACTTCGTGGATGAAGTCCGCAAGTACATCAAGCTCTGGAAGTCGGCAGATCTCGAGGCCGGTCTCGCGCGCGCGAAGGCGCAGGGCATGGGCCCGCGTGTGTCCGCAATCCTGCTGCAACACCACTTGCCGCGCGAGTTCTTCTATCTGGCATTGCAGGAGAGCAAGCTCGATCTCACGGCCATCGGACCGTCCACCCGATTTGGCGTGCCCAAAGGTTTGTGGCAACTCATCCCGCCCACGGCCGAAGCGTACGGGTTGAAGCTCGGTGCGCTGCAAGGCGAACGAAAGTTTGATCCCTCGGACGAACGGCACGACATGTCCAAAGCCACCAACGCCGCAGCGCGTTACCTCGAGGACATCTACACCACCGATGCGCAGGCGTCGGGGCTGCTCGTGATGGCCTCCTACAACATGGGCGAAACGCGTTTGCGCCGCTTGATACGGTCCATGCCGGAGTCGCCTTCCGAACGCAATTTCTGGGCGCTGCTTGAGCGGCACCGGAAGGAAATTCCAAAGGAGACGTATGACTATGTGTTTCGGGTTGTCTCGGCCGCAGTGATCGGCGCCAATCCCAAGCTGTTCGGATTCGACTTTGATCCGCCGCTGGGTCCGATGGTCGATCCGATCGCGGTCGGCAAGGAGCAGTAGGCCAGGCGCGAACGCGTTCCTACTTCGCCGCCTTCAACTTCTCCTCGACCAGCGTCGGGAAGTTGGTCATCACGTTCAGCGTGCGGAGTCGTATCGGTGTTGCAGCGCGACCTCACGGTCGATGCACCGCATCGTGCCGTCACGGGACTCATCGCCGAAACCGGCGGTCGTGTCCACGCGCACGGAGGCGCCTGAAAAGTCAACGAGCACCGGCGTTTGCGGGAGGTTCGTTCGCGACAGCCCTGCCGTCAACGCTCGACCATCGCGAATCCATTCGCGAGGCTCGAGTGCGCCATCGAACGGCACCTCGTCGATCACCTGTCGACGCAAGTCGGCCACTCGCAGCGTGACCCGATTCGTCCCGTCGATCACGGAGTACGCAATGCGGTTGGCATCGGGCGAGAGCAGCATAGCTGCTCACTACCGCCGACACGCGGAGCGCGGTGTCGCGCAACGCACCCTTGGCGTCGAGCCAGACGAACTGTGCCACCGACGCGTCACCGCCGCTCGCCCACACCAGCGTTCCCAATTTGGACAGCACGGCGTGCGCTTGTCCCGTTCACGCCTCGCGTCGCACGTTGGTGAGGATGTTTGTCATCGGGCCGACAAGACGCGCGCCCACAACATCCAGTCGCGCCGCCAACAGCGAGCTGTCGCGGAAGAGCAGCAGCCGATCCGGCGACGCCACCATCAGTCCGGTCGCCCCACAATGTGCGGATGTTGCAACTTGGCGGTGGTCTTGATCTCGGTCAGGAACCGCTCGGCGCCCAGTACTGCCGCGAGTTCCGGGTGCAGTACTTTCAGGGCTACATCTCGCTCGTGCTTGAGATCGTGCGCGAGGTAGACGGTGGCCATGCCGCCCGCACCGAGCTCGCGTTCAACGCGGTATCGATCGGTGAGTGCGGTGCCCAGACGGTGAACAACGTCGGTCATGCGTGGAATCCCGTGAGAACTGCCATGGGCCGAATATACCGGCACGCCAAACACGTGGCGACGATATTGCACTTTGGACGGCGAGTTCATTGCGCTCCACTGGAAACGAGTGGAGCTTCACGCGTGACCGCCCCATTTACCTCCCTGCGAGACAGCGTGATGCCCACTGAACTCCATCTCACCGTCGGCCAAATGGTGGTGCAGGTCTGTCTGTTCGTGGTCGCGGTTATCGCCATCATTGGCGGGTCGCTGCAGATGTACCTCGGTCAGCCCGACACCGCGCCACGCCTCGACAACGTGCATCGATTCATGGCTGGTGTGTATCTCTCCACCGGCACTATTGCCTTGTGGGCGGCTCTGACGATTCGGCAACAGGGCACCCTGGTGTATCTGCTGGCACTTGGAGTTTTTCTGGCGGGATGCGGTCGCTTGCTGTCGATTCGCATCGTTGGGTTGCCACAGCCGAAAGCCGTTTGGCTTGGGTACCTCATTCCCGAGTTGGTCATCCCCGTGGTCATGGTGGTCGCGCACCGGGCCACGCGTTGACTTGGTGGTGCGACGC
This sequence comes from Gemmatimonadaceae bacterium, assembly GCA_031370885.1. GTDB lineage: Bacteria > Gemmatimonadota > Gemmatimonadetes > Gemmatimonadales > Gemmatimonadaceae > Gemmatimonas. Next base: position 10,013 of record JANMRE010000588.1, read on the forward strand.
GGTGTGCGTTCGGCACTGCGGTTCGCTGACACGCTGCAATGGAGTGCGCACGTGCGTCGAATCCTGATCGCGTACCTGCTCGTGACCCGCGCCGCGTCCGCAGCACAGTTTCACCCGTCACGCGCCGCCCTGTCGCGCGTGGTCGCAAACGACAACCGCACGCCGGCCGGCACGCTGCGCAATGGCGTCCTCACGATCGAGCTGTCGGTAGTGATGGCGCGCTGGTATCCCGAAGCCGCAGACGGGCCCTTTGTGGATCTCCCCGTTTTCGCGGAGGAAGGGAAGGCGCCCACAATTCCCGGGCCGCTCGTGCGCGCGCCCAAGGGCACGCGCCTGCGCCTTGTTGTGCGCAATGCGCTGGGCGACTCCACGATTGGACTGTGGGGCATGGGCATGACAACCACCAGTGACACGGTCACCATTCCGGTGCGCCCCGGCGCGTCGCACGTCGTGGAATTCATCGCCAACAAGTCGGGCACATTCATGTACGGCGCGCGCAGCGCCCGGGACGTCTCCGAAACCGAACAGCTGGCGGGTGTGATTGTTGTCGACGAGCCGGGTGCCCGCACCGACGACCGCATTCTGGTGCTCAACATCTGGGCTGCGATGCGACCTGACAGTTCGTTCAACAGTGCGCTCGCGATCAATGGCAAGTCGTGGCCGTACACCGAACGCTTCGACGTCACACAAGGTGACACGCTGCGATGGCGCGTGGTGAATCCCACCGTGCGTCAGCATCCTATGCATTTGCATGGCGCGTACTTTCGCGTCGATGCGCGCGGCGACGCCAATGGCGACACGGCATTTGCGCCCGCCGCGCGACGGATGGCTGTTACTGAGCCGATGGAGCCGCGCAGTACGATGCGCATAACCTGGTCTGCCGCAACCGCTTGGAACTGGCTTTTTCACTGTCATCTGGCGTTCCACGTCATTGCGTTGGCCCGCCTGGACGCGCCGCCCGATGACGAGCATGATCTCCACTCTGCCGACCCGGATAAGCACATGGCGGGGCTTATATCGGAAATACACGTGCGTGAGCGCGGTGCAGAGCCGGTGCGACGCAATGTGCAGCATCTTGCGCTTACCATTGCGCCCGGTGTGGCAAAGGACACCGCGCACCTGCGGCCCATTGGCATGCGACGCACTCCCGATGGCCGAGTGCCCGTGCCAACGGGTATCACGCCGCGTGGCGACATCATCTGGCTTACGCGCGGTGTGCCCACCGACATCACGGTTCACAACGCGCTCGCCGAACCAACGGCCATTCACTGGCACGGTCTCGAACTTGAGAGCTACTCCGACGGCGTGGCGGGTCTCAGTGGCATCGGGACGCGACTCGCCCCGGCGATCGCGCCGGGCGACTCGTTCGTCGCACACCTCACACTCAAGCGTGCGGGAACATTCATCTACCATACGCACCTCAACGATCTCTATTAGATCTCGACCGGCCTGTATGGGCCAATCATCGTGCTGGAGCCGGGACAGCGATGGGATCCGACGCGCGATCTGGTGCTCACGTCGGGCTTCGATATCTCGCGCGCAGATGGACCCGTGGTGAACGGCGGCGAGTCCGACCCGCCATTTTTGATGCGCGTGGGACGGCCCGTGCGGTGCGGTTGATCAATATCCAACCGGCCGACCCGGTCACGTTCGAGGTGCTGCGCGATTCCGCACTCGTGCAGTGGCGCGCCGTGGCGAAGGATGGCTACGACCTGCCGCGCGCGCAGGCCACGGTGGAGCGCGCGCAGCGATCGTTGTGGGTCGGTGAGACGTTCGATGCCGAATTCGCACCGCGTGCGCCAGGGACGTATCGGTTACGTGTGCGATCGGGGCCCAAGGATGTGCTGTATGAACGCGAGCTCGTCGTGCACGTGCGGTAACGTACCGCGTCATGACGACCTGCGTTTGCCTGCAGCAACGTCTTGTTACTCAGCGGCGACCACTGCCCGGCGAAGCGCCAGCGACAGACTGATTGGCAGGAAGTACGAAGCGGGGAACAGGTAGTCCTCTCCGGATTCGTGCAGCGATAGGGTAGTCAGATCAGCGGAGCGGCGGCAGTGAGGTTGGCTCGCGCAGCGCCGCACGCTTTGCAGCGGTCACTGCAGATGCGGCGCCGACGCCGCCCAGCGCACCGCTAACTATGCCGAGTCCGGCCAAGGGAAGCACCGCCATCAATGGCGCACCAGCAAGGAGGCCGAGAGTTCCGAAAAGCGCCGGTGGCGCGAGCCCGCCGAGGACTCCCCACGCAGCCATGCGCCCGGAGTGAAGCTCACCAACCGACCGTTTGCGCTCGGCACGCGCGACAAGCAATGACGTGACGATACCAGAAATCGCCCCCACCATTGCATACATGGCGCCGAAGCGGAGTGCTGCGGCAAGTGGAGACTCTCCGATGATCTCTGCCCCGCGGAAGGCGCCGAGCAGGCCACCAATCACGGCCCACGCGCTCGCAGCGAGCATAGACAACCTTGCCAGTGCGCGGAACTGAGGTGTTACCGCCATGAAGTCCGCCATCTACGGCAATTTGTAGGGTTAGAGTTAGAAGTACACAACTGCGACTCACTGCCTGCCGAGAACTCGGCAGTGACGCACCATCACCGTGTCTCTGGGCGCGGCGTGACGGTTGGATCTCGCCGCAGGATATCCGCGATGCGGGTGTGGCCCTCGCGTTCCGCCCACGCCAGCGGCATGGACCATGACGCCCCGGCCGCCAACGGATCCGCGCCATTCGCGAGCAATAGCTCCACCAGCGGCCGCTGCCCGCGTCGAGCAGCCACGCCGAGCGGAGTGGATCGATACTCATCATCAATGGCATCAACGGTCGCGCCGTGCGCGAGCAGCAGCGTCGTCTTGGCGAGCTCCCCCTCGGCAGCCATGTGGTGGAGTAACGTGAACCGATGCCAGTTCATGTGATCGGGGTCCATCCCCTGTTCGAGCAGAAATGCCGCGGTCGCCTCATGCTTGAAGTAGTAGTACGGTGCCCATTTCGATACCGAGGGGATGCGTGCGCCGAGACGCAGGAGCATGGCGATCACGTCGTGGCGGCCGTCGCGCGCCTGACCCGCGAGGATGCCATCTCCCCAACCGGCTTCGTCGTCGTGGATCCAGTGCAGATTGCTGCGCAGCAGCTCCTCCGCCTCATCCAACTTCCCTTCCTGCAGGAGCTGCCCGATGCGATCACGCTCGGACATCCGCGGCGATCGTCCGCCGTGCGCGCGAAGCAACGCGTGCAGCTCGGCGTCGCGTCCGGCCTGCGACATGGGCGTGCCGCTTGAGTCGACGTCGGCATTTGGGTCAGCGCCATGCGCCAACAGCAAACGCACAATTTCGTGCTCACGGTCGTTCACGGCGATCCAAAGGGACAGACCGCGCGGCGCACCTTCTTCCGGCAGATTCGGATCCGCGCCTCGCTCAAGCAGTCGCCGCGTCATCACAGCATCCTGTCGGCGCACCGCTGCCGAGAGCACGCGATGATGGCAGGTGTCTTCGAAGTTGGCGAGCGAGACGTCGCCGGCGAGCGCGTCGCTCACGAATGGCGCGTCGCCGCGCAGGGCGGCGATGAAGATTGTGTATCGTGCACCATGCGACAGCAGCAACGCCGCGATCTCTTCGCCGTGGCCACGCTGCTCCTGGAAGAACCAGTTGGGCATCAGGGCACAGTGCACCGGCCGGTACCCATCGCCGCGCACGGCGTCCACGTTTGCGCCGGCCGCGAGCAGTGTGCGAACGACGTGCAGGTGTCCATTCTTCGCGGCGTGATGAAGCGCGGTGTCGCCCGTTTCGTTCGTTGCACCCGCAAGAGCGGCGTCGCGCGCCAACTCGATTTCGACAGCGGTCAGGTCGCCGCGTTCCGCCGCCGCGATCAGTGCCTGCGTTCCTGACGTCAGTGCGAACCGACGTGACAGTCGTCGACGAAGGAGTTCCGCGAGTTCCTCGTGGCCACGATCCTGGGCAAATGTCAGCAGCGACTCCTGGAACGGATAGCTGCGGTATGCCGGATCGGCACCATGTTCGAGGAGAAACTCCGCGACCTCGCGGTGACCTTCACGCACCGCGAAGTGAATCGGCGGCGTGTAGTTGTACTCGACCGTGGCGAGCGACGGCGCGCGCGCCACGAGCCGTTGTACCGTTTCAATGTCGCCCTCGCGCGCCGCGGAGAACATGGCGAAGACATCGTCGGTCTGCGCAACCGTTCCATCGGCAAGCGTCCAACGCCGACCAGCCGAGAGCTCTACTGGACGAATGAGTGGTCGCAAAAGGGACTCAGCAGAAGATCGAGGCGATGACTCACGGGTTGATTCAAGTGGGCTCTGCCCTGGCCGCGCACCGGGGGCGCCTGCACTGCGAGTCTACGGTAGGTCGGACGCACTTTTTCGTCAAGCCACCACGCGCGCGAACCGGATTCGTGATGATGGCTGTCGTCCCGCGCTTGACCGTCAAATCCAACGTCCAATTGACCCAACCTCGGACGCGTGGGCCGCTGATTCAGACGACGACAGAAATGCGTCATCATCCTCGCGACTCGTCTTCGCAGCGGCGAGAACGATTCATGGGTCGATGCCGGTGCCGCCACGAGCACGTTCGGCTGTTTCCAAAATGTGCCGGACGTCCTTCCGCAATATGGGGATGTCCTGCAGAATCGCATCCCAGACAAGATCGTAGTCCACGCCCATATAGTCGTGAATCAATCGATCGCGCATACCGGCCATGGCGCGCCATTCGACATGCGGCGCTCGTTCACGAAGATCGCCCGGCACTTTCTTCGCGGCTTCACCGATGATTTCAAGACTACGGACCACAGCGCGTTGCAGTGTTTCGTCGTCTTGAAACTGTTCGCGCGATACCCCGTTGCTTACCCCGTGCAAGTACTCGGCTTCGGTAAGAATATGCCGGAGGTACTCAAGCGGCTCGAAAGACATCCGTCGCTTCCGCGAAAATGCGACGCTGAAGAAACGGCGAGAGCGACTCCGGCGTGACCAGTTCCACGCGCCGGTCAAACAGACGCTCCAAAAGCTCTCCGAGAGCAAAAAAGTGTCGATAGGTCTTCTCCCCCGGGAGAAACTCAACCAACACGTCCACATCGCTGTCCGGACGTGCAGTGTTGCGTTGCACCGAGCCGAAGAGCGCCAACCGCTTCACCCCGAGGCTGGAAATCTCAGCATGAGCCGTGGCCAGTCGGCAGTGGACATCGGTGGTTGTCAGGGCGCCTGCGATCATGAAGGACAATCTAATGCGCCTTTGGGACGCCTGTCACATCAGCCTGGACGTCATGACTGGGCAGGCCCTTGATGAAGCGCACGGAGCCGCCACTGCGTCACCGTCGATTACGTTTTGACGATGTCGGCGCACACCGGTATTTCACATCCAACGTTGATCGAAACGCCTCACGGCATTCCACCAGCGACGTGAGCTTATTCGACGTCACCGTACTCGGCGGCGGCCCCGCCGGTGCCGCCGCCGCGCGCCTGCTGGCCGTCTGGGGTCACCGCGTGCTGTTGCTCACGCGACCACCGCGACCGCCGTCGCTGGCCGAGTCACTCACACCCAGCTGCGGCAAACTGCTCGAACGCCTTGGCGTACTCGACGCCATCAATGGCGCGGGATTCGTGCGATCCACGGGACATACCGTGAAGTGGGGCACCACCGACCCACGCGTGGAGTTGTTCGCCACCGGTGAACTCGGCTGGCAACTGCTCAGCGACGCGCTTGATCGTGTGCTCCTTCGCGAAGCGCAAATGGCGGGCGCCAAGGTGCATCGGCACGCCAACGTGCGGCAGGTCGTGCAGGACAGTGCGGGCGAATGGCGTGTTGCCTACGAGGAGCGTGAACAACTCCGACACGTCTCAACGCCATGGGTGATTGACTGCACCGGTCGCTCGGGGCTGATGTCGCGCGCCAATTCCGGTCGCGTAGCCGCCGGCCCGCGCACCATGGCGATTGTCGGGCTCTGGGAACGCCGTCCCAATTGGACACTGGCCAACGATTCGCATACCTACGTGGAGAGTTATCCCGGTGGATGGGCGTGGTCGGTGCCGGTGTCGCGTATACGTCGTCAGGTCACGGTCATGCTGGACCCGTCGCGCACCGATGTCGCACAGCGCCGCCGCATGCCACTCACGTATCGCGACGAACTGGCGCGCACGTCGATGATTCGCGCCATGATCGCACCGGCGCGACCCATCGGCGTGCCATGGGCCCGCGACGCGTCGTCGTATTCGTGCGACGTGCCACCCCGCGAGAAACTGCTCATTGCCGGCGATGCCGCCTCGTTCATCGATCCGCTGTCCTCATTCGGCGTGAAGAAGGCGCTGGCGACCGGGTGGCTGGCCGCTGTTGTGGTGCACAGCGTGCTGGGCGATGCGTCGATGGAGCTCCCCGCAATGGCGCTGTTCGCCGCGCGCGAACGCGCCATGGTGTCGGGCCTGCGGCAGCAGCTTGGCGAACTCTCAGGCGAGGCAGCCAACGCACACTCAACCGGATTCTGGGACAATCGAGCGGGCCGCGATGTCACGGGCGCACTGGGTGATCCCGATGTGGCGGCGCTCCGTCTCGACGCCAACGTGGTTGCGGCGTTTGAGACGATCCGCAACGCGCCCACGCTTACGCTGCGCGCCGAACCCGGTCTGGTGTGGGAGCCACGTCCCGTAGTAAACGGTCACGCCGTGGTGCTGCGAGATCACCTGGTGGTCCCGGCGTTTCCCGATGGGATTCGCTATCTCCGCAACGTGGACGTAAAGGCGCTGGCCCATCTCGCCCCTCAGCATACGCAGATTCCGGCGCTTTATGAGGCGTATTGTGCGCAGGCCGGTGTCGCGCCCCTCGGTGATGTGCTTGGCGCGCTCGCCGTGCTGCTGGGAAAGCAGATGCTGCGGCTCGCTTGACAGTCGCCGGGCAGCGTCATAAGCTCGCCCAGCACTTAGGGTCGACCTCGTAGGCTCACGCTCCCACCGCCCCTCTTCGATGACCGTTTGGCACGATCTGCGCATCGCCGTGCTTGCCGTGAGTCTCGTGGCCTCCAGCGCATTGGCGCAGGGTGGTCGCGCCGGAAGCGCGGCATCGCGCGACACGACCCGCGGATTCGTGATCAACGAACCGAGCATCATCAACAACTGCACCGAGTGTCACGCCCGCGACTCCAGCGGCATCGTGCAACGACTGTCGTACCTGCGCAAGACGCCAGAAGGTTGGGAGATGACGGTGCGTCGGATGGCGACGCTTAACAAGGTCTCGCTCAAGCCCGACGATGCGCGCGCCATTGTGCGCTATCTCAGTAACAACCAGGGCCTGGCACCTGCCGAAGTGCAGCCGGGTCGTTTCGACGCCGAACGTCGCATGATCAGCTATCAATACACGGCTGATGCGACGACGAATCGCGTGTGCCGATCATGTCACTCGATGGGCCGCGCCATTCTGCAACGCCGTACGCGCGGTGAGTGGGAGCTGTTGGTGGCCACGCACCGCGGACTCTATCCCAATTCGGACTTCCAGGCATTTCGGCGTGGCGGGCCGCCGCCGCCGGACAGCGTCGGTGCACCACAGCCCATGGATGTGGCCATCGGTCATCTGGCGCGCACCTTCCCGCTCAAAACGCCCGAATGGACCGCGTGGACGGCCACCATGCGCGCGCCAAACATCGAAGGCTCGTGGTTTGTGAGTGGCAATGAAGCGGGGAAGGGTGCGTTTTTTGGACGCACCGTAGTCACTAAAGCGTCTGGTAAGACCGATGAGTTCACCACTCGCACCACGTACCGCTATGCCAAAGACGGCAAGGTGGTCACGCGGAATGGCAAGAGCATTGTGTATACCGGATTCCAGTGGCGCGGGCGTTCAACCGAAAGCGCCGCCGATACCGGCATGCGCGAAGTGATGTTCATCGAGCCCGGCTGGCAGGGGATGTCGGGGCGATGGTACAAGGGTGGCTACGATGAGATCGGCGTGGATGTGACGTTCGCGCGCGTGACCGGCGGCGTGATGGTGGGTGGCGTGTCGACGCGCGGACTCAAGGCCAACGTGAAAGGACAGGCGCTGACGATTTTTGGCGCCAACTTCCCGGCGCAGGTGCAAACCGGCACCATCGACGTGGGACCGGGTGTGCGAGTGGCCAGTGTGGTGCGCTCCACCGCCGACTCCATCAGCCTTACAGTGGATGTCGATTCCGGGGCCGCGATTGGCCCGCGCGACGTGTTCGTGGCCGGTGCCTCTAGTCGCGCGGCGGTGGCCGTGTATGACAAGGTGAGTCGCATCAAGGTAAGCCCCTTGTCCGGACTGGCGCGCACCGGCGGTGTGGGATTTCCCAAGCAGTATCAGCAGTTCGACGCCCTCGCATTCAGCAACGGCGCCGACAATAAGCCCGACACCGGCGACGACTTCGAGATCGGCATGGTGGACGCCACCTGGAGCGTCGAGGAGTATGGAGTCACCTACGCAGATGACGACGTGAAGTTCGTGGGTAAAATCGATACGAAGGGGTTCTTTACACCCGCCGTGGACGGTCCGAACACGTTGCGCAGTGGCAATCGCAACAACATCGGCGACGTGTGGGTGGTTGCGACATGGCAGCCGCCCGAGAAAGGTGCGCGACCAATGCGCGCTCGCGCGCAGTTGATCGTCACGGTGCCCCTGTACGTTCGATTTGTGCCAGCCCGGACCGCCCCATGACAACAGCCGCCAAACCCACCACCACGATGTTTCGTCGTGGCGAGTATCACCGCTTCGCAGGCGACGGAGCCCCCTACGTGTATCTCGTGCCCTCCGCCGCCGTCTTTCGACTCGATGATGTGTCGGTTGCGGTCCTCGACGCGCTCGGCGAGCGGGACTACGAACCGGCCGATCTCGCCATGTCGCTGGGGCCGCGTTTCCCGCTCCCCGACGTCAAGGACGCCGTGGAAGAGCTGGTGCGGGTACGCGCTATCAAGGCGTTCGAGAAGCGGGCGCCCGAGCCGCAGAACGACGCGACGGCCGTTGCCGCTCCAGTGGTTGCGCCGCCGCGCAAGCGTGTGCCGCTCACCACGCTGGTGGTGAACGTCACCAGCAAGTGCAATCTCTCCTGTACGTACTGCTACGAGTACGGCGAAGACAAGATTACGGAAGCGTCGACCAAGCCACGCTTCATGGACGAAACCACGGCGCGTCAGAGTGTGGACTTCATGTTCGCCGAATCGGGCGACCAGAAGCTGGTGCATCTCACGTTCTTTGGTGGCGAGACGCTGCTCAACTTCAAGGTGCTGAAGAGTGCGCTGGCCTATGCCCGCGAACGCGGCGCCGAGTTGGGCAAGGCGGTGGATGTGAGTCTCACCACCAACGGCACATTGCTGCGCACCGAAATCATCGATTGGCTGGTCGAGAACGATGTCGGGGTCACCGTGTCGATGGATGGGGCCAGAGAGCAACAGGACAAGTACCGCGTGTTCAACAACGGCATGGGCTCGTACGACACGGTCGCCCCCAACGTGAAGGAGTTTCTGGCGCGCAAGCCGCGTCGTCCCGTGGGCGCGCGCGTCACCCTCACAAAGCAAAATCTCGATGTGGTGAGCATCTATCGGCACCTCGCCGACGAGATGGGGTTCTTTGAAGTGGGCTTTGCACCGGTGACCACGTCGTGGCAGCGTGACTATGCCATTCAGGACGAAGGCTTCTTTGAAATGCTGGGCCAGTTCAAGTTCCTGGCAGCGGAGTATCTCGAGTTCGCGCTGGCTGGAAAACGACACCGATTCTCCAATGTGCGCGACACGCTGGAAGAAATTCACAAGGGACTCAGCAAGTCGCATCCGTGTGGCGCCGGCATGGGCTTGATGGGTGTCGCCACCGACGGGGATGTGGCACTGTGCCATCGTTTTGCCGGTTCCGACTCGCACAAGCTGGGCACGGTCACAGGTGGCGTGGATCGCGCGGTGCAGGACGACTATCTGGCGCGTCACCACATTGAGAACAAAACCGATTGCAGTACGTGCTGGGCCCGCCCGCTCTGTGCCGGTGGTTGTTATCACGAGGCGCACACGCGCTATGGCGACACGCAGCAGGCCAACCTGCATTACTGCGAGTGGATTCGCAGCTGGACGAATACCTGTCTCGAAGTGTACGCGACGATCGCCGAGCGTCGCCCAGAATTCCTTCAGCAGTTTGACTGAGGATCGATCATGGCACGACTGAAAGCAGTGAATCAAAAAGCGCGGCGCGTGGACGAACAAACACTCGGTCCACAGGACGTGGTGGGCCTGCAAAGCACGGGCCCTAACATCCCACTCGGCTGCTCGTTCGTGTTCTCGCCCGGCTGGGAGGTGGATTCCAGCGGCGGCACGGCGGGACTGTGCCAGCCGGTGGAGCGCGATCTGTACGATTGTCATATCACCTGCTTCTGGCCTGCGCACGTGCCCGACCTGTACAATCACGCGCCCGACTGGGTATCGAAGTGTGCGGCCGCGCAGAAGGATTGGCGCAAGATCGACCTCATTTTCCCATGAGCCGGGCTTCGCAACGATTCGGCGCGCTGCTGGTCTGCGCGCTTCTGGCGGCGCCGTTGGCAGGTCAGGCGCAGGCCCCGTCGGGCACCATCTATATGGGAACGTACGCCAACAAGATCCTCGTGATTGACGAGGCCACGCTGACGCTGCGCGATTCCATTCCCATGTCTATCGGGATCCCCACGACCATGGTGCTCTCGACCAATCGCGCCCACTTCTACGTGCTGAATCCGCGCCACGATCAGGTGGAGACCGTCGACATTGCCAGCCGAAAAACCACCGGCAAGTTCACGCTGAGTACTGCGAACAACACGGTGCAGATTGACGGTATGAACGTCGACCCCAAGGAGCGATTTGCTATCCTGCTGGTGAAGGTGTTCACCAAGCTGGCCGATCGCTACGAGATATCCAAACCCATGCTGCTGCGCTACGACCTGGCCAAGCGCGCCGTCACCGATACCATCCCCTGGCCCAAGGATGAAGAGCGCGACTTCGCGCAGATCATTTTTTCGCCATCGGGCGACCTGATGTACTTCTTCACGTCCGACGATGTGTTGGTGTACGATGCGGTCACGCTGAAGCAGGTGGACAAATGGGACCTGTCGCAGAGTCTCTACGAAGAGGGGATGGGGCGTATCAATGCGGGGTTTGGAGCGGATCTGTATGACGATCCGGGTTTTTACACAGGACTGTTTCGCACCTCCGATCCGGTAAATCATCGGTTGCTGATGGGTGTGGCGCGCGTGGATCTCGTGAACAGATCGGTCGATTTCTACACACTGGGCCCAAGTGTAGGAACGAGCTTCCGCCTCACGCCCGATCGCAAGAGAGCCTACGGTATTCATTCCGAAGTGGGCAACTATCAGTTTTGGACGTTCGATCTGGAGAACCGCCGTGTCGTGGGGAAGACCGAATTTGAGGGGCGCTCGCGCATGGGACTCACGGTGAGTTCGAACGGTGCCTACCTGTACGTGCATGTGGCGGGCAACACCATTGACGTGTACGACGCGGCCACATTCAAGAAACTGCGTACCGCCACGTTCGACGCCGACATGACGCAGATGACGCTGATCCCCACCCGGGCACCCGGCGCCAGTCGCTGAGCGGGTCGTGACCGGATTGTGGTCGCGCACGATTGGGCGCCGGTTAGCACCCGACGTGCGACGTGCCTTGGGATACGTCGTACCGTATGCGCGGCCTCTGGTGCTGGTGTTGGTCCTGTCACTGGTGAGCACCGCGCTGGCGCTGTTCCTGCCCTATCTGTTTCGGGCGTTCATTGACCGCGCGCTGGTGGGCCGAGACTCGGCCGCGCTGGCGAGAATCGTGGTGCAGTTCTTTGCCATCACGTTGGCCAGTTTCGCCCTCAACGTCATCAGCGGGCTGCGCTACACCAAGGTGTCAGCCGACATCCTGTTCGACATGCGGTTGGCACTGTTTCGGCATCTGCAGGCGCTGCCTCCGCGCTTTTACGCGCGCATGCCGCTGGGGCAGATCGTCTCTCGGCTCAACAACGATATCGGCGAGATCCAGCGCGTGGCCACCGATGTCGCGTTGGCCTGGGTGAGCAACGTGCTCTTCCTCATGGGCACGGTGGTCATCCTGCTGCTGCTCGATCCGCTGCTGTTTGCCACCAGTCTGGCCTTGCTGCCGGCGGCGCTGTGGGCGCTGGTGAAGTATCGGAGGCGCCTCGAAGGTTCTATCACCGTGTTGCGCGAAGAGAGCGCCGGCATTGGCACCTTTCTCATCGATACGCTGCTGGCTATGAAGCTGGTGGTGGGGATGAACGCGCAGGAACGCGAAGTCGCGAGGTTTCGCGCTCGCAACGACAGCTTTGTACGTGCCCTGATGGCGATGCGCACGCTCACGTATTTCGCCGGTGGGCTGCCGGGGTTGCTGCTGTCTCTTGGTACGGCCGCCGTGTTTCTGGTGGGTGGTTGGCGTGTGATCAGTGGCGCGATCACCATGGGTACGCTGGTGGCGTTCATGGCCTACCAGGTGCGACTGCTTGGTCCCATTCAAGGACTGATGGGGTTATATGCCAGCGTGGCAACCGCGCGCGTGTCGTTACGACGCGTGCACGAGATTCTGGACGCGCCCATTGAAGTGGTGGAAAGGTCTGATGCTCTGCCGATGGCATCGGTGCGAGGTGAACTGACGCTTCGGAGCGTGACGTTTTCGTTTGATCGGAACACTCCAGTGCTGAACAACGTAAGCCTCACTGTGCAGCCGGGCGAGCACGTGGCCATCGTAGGCCCCAGTGGGGTGGGGAAGAGCACCATTGCCGATCTGCTGGCGCGGCACATGGATCCTGAGCACGGTACGGTGTGTCTCGATGGTCACGATCTCACGTCGCTCAGACTCGCTGACGTGCGACGCCATGTACTGGTGGTGGACCAGGACCCGTTTGTATTCAACACCACCATTGAAGCGAATATTCGCTTCGCGCGCCCAGATGCCGCTCCGGCCGATGTGCTGGAGGCGGTGCGGGCCAGCGGCTTGGCCGAACTGGTGGCGCGCGTGCCTGAGGGTTTGAACACGATTGTCGGCGAACGTGGTCGCGCGCTGTCCGCAGGCGAGCGTCAGCGACTGGCGATCGCGCGCGCGTTTCTCGCCGATCCGGCCGTGTTGGTGCTTGACGAGGCCACCGGCGCACTGGATCCCGCTACGGAAGCGCAAGTGGTGTCGGGGTACGAAGCCGTCATGCGTGGACGTACGACTATCGTGATCACTCATCGGTTGACACTGGCGCAACGCGCTGATCGCGTGATCCGGCTGGCCGATGGCAAGATTGCCGACGATGGGACACCAGCGGAATTGATGACACGGGACGGTGCGTTCGCCGAGCTGTTTGCCGTTGGCCCATGAGCAGCCTGCGGTGAGCGGCACTCGACTTACCCTCAACCACCCACCGTTTGTCGGACGAACGGGGCGTGGTGTGCGCATAGCCGTGGTGGATAGCGGCATCGCACCGGGGCATCCGCATGTGGGCGATGTCGCGGCGGGTGTGTCGCTTGCGTTGGCGGTGTGCGATACGCTCGATCGCATCGGTCACGGAACGGCCGTGGCGGCGGCCATTCGAGAGAAGGCCCCCAACGCGGTGCTCGTGCCGGTGAAGGTGTTCGACCGTACACTCGTGACCGATGCGCGCACATTGGCCGAGGCCATCCACTGGGCGGCCGACCACGACTGTCAGATCGTGAACCTGTCGCTTGGCACTGCGAACGCGGAACACGCGGCACTTTTGGAAACGGCGATTGCGTATGCTGCGGCGTGTGGCACGCGTGTGGTCGCGGCCTGCGAGTCCGATGCAATTCGCTGGTTGCCGGGTTCGCTGCCCGGTGCGATCGGCGTCGTGGGCCACTCCGACATCGAGCGGGACGAGTTGATCGCCGAACTCAGTGCGCCATTTGATCGCTCGCCGGTTGGCGCGTCTATCTACCCGCGCCCGATTCCTGGCGTGCCGCGCGACCGAAACCTGAGTGGCATTTCATTTGCCGTGGCGAATACATCCGGATTCCTTGCGCGAATGCTGGAGTCGCGTCTCGCCGATTTAACGTGAAGTCGGCTGCTTCGTGCCGAGTGGCTCTCGGCGTCTCGATGTTCGCTTCGACCCAGGTAGTCGGTTTGCCGGAACGCCAGCCGTCGTGATCACGACCGGCCGAATCAACCCGCGCTCATCGAACTCCAACTTATCGATGCTCACGACCCGATGATTGCGGTCAGTCTCGCCCAGTGGTCGCCGATGATACACAACGTACCAATTGGGCGACCCGGGACTGTGCAGCACCGAGTGGTGACCGGCGCCAGTTGCCACCGTGGAATCCCGTTGGAGAATCTTGCCGACGCGCTCAAACGGTCCGAAGGGTGAGGAACCCATCGCATAGGCCACCGCGTAATTCGGTCCGGTCCACCCACCTTCCGACCACATGAAGTAGTATGTGCCGTTTTTCACCAGCATGTACGCGCCCTCCACGGTCGCGATCCTGAAACACCTTCTGGTCGATGGGCTGCGCACCGTTCTGAAAACGGTCGATGAGGGGTTTGGATAATACCAACCACCCTTCGCCACGATCGACGGCGCCCACAGCGCGCGTCGCGCCCACCCAACGTTTGCCGTATCGAGCACGCGCGAATGACTGATCCATGTCACGAGATCCCGCGACGAGAAGGCGTCCATGAACGTTTGTTCGCCGTAGGGCGCCGAATACGTGGGAAAGATCCAGGACTGCCCATCGAAGACGTGCGCCTCGGGGTCGGCGTACCAGCCTGCGATGATCGGATTGCCGGAACGACCAGACTGCGCGGACAGCGAAACCGCACACAGTAGCGACAGCCCGACCGCTGTCCACAACGCGCGTGATGCTGCCGCGCGGGCGACAACGCGTACGGTCATATGAAGCGCAGCCAACTGTCCTTGTGGCTGGCCTTCTCGCCAGCGTACCACCGACAGGGGAAGTACAGTATCGCGACGGCCACCACGAACACGAGATAGAGCAAACCGAGGCTCCACATGTAGCCCTCCGGTTGTTGCGGTGGCTGCATGGGATGATTGCCGAACAACCACGGCGTGATGCTGCCTTGTCGAATCAACGAAACCAACAATGCCAGCGTGTGAATGACGGGAATGTGCAGCAGGTAGTAGAACAGTGGCACACGCCCGAACACACTCAGCGCATCCGATATCGGTCCCCGCACACGGTCCGCCAGCGGCAGCAGCGCGATGATCGGCCCGAGCGTCATGAGCAGGAACAACTGCGAGGCGGGATACTTCTGTTGGCCAAGAAATCGGAACAGCGCCGGTGCGTCATCGGACTGGGCAGGTCGCAACAGCACCAGGAGACCGGCCACTATGACGAACACTGCGGTGGCCGAGAGTCCGATGCGCAGACAGAGGCGCCAACGGGTTGCCGAGTCACGCTGCATCAGGGCCCCGAACGCGTACCCAACGGCCATCACGCCAATCCACGGGACAATGGAATACAGTACCGCGATGGGCGGCGTGCTCTCGATCGGGCCACCGAAATACAGGAGCTGCCAAATCCAACCGATGGAGTGCTTCACGGACTCCGACATGGCCAGCGTGGGCAACGCCACCAGTTGCTGCGCGAAGATGACAACCATACCCACGATGGCAATGGTGCGCGTTGAGAAACGCACGAGGCCGGCCAGCAGGATCATGCACCAGCCCAGCATCCAGATAACGCCGGCCAGGTTGTAGTGAGCGAAGTCGAAATTGAATGTCCACATGACGCGAATCACCGTCAATTCCAACACCACCAGCAGCAGTCCCCGGGTGGCCAGGTAGCGCGACAGCAGGTGTACATCACCGAGGGTGCGTCCGTGCAGAAACGCGCCTGTTCCCGCCAGGAAGCAAAACGCCGGGGCGACGAAGTGCGTGATCCAACGGGTGAAGAAGATGCCGGCCGTGTCGCCACCAGCCGGCAACCCGGAATACACGCGCACGTGATCGATCGCCATCAGCACCATGGCCATCCCGCGCATCACGTCGAGCGAGCGGAATCGTTCTGTCTGCGGCATAGTGGCACCCGCTATGATGGGAGCGTGAACGCGCGCACCTCGTCGGGCGTCAGATGTCGCCAGGCGCCCTTGGCCAGCGCGCCCAATAATAGCGGTCCAATCGCGACGCGCACCAGCCTCAATACTTCAATGTCCAGCGCATCGAGCAGGCGTCGGATGTGTCGATTCTTGCCTTCGTCGAGTACGATCTCCAGCCACGACGTGCTGCGTGATCCCACCCGCAGCAATGACACGCGCTTCACGTTCAACCGCTCACCGCTGCGGAGCTCCACGACACCGGCGGCCACACGGTTCACCACTGCCTGGTCGATCTGGCCACGTATCTGCACGTGGTACGACTTGTCCATGTGCGACGCGGGATCGAGCAGTCGCGCCGACCATCGCGTGTCATTCGTCAACAGCAGCAATCCTTCGCTGGCCTTGTCGAGGCGTCCCACAGGTCCCACGTAGGGCAGGGTGTCGTCGGGCAGGCATGAGTAGATCGTCGCGCGCCCCTGCGGATCATCACGTGTCGTGACGAGTCCGCGCGGCTTGTTGAGGACCAGATAGACGCGGTCGACACGCGCGGCCTGAACGCCGTCAATCTCGATCACGGCGGTTTCCGGACGCACACGGCGAGTCACATCGTGTACGACGCGACCGTCCACCATCACGCGCCCCGCCAATACCATGCGCTCGCCTTCGGTGCGAGAGCAGATGCCCAATTTGGAGAGGGCACGCGCGATGCTGACGGTGCCGACAATCGCGGCTGGTGAGCGCTTCCGTGGAGCCGTCATGTGCTCCCTCCGCGCGGACGCGTGGCGCGTCAGGGAAACCGGTATGTGAACAGCACTTCGCCCATTTCGACCGTGTCTCCGTCGTGCAGCGATCGCTCCTCGCCCAGAGACATCACCTCACCATTGTGCACAACCGCGTTCGATCGCGCCAGATTGAGCAGACGCCAGCTGCCGGCAATCAGTTCCATGCGGGCGTGCGTGCGACTGATGGTTTCGTCCTCAAGCCGAACGTGTCGAAAAATCTCGCCGATGGATCGTCCGAAGGTTATCACCGTGCCATCCACGCCAGATGATTGTACGAAGCGTATCTCACTCCCATTGTCGAACCCAGACGAGATCAGCAGGCGGCCAGGGAGTTCGGGAAGACCGCCGTCGGTGGGCACGCCGTAGTGCACCAGATGTCCGTCGGCCATGCTACCGAGCATCTCGGCCAGATTGACCATGCGGCGATCGTTCTTGGGGGACGCTCCCTTACCGTTTTTCGCGGTCGTCGCCTGCTCGATCGTGGTTGCAGCCCTCAAGGACACGGCTCGCCGGTCGACGTCGGCGTTGAATGGTGTCTTTCCGGGACGCGTCGAGCGACGTTCGATCGGCGACGTCACCTTTGGTGTAACGCGACGCGGCTTCCACATCGGGCTGGGATGACTGGCCGGAGCAGACCCCGACTGCGCGGTGCCACCGGCCACGAGTCCGCCAAACAGCGGCGTGTCTTTTCCCGGGACGTGATTGGCCAGTGGTTTCCGGTTTAGCACCAGGACGACAATCGTGAGCAGCAACAGGGCAACTGCCACACCGGCACTGCGCGCCCTCGGGTCGTTGCTGAACTCAGTAAATGCCGTCCGTAATGCCGTTTTGCGCATACCGTAATCGGCCAACTCGGCGTCCGTCAACTCGTCGCTGGCGCCTTCGTCTGCCAAGCAGTCCATCTGCGCGTTCATGACGCGGCACTTCCGTCTGTCGTCGGCCAACAACGGATCCGTTCGCCCGGCGGTTCCCATGTCAGTCGTGTTCGCACCGTACGTCGTACTTCCTGCCGCAGATACCGCACCCCGTGCACCTCCAAAGCCAATCAACGGCGCCACACTCGGCCAGAACACGGCGAGGACGATCGCCGCCCCTACCAAGGAGATGCCGCCGCCCACAGCTTGCCATCGGCGCGACGTACTCTCGTCCGGTACTGCCACGCCGACAGGTTCGAATGTTCGCCAACGATCGAGTTCCTCTTGGTCGGCCGCCGCTTGCTCCTCATCGGCGACCACCGGATCAACGGGTTTCGTCAACTCGGGTTCCAGATCCGGACGTTCGAACGGCAACGGCGCGTCGCGTGCCGGCAACGCTGGCAGCGCCGCCACAGCCAGCGTTGGGTCTTCCGACGCGCAGCGAGCGCGCAGAGATGCCTCCCATTCTTCCCAATCGGACGGCACCACCCAGCTGTTGAGCGATGCCAAAAATCCGGCGGAACCAGCAAACCGCGCATGAGGATCCTTCCGCAGCATGCGTTCCACCACGTACTGTGTTCGCAGTGGCACAACACCCGGTCGCAACGAATCGATGGCCGGGAGCACCTCCGGTTTGGACGTCGTTTGGTCATCGACGCTTGACGTCAAGCTTCGTCCCGTCAGCAACTCCCATGCGATGACTCCAAGACTGAACACGTTCTCACGTGCGTCGGCCGACGCGCCGTCCAGCTGTTCGGGCGCCCGATAGACGGACTTCGCGCGCGCGATGCCTGGCTCGCCTTCGGCGATCCGCCGAGCCGCTGCAAGTCCGAAGTCGCCAAGCATCGCGCGTCCGGTTCCCACTTCAACAAAGATCGAGTCCGGCGAGAGATCCTCGTGCACCACGCCCTGCTCATGCGCATGCGACAGCGCACTCGCCACGTCGCGCAGCAAGCGCTCGACCTGCTCCGGTTCGAAGGCGCCACTCAGGGCGACGGCTTGCCGAAGAGTGCGCAATGAGAGTTTCGGCGCAACCAACGCCAGACCGCCGTCCGCCAGCAGATTGATCGCGTGAAGCGGAATGATGCTGCGGTGTTGCATTGTCGCGACACTCTCGGTCATTTGCGCCAGCCAATTACGCACTGGCTCGGAGGGCGTCGCACCCATCGCTGGCAGCACCCGGATCAATACTTCGCGCGCACGCGCGCGGTGACGCGCGCGATACACTACGGCGCCATCGCCGAACTGTAGTTCGCCCAGAAGGGTGTATTCGTCCTGTAGGTCAGTGACCTGTTCGTCCCAATGTTCGATCATCGCGAACCGGCGTCTCCGTACCGAGTGACGCCACGAACGGCGTCCTCAGTGATTTCCGCAGTTCAAACCCCAACCCCACACCAAATCGATGGCCATCGGCTATCGGATGCCAGCCTCCAGCAGCAAGAAGCTGGCCGAAACGTGGTTATACGAGCAAATGACGTCGACTGTTGCGGTGACGCAACATCTCATCATTCTCCACGCTTAGTTTGCGGGTGGTTCCACATGATGACGATCCTTCGTGCCAACAAACACTTTCCCCATCTCCGCGTCCGCTCATGCCCGTCGCATCGTTTCCAACCCCCCTTGTTTCTACGGAGTGGCTTGCCGCGCATCTTGGCGACTCGTGCATCAAGGTGATCGACGCGAGCAGCTACCTCCCGAATGCGGGGCGCGATGCCCACGAAGAGTATTTGGCGGGACATATTTCCGGCGCCGTTTTTTGCGATCTTGAATGGATCAGCGATGAGGGTGCCCCGTACCCCCACACGCTGCCCAGCGCGGCGGTATTCGCGCAGCGTATGGGGTCATTGGGGATCGACACGCGCGACGCCATCGTTGTGTACGACGCCTCCGGACAGAACTTCAGTGCCCCGCGGCTCTGGTGGATGGTGCGCACGTTTGGCCACCATCGCGTCTCCGTGCTGGACGGCGGGCTGCGCAAGTGGGTGAATGATGGCCACGCGATCGACACCATGGTTCCGCCAACACCGGCGGCGACATTCGAGGCGCACTTTGAATCGGCGCGCGTACGCGACATTCACGCCATGCGCGCGAATCTCGAAATGCCCCGTGAACAGGTGGTCGATGCGCGCTCCAAAGGGCGCTTCAAAGGCTCCGAGCCCGAGCCGCGCGTGGGTGTTCGCAGCGGACACATTCCGCACAGCGTGAATATCCACTACGCGCGACTGGTGCACGAGGATGGCACGTTGCGCAGTGCAGACGAATTGCGACGCATTGTGCGTGACGCGGGACTGGATATCACGCAACCGGTGGTGGCGAGTTGCGGAACCGGCGTGACCGCGTGCGCCCTGATTCTCGCGCTGGAGGTGATCGGCGCAAAGAATACGGCGGTATACGACGGCAGTTGGACGGAGTGGGGCAGTGTGCATGATACACGGGCCGAGACCGGCGCTGCGTGACGACGAGGCGTGGTTGCATCTCGTGCCTTCGGATCTCACGCGACAGCGCGATGCGCTGCGCGCAGTCTCCCAATTGCTCAGCGACTGACGCGATTGGTGACAGACGTCGCGCCACCCCACAGCGTGAAGGCGAGCGTGCCGACGTAGCGATTGCGGGTGTTGGTAAACCCGTCACCGGATCCCTTGGGATCCTGACGCGTGACCTGCACGGTGTAGCGCTCGCCGGTCACGAGTGGCCGTGCGGCGACATCGGTGGTGCCGCCGCCCGGCGCGACCGCCCCATACGACACGCCGGAGAGCAGGCTGTTCATCGAACTCGCGGTGATCGACCACATGAGACTCGTCGTGTAGCCATCGCCGGCCGCGCTGCCACGATAGACACGTACCAGTTGCGCACCAGCGGGCTGCCACGAAATCACGACCGGCGCCGTGGCACTGCCGATGGTCACGCGTGGTCGCTGCGCGGCGTCGTACGGATTGCGGTCGCATGCCACGACGACCAGTGACACCATCACCATGAACGGCGCCGATCGCGAGATGCGCTCGACCGCCTCACGAACATTCTGGACGCACTGTAATCGCACACGAACTCCCGGTAGGAGAAGCATATGCTGCTAGGGCCGGGCGATCCCGAACGTTCCACTCGCGCGATCGGCGTGGTGTCGGTGCGGGGAACGCGCGCGCCCGTCCCGGTCGCACATCAGTTCCACGGATCGCCCGCGATGCTCACGCGTATCTGAGCGTGGGTAATCCGGCCAATACGGCCGCGTTCATTCGCGACCACGGTTCAGCGCCGTTGGGCCGGATCACGACCGCTGGCCTGCGACTCCGCGCGCGGAAGTAGAAAGTTGTATCCCAGGGGTGAGGGAGCGGAGGAGTGAGCAGGGGAAGGGGTGAGGGTGGAGCGGTGAACGGTGAGGGTGGAGTAAACCCCATACCCTCTCCCCTCACCGCTCTCCCTCCCCCCTGCTGAGGGACACCCCTCCGGGACGTTTGCGCGACGTCCTACTTGCCCAACTTGGCCCGGAAGAACGCTACTGTCTTCGGCCACGCCTGCTGAGCAGCGGCGAGATTCGCTGGAGACTGATCCTGTCCCCGCAAAAACCCGTGTCCCGCACCGTCGAAAATGTGGACCTCATACAACTTACCCAACCGCGTCATGCTGGAGTCCGTGGCCGGAATGGTGGCGTTGATACGCGCGTCGCTACCGCCGTACAGACCAAGCACCGGTGCCTTGATGCCCGCCATCTGCTCGGCAGTTGGCGGCGAGCCATAGTAAACCACCGACGCGCCAAGCCCGGGCGCGTGTGCGGCGTGCAGAAACGAACGACCACCACCCCAGCAGAATCCCACGATGCCATACCTGGGCAGTGCGGCCGGTAACGACATGCCGTACTTCGCGACCGCATCGATGATTTGATTGCCGATGTCCGGCGTGATGAGTCCAATGGCTGCGCGTCCGGCGTCTGGCGCGGGATCGGCTTTGAGATCGTCCGTGCGCTTCATCGTGGTAAGGTCGGGCGCGATTCCAATGAATCCATCGGCCGCGAGCTGGTCGGCCACGGAACGCGTCCAGGTATTGATACCCGTGTTCTCGTGGATTGCGATCACCACCGACGCCTTGTCCTTTCGTTCCGGGTACACCACCCACGCCATGACGCTGTCGGTCGCGCCCATCTTGATCGACACCCATTCGGCATGACGCGGCGACTTCGCGATGCGTTCGGCGGCGGTCGTACTCGACGCCGGGATCGCGGCAGACTGTTGGAATCCCGGCATGGGTGCGGTTGGCATGCTCATGTCGTGCCGTGCGTGTTCGTCCGCGGCGGCGGGCTGCACACGACCTGCGAAAAATCCGATGCCCAGCGTGGCGGCGAACGCGGTTGTCGCAAACAAAATGCGCATGGAAGGTCTCCATACAGAGTGAATCCCGGCACGGACCCAACGGTTGGGCCGGTACGTCGGGTGGTGCCTCAGCGTTTGTACAGTCGGGCCAGAAGTTCAGGCATCGCGTGCAATTGGTCAATGTGATCGGGCGCTGAATTGCCAGCGTAGCCGCGGAGTTCGAAGCGTCCCGCACGGACCTCACTGAGCTGCTGCAGACCGCGAGGGCCCCAGCGCAGCACCGCTGTGCGACGGAGGTTGAGTGCGCGCACCAGCCAGTCGGCCGTTTCTGTCGTGCTCACGAATGTGCCAGGAAAAATCTCCGAGTGCGTGATCAGGAACCGTTTGTCACCACGAATCGCCGCCCGTGCGAAATTCGTGAACGCCACGAGATTGGTGGTGTCCAGCGTGCCACCGAGGGCCAGCACTTTCCCTTCGGGCATGTATGACGTGTGCATCCCGTCGATCAGCAACACGGCGTCCACTATCGCGAAGTGACGGGGTTCGCGGAGAATCGCCCGCACGGCGCCGTGCCCGGCTGAAAATCCCACCAGTGTGACACGACCTACACGGGCCGACTTGCCGCTGGCCGCCGAAACCTCGCGCGTGATACCGGACAGCAGCGAATCGAATGCCGCCGGATCGGTGAACGCTTTGTCGTAACTCCCCGAGCCGCTGCCGAGGTTCACCACCGCAGCCACGGGATGGCTGCCAAGTGTGGCGGCGGCTTGTTGCGGAAGCCACGCGTCGCCGTGGAAGTGCACCACCAGATCGAACTGTTCATGTGCGAGGGTGCGCGAGGGGACGAACATCTCAACCATCCTGCCCGCCGTGCCGGCGAACGAGCGATGGATGCCGTCCAGCACTTTCCTGGCGAGGCGCTCGTGCGCCCGCGTATGCTCCGCCATAGGTGACGGGTTCTGAGACGCAGCGGGTGGCGCAGCGGATTGCGCGCCGGATTGCGCGGCAGCCAGTGACGGTTGCCACACTATTACCAGCGCGGATATCCACGCCGTCAACAGCCGCACGACCGCGGTCCGGACTCTCGTAGCGTGGCCTTCATGATGTTAGAATGCGGAGTACGCAGGCAATTGAGCAAGGCCGCAAACTGTCTGCGGGGAACGGGCCCATGCGGAACTCCACTCGACTTCTCTTGCTCCTTCTCACGCCATGGACCGCTGCGCCGGTGCCGGACACCGCGCTTCGGCTGCGGCGCGCCACGGTTGCTGGCGTGGTGCATGACAGCATTGCCAGCAAGCCGTTGGTCGGCGCGCTGGTGCAACTCGTAGGCGCCGACAACCGGTCGCGTTTTGGACAGACCGTGGTCTCGGATTCGCTGGGACACTTCGCGTTCCTCGACGTACCCGACGGGCAATACACGCTTGGTTTTTTCCATGCCATGCTCGACTCGCTCGGTCTCGAGCCGATTCTGCGCGCCGTGTCTGTCACCAGTGAACGAGCCGTGCGCGCCGACCTCGCGATTCCTTCGGCCATGCGACTGCGTGTCGCGATCTGTGGCCCTCCATCGGCTCAGAACTCCGGTGCGGTTGTCATCGGTGTCGTGCGCGATGCGAGCAACCGGGAGCCGGCGGCAGGTGTTACGGTGGCGGGAGAGTGGGCGGAGCTCGTGATCGGCAAGGGCACGCTGCAACGCCGCACGCCTCGGCGCGTCACGACGACGACCGAGAACGGTTGGTTCGCGCTTTGCGATGTGCCCAACCCCGGCACCATGACGTTGATTGCCAGCCGCGGTGCGGACAGTACCGACGCCATCGAGGTGGCGGTTGCGGGCGGTGGCTTCCTGCGGCGCGAGCTGTCGCTGGGTGATGGTGAGGGCGTGTTGAGCGGCACGGTGGTCTCGGTAAAGGGCAAACGACCGCTGGCGGGCGCGCAGGTGGGAATGACTGGCGGGCCGCAGGTCCGCGCCAACGAGCGCGGCGAGTGGACGCTGCCGAATGCGCCAACCGGCACGCGCACGCTCGTCGTGCGCGCCGTGGGACACTATCCTGAACGCTTATCGGTCGACGTCGTTCGGGGTGCGCAACCTGTGCTGGTGACACTCGCCACGCTCCAGTCGGTTCTGGATACGATGAAGATCACCGCATCGCGACTGGTGGATCTCAATCTCGTGGGCTTTCAGGAGCGGCGTCGATCGGGACTGGGCCGCTTTCTGACGCCGATAGATATCGCCCGACGACAACCCGTCGCCACGTCCGAACTGTTTCGCGCGCTGCCGGGCGTGTACCTCGAAATTGTGACAGACGCTGATACGCTCTCGTCGCTGTCCGATCGGTCGGAAGCGGCAACCGATACGCTCGGACTTCGTCGCGACATGAAGATCGTGATGCGCGGCATGTTCTCGAATCGGTGTATCCCCGCCGTCTACGTCAATGGCACGCTGGCATTCGACTTGGCCGCGGCCGACATCGACGCGCTGATGCGACCCAACGACATCGCGGGTATCGAGATTTACTCCGCGACGCAGTCGCCGGCGCAGTTCCAGCCTGGGATGACGCGTTGTGGCAGCATCGTATTCTGGACCAAATAGCGGGTATGGTGCCGCGACGGAGTCGACAGTGAGGGGCAAGAGGGGTGAGCAGGTACAGGGGTGAAGGTGGAGCGGCGAGGGCAGAGGGTTTACTCTACCCTCACCGCTCACCCCTCCAACGCTCAACCCTTTTTTGCTCTCCTCTCTTCCCCTCACACCTCCAAATGAGCTCACCCCTCTGGCTCCTCAACGTCGCACCACACAGTACGACTGGCGAATGAACGAATTGCGGATACGTTGTCCGGTATCCCCCTCTTGAGGCGACGAACGCGTGAGGATTTCCCCGGCACTGCTGGTCCTGCTGTGCGCGCCGATGGTGCCAGCGTACATGCCAGCGACGGCGCGTGTGGTGAGCACCACGGTGAGCGGCGTTGTGCACGACAGCGTTGCCGGAAAACCGCTCGCTGGTGCGCTGGTGCAACTCGTCGGTGCCGACAGCCTCTCGCGCTTCGGTCAAACGGTGGTTTCGGACTGGCAGGGCCAATTCGCGTTCAACGATGTACCCGACGGCCGATACACGCTCGGGTTCTATCATCCGATGCTCGACTCGCTTGGCCTCGAACCGATGCTGCGCGCGGTATCGGTGGCAGGACTGCGCGCCGTGCACGCCGACTTGGCGATCCCGTCGGCCGCGCATCTCCGAACCGTCATTTGCGGACCACCATCGCCGCAGAACTCGGGCGCCGTGGTCATCGGCGTCGTGCGCGATGCGCGCGACCGAAGTCCGGCGGCAGGGGTTACGGTGGCTGCAGAGTGGGTGGAGTACTCGCTCGGGAAAGGGGGTCTTGTGCGTCGCGCACCGCGTCGCGTGACCATAACGAAAGAGAGCGGGTGGTTTGGCCTGTGTAACGTGCCGAGCCCGGGCACCATGACACTCGTCGCCAGCCGCGGCGCCGACAGCACCGATGTGATCGAGGTGGAGGTTGCCGCTGGTGGTTTTCTGCGACACGAACTGTCGATTGGTGTGGCGCGCACCGTTGTCAGCGGCGACACGGTGTTGCGCGACGCCGTACGGCGCGACACCGCGTTTCGGACCGAGCGGCTCGCGTTGCCGCCTCGGCGAATACATCTGGGCAACGGCAAATTGAGCGGTACGGTGGTGGCGGTGAACAGCGGTCGGCCGTTGGCGGGAGCGCAGGTGGCCATCACGAACGGTCCGCAGACGCGCGCCAACGAACGCGGCGAATGGACGCTGGCCGATGCCCCAGCTGGCACACGCACGCTCGAGGTGCGCGCGGTGGGTTATTATCCCGCGCGACAGACCGTTGACGTGATTGACGGCGCGGCCCCCGTGCGCGTGGCGCTTGCCACCTTCAAGTCCGTATTGGATACGATGAAGGTCATCGCCGACTACGATCGCTTCAGCAACTTCGCGGGTTTTCGTGAACGCAGTCGGTCGGGACTTGGTCGATTCTTCACCGGCGCCGACCTCGCCAAACGACAAGTCATCGTCACCACCGATCTTTTCCGCAACATGCAAGGCGTGTTCGTGGACAGCGACAGCGACCTCGAACAGCGCATCACGATGCGGGGCGTCTTTACCGAACGATGCGAGCCGGCGGTCTATCTCAACGGCACCCTCATGATGGGAATGAACATGTCAGAGATAGACGCATTCGTCCGGCCGAAAGATGTGGTCGGCATTGAGGTCTATTCGCAAACGCAGGCGCCGCCGCAGTTCCAGCCCGGATTGAGCGGCTGCGGCAGCCTCGTGTTCTGGACCCGCTGAGTAGCCGTCAACGTGGGGCTGTAAAACACGTACACAGCGAACGAACCCAAGTCGTACCGGCGGCTCAGCGTCGCCGACGCCTCGGAGAACCTTGCAGGAGCTTGATCCGTTCGAGCGACGCAATGTCGGCCACATCCTGAGGGCGGCCCGTCTGCTTGGATCGTATGAGCATGTCGAGATCCAGAAACGGGATCGTGATGCCGTCAATCCTCCTTGTCAGCCGCCCAGGCTTGGCGTCGGCGTAGCGGACACTGAACGCCAGCGTGAGCACGTCCACCCGCGGTGTGTCACCGATAACAGTGATGAATCGGTTGATCAGGTCCGTCGGATTCACATCGCGAGCCACCTGGAACGGCAAGTGCTCCAGCGCGGCGAGCGTACGGTGCGCATTCTCAATGCTCGGCTCGATGAGTATGTCAATGTCCTTTGTGGCCCGCACCACGCCGTGCAGGGCCACTGCGTAGCCGCCCACCACCACGTAGCGCGCGCGTTCCGCGTTCAGTAACGCACACACCGACACCAGTCGATCCTCGCGGTGTGTGTTCACGACGGAATCGGCGCGCCGTTCCGGAGCCACGCGTCGTAGGCTGCGGCCGTATCGAAGCCGATCACAAACGGCTTTCGTCGCCGTTGGCGGACGGTCAGTTCGTCGGTAAGGGATTCCACAAGGCGCACACGCTCCGACGGGCTCAGCGCCAGTCCTTCGCGCAGGGTCTCGTCGCGCGCCTCGTCGAACGCGGGATCGATCTGCCGGGCGAGATACATCCGCACGGCGTCGCTGACCACGAAGCTGCGGGACCGTCGCTCCCGAGCGGCGACCGCGTCGAGCGGACCGCGGAGATCGTCGGGGAGTGAAACCGAAAGGATGGTAGTCATGCGGAGTTGTTAAGTATTATTAACTATATCCGTGACCAGTTGGCGATGCCACCCGCGGTCCCCGCTTCGGTGCAACCTTCCCGTCGGTGCGTCTACTTCGTGACCTGAGCCACGCAGGTCAGCTGCCGACCAAGCCACCCGCCATTCAGCAGCGGCAGCCGACTGGTCGCATCGAACTTGACGACAACCGGCACCGCATCTTTGCCCTTCGCGGGCCACTCGGCCCGACCGGTTTCGTCAACCTTCGCGAGCGCCACCAATTTGAACAGCGCCCACTCGCCCGTGGCCGTTGCAATCACGACGGGCTTGTTCTTGCCGAACGATCCGTCAAGCCGCGCGTCCCGCGTTCCGGTGGCTGGCCAGACAATCTCGTTGCGCGGTGTGCGTGAATTGAACGTGGCTTCGTTGGCGCCGTTCTTCAGCATGATGACCGGCGTCTGCTCGGACGTGATCCCACTGGCCATCCATCGCAGCGACGGTGTCTCGCCGCCATCGGGGAACAGCGCCTTGGACACCTGCGCCGCGCGATTGAAAAACGCGACGAAGGTCTCGGAGAGTTCGATGCCATCGGCCGGTTTGGCCACCCACTTGCCATCCTTCTCCTCGAGGAACGGCTTGAGCCGGTCCGCATGGAACGCCCACAGTTCGCCGCTGCCGGGGGCGAGCAGGGCGGCGACTTCGGAGATCGACGCCTCTGGTGTCGCATCGATGGCGAACGGGAACTTGCTCAGCATCGGGCGCATCTGGCTGCACACCGAGCGACCGCGATCGTTCAGCAGCGTGACCAGCGGGACTGCCGCTGCGCCGCCACCACCACCTCCACCACCGCCGGCCGGGGGGGGCGGCGGCGGCGGCCTCACGACAACCGTTTTGGTCGGCACTTTCATTGTGGACGCTGTTCGCAGCGCCGCTTCGGCGCCCTTGATTGGCTCGGTGAGCAATCGCTCGACCGCATTGGCGAGTGGTGCGGCGGCTGGCGTGAGCGTGAAACCTTGCGCCACGCGCTTTTCAGCGACGCGCGCATTGGTCACGTCACCACCGGCCAACAGCGCCGCCTGCACAATCGCCTGCGTGGCCGCCGTGTCGTTCGGCGCTGGCGGAGGGAGACTGGCCACCCGGTTGAGCGCCCCCATCAATCCGAGCAGTCCGTCCTGGTACGGCTGATTCTTTTCCGATACGAACTTGTCGACGATCTCCGGTGGTGTGACGGCATGCACGGGTTGAAACGTGGCACGGGTGACCGAATCGATAATGGTATTCTTCGCGACGGTTTGCAGCACTTGCAGGATTGGCGATTGATTTCCGCCAAACACTTCCAGTTTGCTCGCGGCGTCCTTCACGCTGCTGGGGGACGCCACCACGGCACTGGCGATAACGCCGCGCCACGCCTTGGCGTAGTCATCGGCATACCGCGTGCGCAGCGCCGCGATCACCGATTCGCGATCGACACCTCGCGACGCCGTGGCGCTACCGACAACCCACGTCTCGCCCTGGAAATAGCGGTCGGAATTGCGGAAGGCATCGGCCATGAACACCGCGCCCCTCGCGGAGAACGCCCCGGCGACTTGCGGCGTGGCGGTGAGGAAACCGGGCGCCTGCGGAATTTTTACGGCGGGAGCGGCTTTGTTCGCCGTATCGAGCATGTTGCGATAGATCTGCTCCCCACCGGTAAACCGCGCGAGGAAGTCGCGTCCTCGCGTCACCACCGCATTATCGGCGGCTTTTGGAAACGGATTGAATACCGGCAACTCACGCGAATAGAAATCGAACTGTCGACGGGCAAGGTTGGTCACGTCTTCGTCGGTGGCCTGACCGCGCTGCCAGCTTCTGAGCAGCACCGGCGACAGAAACGCCTGCGTGCTTGAGTCGGGCGCGTTGGTGGTAATGAGATACCCCTTCAGCCAACCGTATGTCGTGCCGTAGTCGTTCGACGCGGTGGGCACGTCGGGCAGCGCTTTGAGTGAATCCACAATCGCTCCCCACGATGTGGCGAACAGCTGTCGCCGGAATCCCTCGTACCAGACGGGGCGGGCCGCATCCAGCAGCGCGGGGCCCTGCCACAACCAGAAGCGCAGTCGCAGCGGCGGACCCTCGTTCACGTAGCCTCGCACCGTGTCGAGCTGGGCACGGAGGATGTCGAGCCGACGCAGCGCGTCCACCCGGGGAAAGGCGATGGTGCCTGGGTCTGCTCGCACGTCGGGCAGTCTGGCGACCTCGCTCGCGGCCTCGTGCAGGCGATTCGTCATCGCACGATTGCCGATCCACGAAACGGTGGCGCCGAGCAGCACGAGCAGGCTGGCCGCGAGCGCCGCTCCCAGCATCACCCGTCGTGTGGTATGCATACGCACGCCGCCACCGGCGACCAACGCCGCCGCCGAATCGGAGAGCACGACGTCGCGCAGAAATGCGTCGAGGAACACCCATTCGGGAACCTTGCGCGACGTCGCGGACGGAGCGGCCACCGGCGAAGGATTCGCGACAGCGGCCGATCTGAAGATCGCGGTCGCATCAGAAGCCGTGGAGACGGCGACCGGACGCAACGCGGCCGCCTGCGCGACATCGCTGATGACCACCGGCCGCGCGCCCACGAAGTAAAAGCCGCGCAGCAACGGACTCGATCCCAACTGCGTGGGACGACAGATCTCGAGCAGGAACGTGCTGACGGCCGGAGCGAGCTTGCGCAATTCGCGAGGCAACTCGTACGCGCCAAAACGTCGCGTCAGCACCGAATCGCGACCCAGCAACTCCACGCGACGGGAGGCCATGGAGTCGACAATCTGACGGAATGCAGCGTCGATACGCGGTGCCAGTCGTTCTGCAAAGTTGGCCGTCGTGGACGCGGCATCGAACGGCAGGGTCGCGCCCAGCGGCGCACGAAGTTCGTCCTTCGTGAATACGCCGATCCAGGATTCGAAATGTGGCACTCGATCCGCTTTCGTGAACACGACATACAACGGCATGGCGAGCCCGAGCTCGCGCGACGCCTCCGCCAGTCGTTGACGCAAGGCGACGCCGAGTGTGGCGAGCTGCTGTCCGTTATTGCCGGCGTAGAACAGGTCACACGGGACGCACACCACGGCGGCGCGTGCAGCGGCTTCACCCTTGCCCACCGCCGCGGCGACCCGCGGCGCCCGCAATGCGCGCACGGCCTTGGTCCAACGCGCCGGTTCCGTGAGCAGCGACGCGGTGAGTTCGACCAGCACCGACTGTTGCATCACCCAGACGTTGGCCGTTTTCGTCGACGCGGGCGCATCGTTGGCTTTCGCTGCCGGATCACCGGCCAGCTGTTGGGGATCACCGCCCGAGCGCGCGACCAGCGTGGTCTTGCCG
>JANMRE010000627.1:0-5932 GCA_031370885.1 Gemmatimonadaceae bacterium
CGAACCGAGCTACACCACCAGTACCGACGCGCGCCAGTACGTGACCAGCGTGGCAAATGCAGCGTCCAGCGCCACGTACGGCCGGCGATACCTGTTTGCTTACGTTGATCGCGTGACGGTCTCCATGAAAACGCGGTTGAATTACGCCTTCTCGCCGTCGTTAACGCTTGAGGGCTATGGTGAACCGTTTGTGGCCAGCGGTCGCTACTACGGTATCGGCGAGTTGCGTGCGGCGCGAACGAATATGCTGATCACTTACGGCACGGAAGGCACGAGCATCAGCCGAGCGACGGACGGGTCGTACGCCATCGCCGATGGTGGTACGCGGTTCACCCTGTCGAATCGCGATTTCAACGTGCTGTCCTTCCGATCCAACGTCGTCATGCGGTGGGAATGGAAGGCCGGGAGTACGCTGTTCCTGGTGTGGCAGCAGAATCGTCGGGCCGCCGAGGCACTCGGTGAACCGGCGCGCTTTCTCGACTTACGCAACACCACGCGCGCCGGCGGTGACAACTATCTCGCTATGAAGCTGAGTTACTGGTTCCCTGTAGGCGGTCACTGATTCTGCGATGATCACTGGCGTACCCCGATTGACCACGGACGATGCGACGCACGTGGCGGCGCAGTTGTATGGCATCCGCGGCGGTGTGAGTGAACTGACCAGCGAACGCGATCAGAACTTTCTGATCCATCTTTCAGACGGCAGTCGGTTCGTGTTGAAAGTTGCCAATGCCAATGAGCAGCAGGTGGTGTTGGAGGCGGAAAACATGGTGATGCGTCACCTCGCATTTACCAATCTCTGCCCAAAGCTCATTTGCACCGTAAATGGACTCGACATCGGATTGTCCGGACCACACCAGATTCGCCTCATCACCGGCTTACCTGGCAACGCACTCGGCCATACTGCCCTGCACACCGACGCCTTGCGTCGCGACGTGGGGCGCGCACTTGGACAACTTGATGCGTCGCTTGCTGAGATCGATCACGCGGCGTTCCATCGGCATTTCCATTGGGACCTGGCCAACGCGCTCGAGGTCATCGACGACAACATTGCGCTCGTTACCGACGATAGGCTGCGCAGGCTCGTGGCCAACTTCGCCGAGCGTCATCGTGTGACGGTTGTGCCCGCGTTGGCGACGTGTCGGCGCGGTCTGATCCACTCCGACGCCAACGACTACAATGTGCTGGTCGACTCGGCGCGTCAGTCGGTTACCGGTATCATCGATTTTGGCGACATGGTGTTCAGTCACACCGTGAACGACGTGGCGATCGCCATGGCCTACGTGGCGCTGAGTGCCGCCAACCCACTCGCCGCGGCGGCGGCCGTGGTGGCCGGTTATCACGAGACGTTTCCCCTGACCGAACCCGAAATCTCGACGTTGTTCAGTTTGATGTGCATGCGATTGTGCACCAGTGTGTGTGTGGCTGCAGCACAACGCGCGGCGCGTCCCACCGTGGACTATCTCGGTATCAGTCAGGGGCCGATCAGCACCACGCTGCCCACGCTGGCCGCTATTCATCCGCGGTTTGCGCACTACACGTTCCGCGCCGCATGCGGGCTCGCGCCGGTGCCGCACGCGCCGCGCGTAGTGGAATGGATCCGGGCCCAGGCAAACGACTTCGCGCATCTCACTGGAGGTGATCTGCGTTCGGCGCCGGTTGCGCCGATCGATCTGAGTGTTGGCAGTGTGTTGCTGTCTGGCAACTCAGCCGACAACACGCCGGATGCAATGGATCGGCGGGTGAGGCACGTGCTGGTAGCCGCCGGCGCCGATATCGGTGCGGGTGGGTATGACGAAGCACGGGTGATGTACGAATGGACCGACGAACCGGACGCCGACGAACGGCGAACGATTCACATGGGTCTCGATTTGTCGCTGGTTACCGGATCGCCGCTGTACGCACCGCTTGACGGTGTTGTGTACGGGTTCGAAAACGCCGCCCGACATCATGACTACGGCCCGGTGATCGTGTTGCGGCATACAAGCACGGGCGCCCAACCGGTGGAGTTTTATACGCTGTACGGGCACCTGACGCCAGACTCGCTTGAAGGTTTACAGGTGGGGCAGGTTGTTGCCAAAGGCGCACAGTTTGCCCGTATTGGGTGTGCGCCAACCAATGGCGATTGGTGGTCACACGTTCATGTGCAAATTATCACCGACATGCTCGATGTTCCTTGCAACGTAAACGGTGCCGTTCGAGCGAGTGAGCGCGTTGTGTGGCGCAGCCTGTGCCCCGATCCCAATCTGCTGCTGGGTATTCCTGTCGATCGGTTGCCCCATCACCAATCGGCATCAACCATTGCTGCCGCGCGCCGCACGCACATCGGACCCAACCTCAGCCTCTCGTACGGTACGAATCCGGTGAACATCGTACGCGGCTGGAAGCAGTACCTGTTTGACGAGAACGGCAAGCGTTATGTCGATGGTTACAACAATGTGGCGCATGTCGGCCATGCACATCCGCGGGTGGTGCGCGCTGTCAGCGAGCAACTGGCTGTGCTCAACACCAACACGCGCTATCTGCAGGAACAGTTGGTTGCGTATGCCGAGGCGCTCACCGCGTTGCTGCCTGAGTCGCTGACCGTGTGCTACTTCACTGCGTCGGGAAGCGAAGCCAACGAATTGGCCTTACGCCTGGCGCGCGCGCATACGGGACAGCGCGACCTGATTGTGATGGATTCTGCGTACCACGGACACACGACCACGCTCATCGATATCAGTCCGTACAAACACGCAGGGCCGGGCGGTAATGGCGCGCCCGACTGGGTGCACACGTCGCCCATTCCCGACGTGTACCGCAACCGTGATGTCGTGGGTGCACCCGGGCCATGGTTTGCCGCGCGGGTGGGCGCTGTAATCGATGGTTTGGGCGAGCGCGAGCGTGGGCTCTGCGGCTACATCGCGGAAAGCTGTCCGAGTGTGG
The DNA here is from genome assembly GCA_031370885.1 of Gemmatimonadaceae bacterium. Classification (GTDB taxonomy): domain Bacteria; phylum Gemmatimonadota; class Gemmatimonadetes; order Gemmatimonadales; family Gemmatimonadaceae; genus Gemmatimonas. Next base: position 2,926 of record JANMRE010000627.1, read on the forward strand.
GTGGGCAGATCATGTTGCCCGATGGATTCCTTGCCGATGTGTATGCGCGGGTTCGCAGAGTGGGTGGCGTGTGTATTGCCGACGAGGTGCAAACCGGATTTGGCCGACTGGGCACACACTTCTGGGCCTTCGAACGGCAGGGCGTGATTCCGGACATTGTGGTGCTTGGCAAGCCGATGGCGAATGGCTTTCCCATGGGCGCAGTGATCACCACGCGCGCCATCGCCGACCATTTCGACAACGGCATGGAGTTTTTCAGCACGTTTGGTGGGAGTACGGCCGCCTGCGTAGCGGGACGCACCACGCTGCAGGTTACCATCGAGGAAAAGCTGCAACACCATGCGCACATCGTGGGCACCCGTTTGCTTGATGGGCTGCATTCGTTGAAGCAGCAGTACGAATTGGTGGGCGACGTACGGGGATCGGGGCTGTTCCTTGGCGTTGAGCTGGTGCGCAACCGGGATACACTGGAGCCGGCCGCGAGCGAGGCCACCTGGGTGGTGAACCGAATGCGGGCGCTTGGCGTGTTGGTTGGTACCGACGGGCCGCATCACAACGTGATCAAGCTGCGAGGGCCAATGCCGCTCACGCTGAGCGATGCCGACCGAGTGGTGGAGACGCTTGGTCGCGCCCTGCGGGAATTGCCGTGATCATCCGCCTGCGTATTGCGCTCGCGGTTTTCCGTGTGATCGTGGTTGCATTGGCAACTGTTGCACCGCTGCACGCGCAGGGCGGGTGCGGAAACGCGGCACGCCTGAGCACCAGCCCCGTACGGCCAACACGAGGCGCGATGTTCGTGGTACGGGTCACGGGAGTGCCGACCGATGCCGAACTGACCGGGCGCGTGGCCGGTGAAACATTGCACCTGTTGCGCGAACGCAGTGGCGCGTTCAGTTCGTTGGCGCCGGCACCGATCGACTCGTCAGCAATTTCGGTTGTTGTGAGCTGCGGGACCGACATGGATGGTGACACGCTGCGTTTGAGGGTGCCCTTGGCCAAGGGCACCTATCGAATATCGCATCTGCGAGTCGCTCCGCGCTTTTCGGTTCCACCCGACTCGGCGATTGCCGCGCGTCAACAGCGGGAAGCCGCACGCGCCGCCCAGGTATCCACGGTGGCGCACGAAACGAAGCGACTCTGGTCTGGGGCATTTATCGCGCCGCGGTCGAGCCGCATCACGAGCCGCTTTGGCGGTGGTCGCGAATTCAACGGCACGATCACCGCGCGACATATGGGCACCGATTATGCAGGTGCCGTGGGCACACCGATTCGCGCTGCCAATCGTGGCGTTGTGCGATTGGTGGACGATTTTTTTCTTGGCGGCAAGGTGGTGTACCTCGATCACGGCGCGGGAGTGGTTACCGCGTACCTGCACATGAGCGAGCAGCGGGTGGCTGCGGGCGACACGGTGGAGCGCGGCGCGGTGCTGGGATTGGTGGGGGCAACCGGCCGCGTGACCGGCCCGCACCTGCATTTCATCGTCCGATATGGCGCCGTGAGCGTCGACCCGCAGTCGCTGCTCGACAGCGTTCCTCGTATTGAGTACGTTCCATCAGTGAGAAGAGTACTCAAAGAGAGTCTTCGACACTGAGAAGAGTACCCGGTACTGGAAAAGAGTACTCAGTACTTAAGAAGTACTCAGTACTGAAAAGAGTACTCAGTACTCAGTTCACCGTACTGCCGACTTCAAACTTCCTACTGCCTACTTGCAGTGAAATCCCGTTTCCTCGGGCGTGCGTCGCGACTGGTGCTGACCATCGCGGCGTTGGCGCAGCTGTTTGGCGTGGTGGCCGGGCCGCTGGATCATTGGCGCGCCAGTACGCGCATGGGTCCCCATTTCGAAGAAACCGGGAGCACCCAGAGCCATTACGCGCACGATGAGACGACGTGCGTAGCGTGCTCGATCGGGCACATGGCCGCGTCGCCCGCGCGTCGGGTAGTCCACGCTTCGTTGAACTGCAGCGGGCCTGGCGTGGCGAGCAATGTGGCGCACTTGCCGCCATTCCGGGTGCCACGAACGCATGCGGCACCTCGCGCACCCCCGGTCCCCAGCCTCGCAGGCTAGCCTCTGTCGCGCGCCGCAAGGCGCGCCGTGATTGCAGACGCTTGCCGCCGACGGACTGGCTCGATTCACCGCGCGTGATCGCACCGCCGCTGTGGCTCGAGGTGGTCCTTCCCTGCGACTTCAGCGCACGCGCGCCGTCGTCGACTATGGCACACCATCCACGGGACCTCCAGCATGCGAATGTTCGTTCGAAGCACCGTCGCGATCAGCGCTGTTGCGCTCGCGGCGAGCGCCTGGGGTACGCCAACTGCCGCCCAGCAAGTGCCGGACAGTTCGGCGCGGCGCACCCAGCGCGCACTCGATTCACTGGGTACGGCCATGCGTGAGCTGCAGGCGCGCATGGACAGCTTGAAGTCAGCAGTGTCTGTTCCCGCGCCCGCTCCGCAGGCACGCGCCAGCGGCAGCTACATGAACATGAGCTTTGACGGATTGGGCGATGCGGGCTGGTCGTCGGTACGCAACGTACGTTCCATCGAGCGCGGCGATCACGATCCGCGAGTGCGCGGGTTCACCATTCCCAACGCGGAGCTGGTGCTGGACGGAACGGTCGATCCGTACTTCAAGGGCTTCAGCAATGTGGTGCTGAAGCTGGATGAAAACGGTGAAACCGGTGTCGAACTGGAGGAGATGTATTTCCTGACCACCTCGCTTCCGCACAATGTGCAAGTCAAAGCGGGGCAGTTCTTCACCGAGTTCGGACGACAGAATCCGCAGCATCCGCATGCCTGGTCGTTTGTGGATCAGCCGCTGGTGCTCAATCGCATGTTCGGCCCAGAGGGGTTGCGCAGTCAGGGCGCGCGGGTGTCGTGGCTGGCACCAACGCCGTTTTACGCCGAAGCCATGCTCACGGTGGCCAACAGTGTGGGTGGGACCACGCACAGTTTTCGCTCTGAAGCGTCGTCGGCGATTCACGGCGGGGTGCCGATCGATCGCGAGGTGGCC
>JANMRE010000298.1:0-3348 GCA_031370885.1 Gemmatimonadaceae bacterium
GAGACCGTTCACCTCCCCAAAGGAGTACAAGGGGACGATGCCTGGGTTGGACAGTTGGGCCGCGATGCGCGCCTCACGACGGAACCGTTCCCGACTGCCCGCGGTGGTCGCAAGCTCGGGTCGCAGCACCTTGATAGCCACCGTTCGACCGAGTGCCCGTTCGTGCGCGAGATACACCGAGCCCATGCCGCCACTGCCGAGCGTACCCAGCACGTCAAATTGGTCTCCGAGTCCGGTCTGCAACATCGCGCGAAGCGTATCGTCGGAATGTTTTCCTCCGGGTCTCGCGACCGTTCGCAAGCCGGCCTGCATGACACTGCCCAACGGATCGCCCGCAGCTTCTTCTGCGTCGTGCGCAGCGAGCAGGGATTCCACTTCACGTTGCAGCGCCGGTTGATCGGCACACGCCGCGTTGACATACGCACGCCGTTGTGCCAACGGCGTCTGCATTGCCTGTTGCAGCACCGACTTGACTTCCCGCCACTGCTCGGCGTTCATGCCAACTCCAGCTCGCGTCGCAACCAGGCGCGCGCGATGGCCCACTCCGCCTTCACCGTGGTAGGCGACACTCCGGTGGCTTCCGCCGTCTCGTCGATGGTGAGACCTCCGAAGTAGCGCAACTCCACGATGCGCGCCTGATCCGCATCGAGGGCAGCAAGCCGCTCAAGGGCCTCATGCAGTGCCACAATCTCGGGCGCGTGCTCCCTAGCCGGCGCCACATCTTCATCGAGCGTAAGGTAGGCAATGCCGCCGCCGCGTTTGTCGGCCAATCGGGCCCGCGCCTGGTCCACGAGAATGCGCCGCATGATTTGCGCGGACACGCCAAAAAAGTGCGCGCGGTTGCGCCACACCACGCGACGCTGATCGACCAGTCGCAAGTACGCTTCATGCACCAGCGCTGTAGCCTGCAACGTTGCGTCCACCGGTTCGAGACGCATGGCGCGACTCGCCTGATGGTGCAGCTCGTGGTACACCGCGTCCAGCAGCCGCTCCCCGGCAGACCGATCGCCCGCACTCCAGGCGAGCAGCAGGTCGGTCACATCGGTGGGCGCGGGCGCAGGTTCGCTGGAAGGCATTGACGGGATTGCATCAAAAGTTGCTGACCGCGTCGGTCGGTCTCTCCACACGATACGACAGGCAGACGCGGATTCTGTCAAGCGCCCGTTCGGAATTCGACCAATTGGTTTCGCCTTTCCGCGTTTGAGAGTGGCACGGCACTCCGCCTGCCCGCAGCGCTTCCCCAATTTTGGAGCACCTCATGCGCACGATTCGACTCGCGGTGTCCGCAGCACTGATGGCCTTTACGCTCACGGGCTGTTCCACCGCCGACATTACCGCCGGTGATGCACCGGCGCTGTCGCAGCCCCGGCTGTCACAATCGACGGGCGTGGAGCGCCCATGGAAGGGTGACTGTGCCGTGGACGCGCAGTTTACCAGTGCGACCACGCTCACGTTCGCCGGCACGTGCCAACTCGCGCACATGGGTCGCACGACCGTGGTGGCCTTTCAAACAATCACGGCCGTACCCACCGGCTTCACGTTCACGAACACCGCCACGTACACGGCGGCAAACGGCGACGAGCTACATACCATCACGACCGATGGTACCGCCACCCCGTCGGCTACCGTGTTGACGCTGGCGGGTACCGAGACGGCGGTTGGCGGGACCGGGCGATTCGCCAACGCGAGCGGAACGGCAACGTTGATCGGCACCGTGCGCTTTGACGGTCCAACCACGGCGTTTGGCGCGTACAGTCTGGTTGGTCGACTGACGTACTGATTGAAAGACGGGAGAAGGGAGAAGGAAGACGGGAGACATCCAGTCGGCTGGACGTCTCCCGTCTCCTTTCTCCTTTCTCCCGTCTTTTCCCTCACGCCTACGGCACTATCACCCGCCCCGCCGTACCGGTGGAGTCTTTGCGACTGGCCAGATGATCAGCCATCTGCAACCGCGGAATGCCGTTCACCATCCATTCCGGTGCCGGTTTGCCCTGCAGATAGTGATCGAACCATTCGGCTTGCCGCACCGCATAGTCTTTCTGATTGACCGGACGCGCCAACCCGTGATTCTCGCCCACGTATTCGAGCAGGATGACGTCCTTGCCCAGTTGACGCAGGGTATTGAAGTGCGTGATACCCTGATTGAAATCCACCGCGCCATCCTTGTCGTTGTGCAGCAAGATGAGCGGCGTGGTTTGTTTGTTGGCGTGGAATGCCGGCGAGTTGCGGATGTAGGCGGCGTAATTGTCGATGAAATTACCCTTGAAGCGACCCTGACTGGATTCGAAAATGGCTTGATTGGTGCCGCCGGAATTCCAGTACACCGAGCTGTACATGCTGACCATGTCGGTGAGTGCGGCACCGGCGATGGCCGACTTGAAGATGTTGGTCTGCGTGACCAGGAACGCCGTCTGGTACCCGCCCCACGAATGACCCCAGAGTCCGACGTTGTCGGCGTCGATCATGCCGGTGGCGATCGCCGCTTTGACCGCGGGGACAACACACCACACGGCGGACATCCCGGGATCGTTCAGTTTGTAGACGATATCCGGATCGAGCACCGCGTAGCCGCGGCTGGTGTACATGCGCGCGCTGGGCGTTTGTGTTTCGCTGGGATTCACGAATCCGTTCTTGTTCTGCGAACGCTTCTCGTAAATCGTGACCAGCAACGGATACTTCTTGCCCGGTTCGTAGTTGGCGGGGAGATACAGCGCGCCCTGCAGTTTGTCACCCTTGTCGCTGGTGTAGTTGATGAGGCGCGTCCCACTCGACCAGGCCAACTCCTTCACTTGCGGATTCGCATCGGTGAGTTGACGCGCGTTCTTGAAGTCCGGCCCCGACACCCAGTAGTTGGGGAACTCGGTGAAGGTCTGCCGCGAGAAGGCAAACGTTTCGGCGTCGCGCGCCTTCGTAATACCAAATCTCGCGTCCTCAAACAGGATGCTCTTGGCACCCGGTTGCGTGGGGTCAACACGCGACACGCCTTCCTTCTTGGTCCACTCGCCGTAGGTGCCGATGAACAGCGGTTTGGAAAGATCAACACCCACCGATGCCGGCGGCGCACCGCCACGACCGCCGCCACCGCCACCGCCACGCCCACCGCGACCTGCGGCGGCAACGGACGCCTCGTCACCCCAATTGTAGAACTGCCGATAGCGCACCTGCGCACGCTTGCCGTCGCCAGTGAGATTGATCGCGCGTGCCCCGGCCGACACCGGCACTTTCCAGATATCCCAGTTGTCCGAGAGCAACACGGACAACCCATCCTTGCTCCATCCGCGTGCCGGTATGGCCAACGGCATGATGTTGTTGTGGTCGTCTTCCGCGTTCACGAAGCTTGTGGGCACG
>JANMRE010000642.1:0-1419 GCA_031370885.1 Gemmatimonadaceae bacterium
GTGAGTCGGCCACGTTCACGTCAGGTGTGATTCAGAACGGGTGCACCAAGAACTGCTTCCGATCGAACGTTGGGGTCGAGTACACCTACGACACGCGATTCGATATGCCCTTCGCCACAGGTGGCGCGCTGCGATCGATCACCATGGACTTCAGTGGCGGTCCCCTGGGCGGATCGGTGAACTTCCAGCGTATTACGGGCGAGTTTCGGGCGTATACCTCGCTGGCGGAGTTCGGCGGCAAAGGTGCCGGCGCTCAACCGGTCAAGATGGTGATGGGCTTGACCACTCGCACCGGTGCCCTGTTCGGCAATTCCGGCCCGTTCTTTTTCCAGCAGCAGTTTTCTGTGGGTGGTGTGCAATTCGGTCAGCAACTCCGTGGGTATCAGGAGTTCTCGATTACGCCGAATGGCTTCAATCCAACCACCGACCAGAATCGCTCCGACCCCTCGTCGTTCGGCAACGCTTTCCTCACGGTGACCGGCGAGATCGGCATGCGCTTTAACCAAATGTTTTACCTCAACGCCTTCACCGACGCCGGCAACAACTGGGCGTCGGCTCGGCAGATCAATCCTACCCGCCTGTTCCGTTCGGCAGGCGTCGGGGTATCAACCGTTACGCCACTGGGGCCACTCGGTCTCGACTTGGCGTATGGGTTCGATCGGGTGTCGATCGATCCTGTCACCCTCCGCGCGAAGCCGGACCCGCGGTGGCAGTTCCATTTCCGGCTTGGCCAGCTCTTCTAGAGGATCTCTGATGCGTCTTCCCGTATTCGTCGGCGCGTGCGCGCTGCTGCTTGGCGCCCCGTCACTTGCGTCTGCGCAGGGCCCCGCGCAAAAGTTTGCGTTCATCAATTCACAGTCGATCCTGCAGTCCGCGCCCGGCGCGGTCGAAGCGCAAATGCAATTGCAGAAGGAACTGGAAGCCATGCGCACGCAGGTTGCCAAACTCACCGATTCGCTCACGGCGATGGATGAGCAGTTCAAGAAGGAAGAGGTGGCACTGTCGCCTATCGCCAAGGACGCCCGTCTCAAGACGTTGCGTGAGAAGCAGGGCGAGTTTCAGGATCGCGTGCAGAAACTCAACGATCAGGCGCAGCAGCGTGAAGGTGAGCTGATGCAGCCCGTACTGGAGAGCGTGCGCAAGGTGCTGGATGACCTGCGCGCCGACGGCGGATATTCATTCATCTTTGATGTGGCGGCCGGATCGTTCATCGTGTCAGCCGACAAGAATCTTGACATCACCGATCGGGTGATCGCGAAGTTGAAGCTGTCCGCGCCGAGGGCGCCTGCGAAACCCATCATCGGCCCGGCCGCCGCACCAGCCGGCATCCAGACCAAGAAGCCGCCAACGGAGTGACGCGCGAGTTGTCGTCCGCTCGATCAGACGGCGGTGATGGGCCGCGGCCCATCACCGCCGCTG
>JANMRE010000660.1:0-11878 GCA_031370885.1 Gemmatimonadaceae bacterium
GCGGAGATCATGCGATCCATGGGGTACAGCCTGCAGGGCAATCGGAAGACGGAGGAAGGCGACGATCATCCGGATCGGGACGCGCAGTTCCGGTTCATCAACGCGGAGGTGCGGAAAGCGCTCGCGGCCAAGCGGCCGGTCATTTCCGTCGATACGAAAAAGAAGGAGTTGCTCGGCCACTATCAGAATGCGGGGCGACAATGGCGCGCGGCGAAGACACCGCATCGTGTCCAGGTGCACGACTTCCCCAGTCCGTCCGTGCCCCGCGCGTACCCGTATGGTATCTATGACCTTGGGCAAAACACCGGGTTCGTCAATGTGGGAACGGACCATGATACCGGGGGGTTTGCGGTGGCGTCCATTCGCGGCTGGTGGCGGGCGGAAGGCCGACGACTCTACCCGACCGCACGGAGTCTGCTGATCACCGCCGATGGCGGCGGCAGCAACGGCTATCGGTTGCGGCAGTGGAAAATGCGGCTGCAGGCGTTGGCGAACGAGACGGACCTCGTGATCCGGGTGTGCCATTTTCCGCCCGGCACCAGCAAGTGGAACAAGGTAGAGCACCGCCTGTTCTCCTTCATCTCCTCGAACTGGCGCGGCGAACCCCTGCGCGACTACGAGACGATCGTCCAGTTGATCGCGAGAACAACGACGGCCAAGGGCCTCCGGGTCACCTGTCGCTTGGATCGCCGCCGGTATCCGGTAGGCCAGAAGGTGTCCGACGACGAGATTGCGACCGTACGCCTGACCCCAAACGCGTTTCACGGCGAATGGAACTACGCCATCCCTCCACGCTCGTAATGTAAATGTTATTGTTTACCGCTGACTTACGGCGGAGGAACCCGAGGACGGCGCCCTGAAAGGCAATCGCACCAATCGCGATTAACAGACCAAGAAATAGCAGTCCCCGAATGGCCACGTATGCCGGAGACTCCGCGCCAAATGTCAGTCCCTCCGGCATCGAGGTCGCCTCATGGTGCGAGGCCGGCGGCTCCGATTGACCGGCAGCCGTCACGGCCCATCCATTGGCATGCGGGAAATTAAGTTCAAGCACACCGCGACGCGCTCGTGTGTTCGGTGGCGCTTTACCCTGCATAAAATATGGAAGGGTGCGCGGCGATTGCAGTAGCTCCGCCCGGTGGGCGGCGCGCCTTTGACATGGCGTGTCGGCCGGGGTACCTTCCGGGAGTTTACTGCCAGTAAAATGTAGCACCGCGTGCCGACAATCAGCCTCGCCATCTTCAACAGGGTCAACATATGTATCGCACTGTGACGGTCGTTCTCCTGCTCGCGGCGCTTCCAACGGTCGGACGCACGCAGACGGCAACAGCGCGCAGCGCATCGACTGCGCAGCGAAACGACGAAGCGAACGCGGCTATGGTCTTGCAAGCGCTCTTTGCAGCCGCCGAGCGCAGCGACCTGAAAGCGCTGGATACCCTGTATGCGGGCGACAGCCTGACGGTCGTTGAAGGCGCGGGCATCAATCGGGGTTGGGCCGACTATCGGGACCATCATCTCGCGCCCGAGCTCAAGGAGATGAAGAACTTCCAGTACCGACCGGTGGACATTGAAATGCACGTCGCCGGCAACGTGGGGTGGGCAATTTTCCGCTATACTCTCAAGGCAGAAATGGGCGGTCGCATGATCGACAATGTGGGGCGCGGCACGGCCATCCTCGTGCGGCGAGGCACGGGCGCCAACGCGCGCTGGATTGTCCGTCACACGCAGACCAGTTCGCGCGCGCGACGGCCCACCGATCCACCGGCCTGGGAGGAAGAATCTCGGCCGACGTCAGGGGGTACGCACCGTGCGTACCGCCCAACGTCGGAGTTGCAGCGCTTGACCGGATATCTGTCCGATTGAGCGGGTGAACACAATTCAAGGAGAATACCAATGGCTGGCATCGAACTTGGGACTTATCTTCGCGGCAACAGCGCGCAGTACCATGAGTGCATCGAAGCGTGCGTGGCGTGTCTGGTGGCATGCGAGATGTGCTCCGACGCGTGTCTCGACGAGAAAGACATCGGCATGATGCGATCGTGCATCCGGCTCGACCGGGACTGCGCGGACGCGTGCGCAGCGGCCGTTCGGGTGATGAGTCGGGGTGGACCGCTCGCTGCCGAACTCTGTCGGGCATGTGCAGAAGCGTGCGATGCGTGCGCGGCGGAATGCGAGAAGCACGCGAGCATGGCCGACCACTGTCGCATCTGTGCCGAAGCGTGCCGCGCGTGCGCGGAGTCGTGCAGGCGGATGGCGGCGTAAGCACACGGTGGCTTCGCATCACGTCACGAATGCACCGCGGGTTTCCCCAGGGACGTGCGTCCCTGGGGCGACGCGATTCACCGAGGGATAACTATGGCGCTCGCTTCTGTTGCATCTTGCGCTGCCCGTACGGCTTGACCCCGCGCGGCCTGTTGATCGACAAAACCGCCGTCACCACCAGCACCGCACGTCGTCGGTTGCCAGCGCGAGGAGCTCGCGCACCCGTAAAGACTGAAGCCGGTCCGCGTGCCCTTGCTCCGGCGCTGGTCGGGCTCCTGTTCGTGCTGTGGACCGGGTGGCCGCGCGCTGCTCCCGCGGGCGACGTCGACCCGTTCAGGTTGAGCGGCTGTCCCCGCGGAAAATTGCCCCCCCCTTGGCAGCCGTTGACGCGCATCGTGGCATCGGCGGCGCTGAAGCAACCTGGCATGCCGTGGCCAGAAATTAATCAATTCCTCGCCCTGCTTCGCTCGCTCTGTACGGTCGAGCCGCTCACCGTCGAGACGCATGATCGCGGGAGAGCGGTTGCCGAGCGGTATGGTTTGAGTGTTTACGATTCGATGATCGTTGCAGCTGCGCTAATCGCGGGTTGCACGGTTTTATGTAGCGAGGATATGCAGGATGGGCTGTTGGTGGATACGCGGTTGCGGGTTGTGAATCCGTTCAATGGCGCGAAGATTCGGTGATGGGCTGCGAGAAATGAAACAACGCCGCGCAACTACTTGACGGCCACTCGATCCGCATGGGGCCGCGGCTCGTCAGGCACGAAAGGGCGTCGACCTCGAAGATCTGCTGGAGCCCCTGGACCGGTCATGCGTGAGCCGCTCCAACTGGCCTCGGCAATCGTTCGCTTTTTTCGATCGAGTTGACTACGCTCAATGAAGTGCCGATTCCGCCGTAATGGCGGCGGGATGGATTTTAATGTTCGATTGTCCACAGAGGAATATCATGCGTCGCCTATTTTCGTCTGTTGCCGCCGTTGTATTGGTGGCCGCTTGTAGTGGTGGAGACGGTACCACTCCGCCTACCGGTACGCCGGGAATCACGCTCGCCGCCTCGGCAAGTTCGGGGACCGTTGCGCTCGGCGCTTCGTCCACGACCACGCTGACGTTGACCCGTGTTGACGGTTATTCCGGCGCGGTGGCATTGACCGCCGAAGGGGCGCCGACCGGCGTCACCGTCTCGTTTGCACCGCAGTCGCTAACCGGAACGACACTCGCCAGCACGGCGACGATCAGCGTTGCTTCGAACGCTACGGCGGGACCCGCGTCGCTTACATTCCGCGCCACCGGCACGGGTGTGACCGACAAAACGGTGGTGTACGCGCTGACCATCCCAACGCCCGGCATTACCGTATCGGCCGGAACGGCCACCGTAACCGCCGCGCAAGGCACGACGGTGACGGCCCCCATCACGATTACGCGTATCAATGGCGCGACGGCCGCGGTGACGCTGACAGCCGAGGGACTTCCGAGCAATGTGACGGCGAGTTTCTCGCCCAATCCGATTCCTTCCGGCAGCACCACCAGTACGCTCACGCTGGTGGTGGGTCCTGGTGCAAACGTGGCGTTGTCCACGATAACCGTACGCGCCGCGGCGACCGGCCTCACCGATCAGACCGCGACGTTCCCGCTGTCAATTACCAGCGCGGCGGTTCCGGCATACACGTTGTCGCCGACTCCTGCGTCGGTATCAATTGTGGCGGGACAATCGGGACAGTCGATATTGACGATTGCCAAGTCGGGTGGATTTGCCGGCAACGTGGCACTCGCGCTGGAAGGTGCACCGATACCGACGGGACTCACTGGCACGTTCGCGCCGAATCCCGCCACCGGAACGACGGCGACGCTGACGCTTAACACGACGCTTGCCACTGCGCCGGGCACGTACAACCTCACGGTTCGCGGCACGACCGCCGGCCTTACTGATCGCACGACGACCGTCTCGGTGACCGTTACTGCCGTTGCGGGCATCACGGTCACGCTTGCTCCTCCCGCGCTGAGCATTGCACAGGGTGCGACCGCACAGACGGCGATCACGCTGGCGCGATTGGGTGGACTCACCGGCGATCTTCAGATGACGGCAACCGGGATGCCGATGGGACTGACGGTCGGTTTTGCTCCCACGACGGTGACGGGATCGGCTTCCACACTAACGGTGACCGTAGGTGCCGCCGTCACGGCAGGTGTCTATCCGATTGTTGTCACCGCAACGGGAGCGGGAGCGGTGGTTGGTACGGCAACGCTGACGGTGACCGTTACCATTCCGTCAGGCTTCACGCTGTCGGCCACTGGCGTGTCCATCGCGCAAGGCGCCTTGGGAACCAGCACCGTTACTGTCACGCGAATTGGCGGCTTTGCCAATAACGTCGACCTTATCGCATCGAACGTACCGGCCAACGTTGCGGTGGCGTTCGCTCCCGCATCCGTCGCGGGCACAACCAGTACCCTCACGTTCACAGTCGGTGCGGCGGCCGTGCCAGGCGCGTACACCGTCATGATAAATGGCACGGGGACCGGCGCCGCGAATCAATCGACCACTGTCGCACTCACCATCACGACGGCCAGCGGCGGTACGGTCGGCTTCCGATTCTGCGACGCGGCTCGTGTTCCGCTGTGGCTGGCGTTCCGCAATGGCACGTCTGGTGCCTGGACGCGCGTGACGCCAAGCGGAGACAACACGTTCTCGTTTAACCTGACCGGGAATACCGGCACGGTGGCATTCGTGCAGAATCAAAACGGTGGCGGCACGCAGGGCACGGTGTACCTCAGCACGGCGGCGGAGCTCACCAGTATTGGCACCAACGAGTGCGTCACCAACGCTGGAGTGGTCACCAAGATTGTGAACGGCACCATCTCGGGATTGTCGGCGATGCAAACGGGCTACGTGCTCATGGGCGGCGGCAATGGCAATGTCACTGGTCCAGCGACAGCGTTTCAGGCGAACGGCGTCGCCAATCGCATGACGGATCTGCTGGCGTTTCGCACGACCACCGTGATCGCACCGGCGTCGATCCTCGCCGATCGCGGAGCACTTCGTCGAAATGTGAACTACGCGGCGGGAAGCACGGCGCCTGACCTCTCGTTCACTGGCGCAGAATCATTTCCACTTTCGACAGCGACCGTGACGCTGGCAAATTTCGGCGCGGACAATGCGTCGTTGTTGACCACGTTCTCGACCAGCAACGGCGAAGTGGGATCGCTAATACTTCCTCAAGTGTCAGCGGGTTCAGGAACGTTGGGCGTGCCAAGTACCCACACGGTACCTGGCGACTTCCACCGGTTCATTGCGACCGCTTCAACGGCTGACTTCTTGTCGTTCCGATCGGTCTTCCAGTTCAACCGCGACCTGGCAAATCGGACGCTCACGTTCGGAGCGCCTCTGAACCTGCCCACGCTTACGACCGTGGCGACAGCGCCGTATGCGCGACTCAAAGTGGTCGGTACCTGGCAGGCTGAATACGGTGAAGCGGCTGGGACGCTGATGAGTCAGAGCAGCCGCTCGTGGACTATCACTGGCTCGCGTGGTTACTTCGGAGCCGCCTCGGCGCAGTTCGACCTGGAACTCCCTGACTTTACTGGAACGGCGGGCTTCCTGAATGTCTGGGGGCTCACGGCCGGCACGGTGACGCAAGTGACGACCACGGTGTACGGTGCAATCGTCGGAACAGTCCTCGTGGTCGCGGAAGGTAATTCGTTCAAGACGGCGTCACGGGTGCAGACAATAACGCCGTAGCACGCTCGGGTTTGTTGGTGTCACCACGCCCCGCCGGATGTCCGGCGGGGCGTGGTGACACGGGCGCGCCCGTCCGCGCTCGCGACCCGTCGCTTCCGACGTTCCAGCGGCATCACGTCGCGTCGTGCCGACGGCGTAATGCCTACTTCACGCGCTTTGCGGCGGAAGCCGGCCAAGTGATCGCCCACCGGTTTCGTGCTGCCACTGATGTACCACTTCGTGCAGCGTGTGCATGGCTTCGCGCCACCCATGCTTGACCACATGTTTGCGCGACATGACGATCTCCGACGGCACGTGTTTTCTGCCCGGATCGAAGTGCGCGAGTCGCGTGGCCATGCGACCGGACAAGCGAATGGGGAGTGCGGTCAGTGTTGCGCCAAAATGCAGTGCGTTGAGTTGTCGATGCGCTTCGGAAAGCTGCGCCATGAGGGCGAGAGCGCCGCGGCGCGGCGGTTCCGTTCGGCGTGGTGCTGGAGGCCGGTCGATCTCGAACTGCAAGCGCAGGCTTGGCGTGCGGACCGACGAACGCAGCGGTTCGTGGTACTCGATCCGCGTATGGTGGTGTGCTTAGATGAGGGCGATCCGGGAGATCTCTCTGAGCGCCCGAACGCGCAGTAACGCTTCGTATAGCGTGACGAGGCTCTTCCTGTGTTGCGCACGCCGACCGTAACAAGAAACTGCCCCCCGGATATCGAACCACTGCAATCATGGATAGCTATCAAATCGGCACTTCATGGGAAGCGCTTTCGGACTCGAGCGCCTGCGCTTGCGTAGATCTGCGTGGTGGTCAAGTGCCGGTGCCCGAGCAATGCCTGGTTCTGGAATCAATACGGCTGAGCCTGGGGGTGGGTATGCTGTTCAGAACGGCACTTCTTTCGCCGCGCCCTTCGTCGCAGGCGTAGGCGCGCTACTCCTTCAGCGATTCCCAAGCGATCCGCCTGAACGAATTCGCAACATGATAGTAAACGGCGGCTCCCGCGTCGTGACATTTCCCATGGGCAACGGGGGCGAGTCTCCAAATATTCTTCTCTACGCGAATGTCCCAAGCGCACCAACGGTGTCGATCAAAGGCCCTGCGTTCGTTGGTTGGAGCAACTCGAACTGTGTCTGGGAAGCCGTCATCACAGGAGGGAGAGATCCGTACACTTTTCAGTGGTCGGGTTTGAAATCGGGCTCTCTTGCGAGCATCATGGGCCCCATCTATTCGAGCGGCTCCTTCGATCTTCGAATTTGGGATGCTTTGGGCCAGAGCGCGACCGCGACGCCGTTCTTCGTGAACATGAATCCTGACGATCCCGGTTACACCATGTGCAGCGGCGGCGCTGAGAGGCCTTGACGTCCGCGCTCAATGGTTTCATTCAACGGGTTGGAGGTATCAATGTCGACGAAACGGCTACTCTGCTTTCATACTGTCGTGCTCATTCTGCTGACGCGGCCCGCCATCGCGCAACTGCCTCTCGGCGGTAGGCTCGTCCCATCAGTGGGAGTCGGTGTGTTCCCGCAAATTGGCCCACACCTCCAGTTCGGTCTGCAACTGCAGCGGCCTTTCCGTGATACGTTCGCCGCCACCATTCAAGTGGCCGGATGGAGCGCCGTTGCAACGTGCTTCGAGGAATCGGACGGGCGCAGCTGCCCAAGCCGCGGGACCAGCGCGGATGTTGGGATCGACGCGCGAAGGAATCGTGGAGGAACTGTGCATCCCTACGTGGGAGTTGGCGCTGGCGCGATCAGCATTCGTGGGTGGTCACCGGCGGTCAATACTCGTGTGGGAGTAGCGATCGGGTCGGCTCGCGGAGTCCAGTTGCATCTGGAGTTTCGTGTTCAGCGGAATTGGCAAACAGTCTACATCTCAAGGTCTATGCTGACCGTAGGCGTCGGCTGGTAGTCGTGGCGTCGCAGCGGATGCGCGCGAAGCTGTGCTCGATCATCCCGCACGCCAGGAACTTGTCGGCCACCTGCGCCACGACGGGCCGCCACGGGCCGTACTCGCGGGCGAAGCGCTCGTCGTACACCGTCTGCAACCGGTGCAGATGATCCGACACCAACCGAAACAACGGCGACGCCTGAGGGCGTCGGGGTGTGTAGACGCCGCGCACCGCCGCTGGCGGTGTCAGCAATCGGTCTCGTCGCGGTGATCACCATTTGGCCCGAACTGTCTCGCGGCAATCTCTGAAGGACCTTCATCCACTCAGCTGCGGTGCTTGCTCCAATTCTCGACGACAGTCGCGTCGCAGACGCAGTGCGACGCGGCCACTCAAATCACTGAGTGCGGGCACCGCGTTTGTCATCCCATCGGGAGAGCAACTCACTCAGCAAGCTCGGCACGGGCATCATGAGGGACCACCTCATGCCGCAGGTCGCAGTTACGACGCCGTGGTCGGACTGAACAGCCGGGATGACGGGTAACGCGGAAGTCCAGCAGTATCGGTAACACTTTCAGTTACCCCGTGATGTGGTAGTCTCGCTCGTCGACGGGCTAGCCGAGGGCTAGCCGGGAGGGCTAGCCGAGGGCTAGCCGAGGGCTAGCCGCGCACCCTACATCGTCGGCCCGCTCGCAATCGGCGGCAGCCCGACGGCACGCAGCGCCGCGTTCAGCCGCGACACATCGCGGCGCAGTATGCCGTCGAGCTGGCCGAGGTGCGTGTCCAGCTCGCGCGATAGTTCCAGGTGCATGCGCTGATAGGCCGCCGTCGGTCGCGCATCGCCCTGCTCGAGATTCGCGCGCAGCCCGGTCAGGCGATCGTTGAGCCGGATGGGAAACGCGATCTTGTCCTTCGGACTCTGGTTCTTCACCTGATACAGCTGCCGCTCGACCGCACTCATCTCGAGGTCGAGCATCGCCGCCGCGCTCCGGAGACTGTCCATCATCGTGGCGGTCACCGTGCTCTTGGCAGTGGCCGCGAGCCGTTCCGCCTCACCGTTCCGCGCCACCAACTCGGTGCGAATCGACCGCACGCGAATCACCGCCTCGTTTGCCGCGCTCTCCTCATCGCGAATGGCTCGCGCCAGGACGAATTGCGCGCGCAGGTCGGCATCCGTGACGTCGGTGAGTCGCGGATCCTTGACCAGCACGAGGTCCTGCAGGTCGGTGACGGTGCCAGACGTCGTGCTGGTGCCGCCCGGGGCGGTGCTGTGCGGCGCGATGCCAAAGGCGGTCAGCCGTACGCGATATCGTCCGGGTGGTGCCCACGGACCACGGCGCGGATCGCCACCTTCCAGCACGATACCGGGGAAACTGGTCGCGCCGGTGTAGCGCCCGTCCCACGAGGCGCGATGCAGGCCGCGCGTGAGTGCGCCGCGGCTCGAGATCGCGATGGTGCGCACGAGCGCACCGCTCGGCTCGAGCACGTCAAGGCGCACGCTGTCGGCGGGTGCGTCGAGGAGATAGTCGAAGTCTGCCGAGTAGACACGGCGCACCGCAGTGGCCGGCTTGAGCAAGTGCGTACCCGTGGCACGTCCTGCCAGCATCTCGGCAGTGAATTGCCGCAGCGGCTCGATGTTATCCAACACATAGAACGAGCGCCCATGCGTGGCGATCACAACATCGCGGGCCTCCACTACCAGATCGGACACCTGTACGTCGGGCAGATTCTGCGACAGCGGCCGCCAGGCCGCGCCATTGTTGAACGACACGTACACGCCATGTTCCGTACCGGCGAAGAGCAGCCCGGCGCGTACGCGATCTTCGCGCACCACGCGCACGAAGTCCTCGTCGGCAATGCCGCTGACGATTTTCGTCCACGTGGCGCCGTAATCGTCGGTGCGCCAGATATATGGCGCGCGATCATCCATCTGCTGTCGCTCGACGGCCACATACGCAGCGCCGGCGCGATGCGGCGACGCGTCGATGCGGCTGACGCGCGAGTTGGGCGCGAGGCCGGGCGGTGTGATGTTGTTCCAGTGCGCGCCGCCATCGCGTGTGAGGTAGACCAGCCCATCGTCCGACCCCGTCCAGATGGTGCGCGCCTCGCGCCGCGACGGCGCGATGGTGAAGATGGTTGCGTAAATCTCAGGACCATCCTGGTCGAGCATGATCGGGCCACCGCTGTTCCCCATCGTCGCGCTGTCGGCCCGCGTGAGATCGGGGCTGATCCTCCGCCAGGTGCGGCCGTCGTCGACGGACTTCCAGAGATGCTGTGACCCCGCATAGAGCGCGACGGGCCCGGGTCGCGCTCCGACACGCGGTGTGACGGCCGACGCGTATGGCGCGCCCACGCGCGAGACCGCGATGGGATAGGTCCAGTTCCATCGTTCCGGCATTGCCGAGGCAGGCTCCCCCATGACAAGGCGCGGATTCGGCTGCACGTCACGCGCCTGTCCGGTGCGTCGATCGAACCGTGTGAGCGTGTTCGTCGCGCCGGCGAAGAGAATGTCCGGCGCCCCCGGCTTGGGCGCGATGTCGGCGCTCTCACCACCTCCCACCTCGTAGTACCAGTCGCCGGGTCGCGAACCCGGAGGCGCCATCGCGCTCGCGGCATCGCTCGGCACGCAGATAGTGGAGTTGTCCTGCTGTGCACCGCAGACGTGATACGGCGTTTCGTCGGTGGTGGCGACCCGATAGATCTGCGCTGTGGGATAGCGTGTGCTGGTCCACGTGGCGCCGCCCGTGACGGACACTATCGCGCCCGCGTCATTCGCTTCGATCATCCGACGCGGGTCGCGTGGATCGATCCACAAGTCGTGATGGTCCGCGTGTGGGGCATCGATGGTCGTAAATGTCTTGCCGCCGTCCACCGACTTCTCGATCAGAAAATTCAGCACGTAGACCCCGTCGCGATTCGTGGGGTCGGCGGTAAGCCGCATGAAGTAGAACGCGCGCTGCCAGAGATTGCGGCCGGCGTTGACCAGCGCCCACGTCGCGCCAGCGTCGTCGGAGCGATACAGCCCGCCGCGCTCGGCTTCGACATTCGCCCACACGCGCCGACTATCGGCACCACTGACGGTGACGGTGATCTTGCCCAGGACGCCACCCGGGAGGCCGGTGTTATGAGTGAGTTCCGTCCAGGTATCGCCGCCGTCGACGGATTTGAACAGGCCCGACCCCGCTCCGCCGCTCCAGAGCATCCACGGCCGACGGTAGACTTCCCACAAAGTGGCGTAGAGGACGCGCGGGTTGTTGGGGTCGATGATGAGATCGACGGCGCCGGCGCGATCATTGCGAAACAGAATCCTCGCCCAGCTCTTGCCGCCGTCCGTCGTGCGGAACACGCCGCGCTCGTCGTTCGGCGCGTACGGGTGGCCGAGTGCCGCGATGTACACGCGGTCGGGATCGCGCGGATCGATGCGGATGCGCGCGATGGCCTGCGTGTTGGCCAGGCCGATGTGTGACCAGTGCGCGCCGGCATCGGTGCTGCGATAGACACCGTCACCCTGCATGACGTTGCCGCGCAGCTCGGCCTCGCCCATACCCATGTACACGACATCCGGATTCGACTCGGCCACCGCCACGGCGCCCACCGATGAACTCTTGAGCTGACCGTCGGTGACGGGCGCCCAGCTCGTCCCGCCGTCAATGGTTTTCCAGAGCCCGCCGCCGGTCGCGCCGAAGTAGTACTCGAGCGGTCGTTGCGCGGAGCCGGTGGCGGTGATCGAGCGGCCGCCGCGGTTGGGGCCGATGTTGCGCCAGCGGAGCGGCGCGAGGAGGGCCGCGTCGCTGGGCGACTGGGCGTACGGCTGCGCGGACGCCGCAGGAACACGGCCAATCGAGAGCACGAGTGCCGCGACGATGGCGACGAGAGGAGAACGCATGCGGAAACGTTACCGCCGTTGACGGGCAACCACGAGTTCGCCATGCGCCGTTCTCCCGTGAATAGGCCGATGATCGCCTCCACGAGGGCGTTCTCGTCGCTGTCGTCGCGGCCTCGGTGCGAGGGTTCGATGCCCA
>JANMRE010000742.1:0-3430 GCA_031370885.1 Gemmatimonadaceae bacterium
GGATACGGATACTGCGGCGGCACACCATACTGCGGCGCATAGCCCGGGGCCGTTCCCGGCGGATAGCCCAATTCCTGCGGACTCGCAAACTGCTGACGCATTGAAGGAGCCTGCGCCGCCGCAGCCAGGTCGGCGCGCAGCAAATCATCGGTTCGGCCCACGTTACGATCACACGCGGTGAGTGTGATCAGACCGACAGGAAGCGCCAGCAGGGCGAGTCGCGAACGAATGAGTGTCATGAATCCTCCGAATGGGCCGTGCGAAAGCGCAAGGCACGTGTGCGGCACACGCCGCCGGATGTCTCTACAAGCACAAGCCGTGCCATTCCCTATCTCTCGATGTACCAACGCGTAGAACCCATCCAGTATGCCACCTGTCCACTCACGCAGTCACTCATGCGTCCTGACCCAGTGACAGGGGCGCAACGCTGCACCCGACGTTAACGTTCTCTGGTAGCCGCCACGCACCAATCCGCTCGGCGGTCGCCGCGATTCACCACCCGTGTCATTCGAGGAACCGTTCATGTCCGTTTTCACACGCACTGTGAGAAAGCCTTTTACCGCCGCGTCCACGTTCGTCGCCCTGTCGGTCATCGCGCTCTCCTCAGCCGGCGCACAGGCCGCACCTGCCGTCAACGCGCTCAAGGTTGGCGATATGGCGCCGGACTTCACGGTCACGACGGTCACGTCGGCGGGCGTTGAGTCCAAAAAGTTCAAGCTCTCCGAGCACCGCGGTGAGACCGTCGTGCTGGCGTTCTTCCCCAAGGCCCGCACCAGCGGCTGCACCACACAGATGGAAGCGTATCGCGACCAGTACGCGCAGGTGTTCATGGGCGGCAAGAAGGTGTCACTGATTGGCGTCAGCATCGATCCGGACACCGCGCTCATCTCGTGGGCCAAGGATGCCAACTTCCCGTTCCGCTTTGGCTCTGACGTTGATGCCGCAGTTGGCACAGCCTTCGGCGCCAACAATGCGCCGGGTCGCGGTCACAAGCGTCACCTGTATGTGATCGACCCGACGGGCAAGATCGCCTACATCAACACGCCGTTCCTGCAAATGTCCGCAGACGCGTACACCACGTTGGGTACGGCCATCGCACAGGCGGGCGGCGCGAAGTAGTTCCAGCACGCCGAGTACCGATTGCCAGCCGCATCACCATCACGCGCCTTCGCTGCCGCCCTGTATCGGGCGGCGGTCGAGGGCGCGGCGCCGTTTCCACGCACACGCGACTCCGTGCGCGCGTGGATGGCGTCGCACCCATCGGCGCTCGCGCCAAACACGCGTGTGCACGTCATCGCACTCGGCAAGGCCGCATCGGCCATGACGGCTGGCGCAGCCGACGCCTTGTTCGAGCGCAACATTTCCATCACGTCCGGCGTGGTGGTCACGTCGCACCAGCCGGCTATCAGTGAACTGGGCCCGCGCGGAACGCTTCCCTGGGCCGTCGAAGTGCATCTGGGTGACCATCCCGTACCGGGACCCGCCTCGCTCACTGCCGCCGACGCGATTGATGACGCGGTGCGGTACGTCGAGCCCAACGACCTCGTGTTCGTGTTGCTGTCGGGCGGTACGACAGCGTTGGCGGCTGCGCCAACCGCCGCACTCTCGCAGCGCGTAGGTGATGCTGGTCGCGCTCAGGCGCATATCGCCAACCTCGCGCAGACACTGCTTGAGTCGGGACTCGCCATTCACGAGATGAATGCGATTCGCCGACGCATACTGCGCTGGGGCGCCGGACGATTGGACGTCGCGCTGCATGCGCGCGGCGCGGCGCACGTTGCGGTTTTTGCGATCTCCGATGTCATCGGCGACGCACCCGAAGTGATCGGCTCAGGACCCTGCTCTCCCGAGCCACTCGATGACACTACGTTCTTCGCGCTGTTGGACGCGCACGACCTGCGCAGCAGTCTTGAACGTGACATGGCGCAATTCCTGGGCGCGCAGGGCGGCGACGCACCGCCGTCGGTTCCCTCGAGAAATCATCCCGCGTTCGCCGCTGTCTCGTATCAGTACGTGGCGCGCAATCGTGACGCCGTGGAATCGCTCGCCCGCGCTGCGCGCGCGTCGGGCGCAGATCACGTGACCATCGACGACGTGCCGCTGGAAGGCGACGCCGCGGATCTGGGTGACGCGATCGCACGACGCGCGTTGCAGATGGCCGCCACACTGCCGCGACATGAGCGCGCCGTGTGGATTGCTGGTGGCGAACCGGTGGTGCACCTGCGTCAGATGGTTGATCGCGCACTGGCCGAAGATGAAGCTGACGGCACGCCCGATGAACCCATGAAAGGCGGTCGCATGCAAGCGCTGGCACTGTCGGCCGCCATGCGACTGGAGGAGCGCGCGCGCAACGTTGAAGACTTCGCCTGGCGAATCACCCTGCTGGCCGCCGGTACCGATGGGCGTGACGGACCCACCGATGCCGCCGGCGCGATTGTCGATTGTGAAACGCCCGTCAACGCTCGACGACTCGGTCAACGCCGACCCGATCGCGATCTCGTCACGGGCCGCTCATGGTTTTCGCTGGATGCGGCGGGAGATCTGTTGCGTACCGGACCCACCGGCACCAACGTCATGGACGTGGTGGCCGTGCTCATTGATGCTCGATGACGACGCTCTCCTCAGACCAGACCAGCACACCCGTGTCGCCAGCCTCCGACGCCGACGACGCCTATCGTCGGCGCCCCCGACAGTCACGCGGACAACGACGCGTCGAGCTGTTGCTCGACGCCGCCGCCGAGGTCATCGCCGAGTCAGGGATCGCCGCCGCTACGGCAGAGGCCATCGCGCGCAAGGCCCACACCGCTAAGGGATCGCTTTATCAGTTCTTCCCGAATCGTGACGCCGTATTGGCGGCGCTCGCCCTGCGTTACGCCGACGAGATGCGCGCCATCCACGAGCGCGCGTTCCCCATGGATCCGCACGGCTTGACCCTGGAGCGACTCATCGATCGGATCGTCCGTCCGCTCGCCGAATTCCACGATCGCAATCCCGCCTTTCGACGCGTGTTCGCCACCAACGAAGGACCAGCCGACGACACCCGTTCGGCGCCCGTGCGACTGCGCGCGCAGTTGTTCGATTCGTTCGTCGATCGACTGGATGTCTTGTTTGCCGCGCGCAATCCCGCTCTGTCAGCGAAGGAGCGCCGTCGCGCGGCGCTCGTCAGTGCATCCGTGGGCCAGGCTGTGCTCGCCCGACGCAGTCGCGCCGCTGCTGCCGAAAAAAAGCCGCTGCTCGACGAACTCAAGCGACTGCTGGTGGCGTATCTCGCACCGCTGTTCGACGCGAAAGTCAGGCGGAAGTCTGTAACGCGGGAACGGTGAATGCAGACTGGAGACTGGAGAAGGAAGACGGGAGACGTCCGGCCGACGGGGTCTCCCGTCTCCCGTCTCCCGTCTCCCGTCTCAATAACCTCCTGCCCTTTTGGTTG
>JANMRE010000746.1:0-21018 GCA_031370885.1 Gemmatimonadaceae bacterium
GGCCACCGCCCGCCCCTGCTCAGCCGTCGCTACCCTGAAGTACAGCGGCGCGGCCGCGGCCATCGTGGGACGCGCTCGCTCCGGCATTCCGGTGCGCCAGCGCACGTCGTAGAAGTAGCCGTCCTGCGCATCGAACGCATACTTGCGAATCGCCACCAAACGCGAGGCCGCAGTCGCAGCGAATTTTTTGCTTTCGGCCGCGTCGCCAGCGCCGCCGCGGCGCACGAGCAGCGCGGCGAGAGTGCGCTCGGCGTGATACATGAGGCTATTGAGGTCTACCGGCGCCAGTTCGATGGTTTCAATCGTGCGCAGGTCGTTGGGATCACGCATCCAGCGCGTGGAAAAGTCCCAGCCGCTCTCCGCCGCAGCGCGCAGGTTTGTGAACAGCGCCGGTCGTGCGGTCGCGCTCACGCCGTCCGCGAGCTTGGAGTCTTCCCGATACGACTCGGGACGAGGTCCCGGCAGGTCATCATAGTACCGATTGAGCAGCGTGCCGTCGGCCAGACGAACCACGCGCCGCCATGCGCTGCCCGGCTTTACCTGCAACGCGCCGTCCATCCAGAACTCGTGTTCACGTCGCATCGCGTCGATGTAGCGCAGCGCCTGCGCGCTGTCGGTAGCTTCGGCATATAACCCCACCATCGCCGCGAAGAACGGTGGCTGACTGCGACCCAGGTAGTACACGCGATTGCCGTTGGGCATGTGGCCGACGGTCGTGATGAGATGCGCGAAGTTGTCGAGCATGCTCTTGACGAGATCGACGCGCTTGCTCTGTACCAGGCCAAGCATGGTGAAGTACGAATCCCAGTAGTAGACCTCGCGAAAGCGGCCGCCCGGTACCACGTACGGGAATGGCAACGGCAACAGCGTCGATAGCGCTTTGGAGGTGTCGGGTGTGCGTGTGAGCATCGGCCAGAGCGCCGTGATGTGCTGCTCCATCAACGCCGCGCGGTCGGTCGGCGCCGAGGCAGCGGCGCGTGGCACGTCGAAATGTCGGGTAACGAATTCGGAAAGCGAGAACCTGGGCTTTCCTTTCTCAGCCGCGTAACGCTGCACGATTACGGCCGGCGCCAGACGCGGCTTCGAATCCACAAACGTTTTCGAGTCCGGGAACACCGAACCGAGTTGGACGTCACGAAAGAGCGCTCCGAGGTCGCGCACCGGATCGTACGCCGGAGAGAATGCGCGCGGCGGTTGCTGTGCGTAAAGCAGCGCCCGGTGCGTCACCACAGGCGCCAGTGCCAGGCACCCCAACGCGTACCCGACGAGGTGCGTGAGTGTGTACTTCACGATGTCTCTCATGCGCGGTCGGGTCGCGGCAACGGTTGCGGGGTGCCTTCGGTGCCCGTCAGACGCACTCGCATCACGGCCAGCGCGGCGCATAGCAGCAGCGCGCCGGCCAGACGGATCACGTTGGCGGGGTTGCCGTCGAGCCATGCGTGATAGAATAGGGGCAGCGTGAAGATCTGGATCATCATGGGGATGACGATAAACATGTTGAAGATGCCCATGTAGACCCCCACTCGTTCCTGCGGAATGCTCCCGGCAAGCATCACGTATGGATTGCCCATGATGCTGGCCCAGGCGAGTCCAACCCCGATCATCGGGACGAACAGCAGTGTGCGATCGGTGATGGACGGAATCCAGAGCATGGCCGCGCCGGCGAGCGTGAGGCAGATGGCGTGCATCACCTTTGGGCCAAAGCGTTTGGTGAACGGAACCATGGCAAACGCGGCAACGAACGCCACGAAGTTGTAAAAGCCGCCGATCTGACCGTTCACCAACGCGGCTTCGCGAAAGCCGGGCGTGCTCGCATCACGGGTGTTGAACAGCGTGTACGCCAGGGACAGCACGATATACTGCCAATAGCAAAACATCGCGTACCACTGGAACAGCTTCATGACCGCCAACTGCTTCATGGTGTGCGGCATGTCGCGGAAGGCCTCACTGACTTCGCGCAGTGAGGCAGCGAACCCCGTGGGCAGCGCCTCAATGCGCGTGCGCTCCTCCGGCGTGAGCGGGAGCTCGGGTGTGGATTTGACCGTCCACCAGATGGACGAGATGGAGAAAATGGCGCCGATGATGAACGCTACGACGGTGATTTCGGGGATGCCGCGCCCGTTCACCGCGTCCTTGTTCATGCCGATCACAACCAGGATGGATGGCGTGAGGTACGACAGCGTCTGGCCCAGCCCCGTGAACGCGCTCTGCGTGAGGAACCCGATGGAGTGCTGGCTCGCATTGAGTCGGTCACTCACGAAGGCCCGATAGGGCTCCATGGTGATGTTGTTGGCCGCGTCGAGGATCCAGAGCAAGCTGGCCGCCATCCACAGGGTCGGGCTGAACGGCATTGCCAGCAGCGCGATGCTGCACAGCACGGCGCCGATCAGGAAGTACGGCGTCCTGCGGCCGCGCGGGCTCAGGGTGCGGTCGCTCATGGCACCGACGATCGGCTGCACCAGCAGTCCCGTCATCGGACCGGCGAGCCACAGCAATGGCAGGCTGGCCTCGTCGGCACCAAGGTACTTGTAGATCGGGCTCATGTTGCTTTGCTGAAGCCCGAAACTGTACTGGATTCCGAAGAACCCAATGTTCATGTTGACAACTTGCCAAAACGAGAGCATCGGCCTCGTTGGCGCCACAGCGGTGGGATTATTCATTGGCAATCTTCGCGTGAGGTGACGGTGGATGTCCAGAGCGGTCGGGACACACAGGCGATAGCGCTGCTGCGGGCGTTGAGCGGCCCCGACGGAATTCATGCGTCGTTGTCAACGACGGCAACAGCAGACTACCGGGCTGTCTTCGCCCGCGATGCGGTCATGGCAGGTGTGGCAGGTTTGCTGGCCGGCGACGCAATCGTCGCGCGGGGGTTGGTGCGGACACTTGAGCGGTTGCGGGAGTTGCAGGGCGCCGAAGGCCAGATCGCGTCGAACTTCGAAATTCGCCCGGATGCGCCACCCCACGTTAGCTTCGGCACATTGGCCCCACGCATCGATCCAGCCACCTGGTACCTCATAGGCATCGCGCTGGGCCACCGGGCCGGCGTGCTGGACGCGGCAGACTTTCGCACGTCGGTTGGCGCGGTTGTGCGTTTACTCGATGCCATCGAATACAACGGGAGAAACCTGATCTACATCCCCACTGGAGGTAATTGGGCCGACGAGTATGTCTACGACGGCTACATCCTGTACGATCAGGTGCTTCGCGCGTGGGGGCTCGGGCTGGTTGGCGCGACCTATGCGGAGCCCGCGTGGGTTGAGAAGGCCAGCCGCATCAGCGAAACCATCGATGCCCGCTACTGGCTGGATGCGCAGCGCGTTGCAGGGCATCCGGTGGCATCGCTGTCACCCGTCGGTTCACAGGACATGTTCGACCTGGCCGCCTGTAGTTTGCTTGCGTTGTCGGGGGTGGCGCCGCGACTTGGCGAATCGGCGCTGGCCTGGATTGACGCCACGTTCCTGTCGTGTGGTGCGCTGCCGCCGGCGTTCCATCCAGTCATTGACGAGCAACACCCCCAGTGGCCCGCGTTGCGCCACTATCACCTGCACGAATTCCGCAACGCCCCACACGAGTACCACAACGGCGGCATCTGGCCAATCTGGCTTGGCTGGCTGTCACTGGCGCTGGGTCACACCAATAAAACGGCGGCGCTGGGCCGACTGCAGGAACTTACGGCGGCGCGGATCGGCGACGGCCATCCGTTTGCCTTCGAAGAGTTCCTGCACGGCGTCAGCGGTGTGCCCGGCGGCACCGCACAGATGGCCTATTCGGCAACGGGAATCGTCTTCATGCGCCACGCAGGAACGTCATCCACACAGAAATTCTTCGCCGCATGAGCCATCGTCAAGAAAGTGCGTTGTTGGCCCAGGAGCTGCTGGGCATCCTTCAAACACTCTGGGCATCGCAGGCGCCGAATCGGCGCGTGGTTGGACTCGCCGGCGAGTCGGGGAGCGGTAAGTCGGTAACGGCCGACAGCCTCGCGAAGGCATTCACGGCGTCCGGTGTTCGCGCCGTGGTTCTCAACCAGGACAACTACTTCGTGCTGCCGCCCCGCACAAATCATGAGCATCGGCTCGAGTCGCTGGCCCATGTGGGTTCGCACGAGGTCAACCTCGCCTTGCTGGCGCAGCACATCGATGCCTTTCGCGCAGGGGCCGCCGATGTGCTCGGCCCGCTGGTGGACTACCCTGGCAATCGCTTCGTCACGCAGCGATTCGATTTTTCAGCGACCGACCTTCTGATCGTCGAGGGCACCTACGCGCTGCGGCTGGTCGATCTCGACGCGCGCATCTTTCTCGAGGCCACGCACGAGGCCACCGAAACGCGTCGACGTCGGCGCAATCGCGATATCGACACACCAATCATCGCCCAGATCCTCGCTATCGAACACGACATCATCGCCCGGCAGGCGGCGTTGGCGGACGTGCTGATCGATCCGCAATTCAGGATTGTTGGCGCCCGGGCATGAGGACGACAACGCGCACTCAATGTGCGCCGACAACCTTGTCGCTCAGTTCAGGCGGGCCCCAACATGCAGCGCGACGGCGCCCATGGTCGGTACCGTCACCGACGCATCACCGCTGGCGGTGACGATTACCGCAGGACCAGTGCACGCGGCCGAGCGACCGCTGGCCGCGGGCGTAAAGTCGTAGCGCGCAACATTGCAGTAACTGCCCGCGGCCAGCTTTGTGGGCAGCGTTGCCGAAACGTCGCCGGACGTGCGATTGAGCGCCACGAAACCCGCGCCATCACGGCACATTGCCACGCGGTTCGGATCGTCGCCAATCGAGGCGCTCGCCCGACCGCACGCTGAGAACGGCGTACCGATAGCCGCACGCCTGAATGCAACCATGTTGGCGATCGCCGGTCGCCGATGTTCACAGATCCACGCGTTCTGCTGCGCACTGCCCAGCGTGGCGGTGCATCGCGACGAACCATCGGGCGCGAACGTAGACTGCGTCACACCGGCGCTCGCAGACGGCGGACCGCCATCTCGGCCGCTCAGCGTCGATCGGTCGAATCCGAAGCTCGACATCACACTGGGAAACCCTTGCGGTTGCGCCAGCATGAAAATCTGCGCCAGCTCGTAGCTGGCGTTCGCATAGTACAGACTCGACCCGCGCTGGGTGTCGTGATTGTCCACGAACACCACGCTCTTGTCGGCCGGCAGCACACCGGGCGCCTGCAGCGTCACGGCCAGCAGGGTTCCGCCACTGCTACCACCGAACGCATCGGTCATCCGGTATCCAAACTGGAAGTCGGTCACGTCCGACGCCCCACCCGACGCATAGCCAACGCCGTAGTATTGTTGGGGCGTCACCGCTTCGCCCGTGTTGTTGACGATCTCCATGAACACGTACGGACGCGCTCGCCCCGCAGCCGTCGCCGCAGTGTTGACCCGTGTGATGATGGCCTCGATATCGAGCGGCGCCACGTGTTTGGCGGCATCGATGCGGTACCCGGCAACACCGACGGCGTTCAGCGCTATCAGGTATTGCGCGATCTTTTCGCGAACGCCCGCGTCTTCCGTGCGCAGGTCGGCCAGTCCCACCAGTTCGCAACTCTGGACCTGGAACACCACTGCATAGCTGTCGATGCCGCATGCGGAATGGAAATCGGTGCTGCTCCACGGAACCGCGGGATAGCTGTACTTGGAATACGTGCTGCCGCTGCTGCCAATACCGCTTCCGGCGGTCATGTGGTTGATGACGACATCGGCATAAATCTCCACGCCCACCGCGCGACACCGCGTCACCATGTCGGTGAGCTCCGCCGCCGTACCCGACCGTGATTGGTCCAGACGATAGCTGACGGTTTGATAGCGCTGCCACCACGGGTAGAACGCGCCGCCGCTCGTGATGATAGCGTGCTCGGACGGCGGCGAGATCTGCACCGCCTTGTAGCCCTTGGGGCCGAGCCACACTTCGCACTCGCGCGCAATGTCGGGCCAGCGCCACTCAAACAGATGCACGAACACATCACCGGCGGCGGCGTGACCGCTTGGACGGTAACTCTGGGTGAGTTCCGGCGGAGGGGCGACCGGCGGCAGCTGCGGCGGCGTTGGTGCGTCGCCAGTGCAGGCGGCCAGCGCGGCCAGCAGAAGGCAAGACGCGCGGATCGCGCTGGTGTTGTGTCTCAGAAATAGCATGACATGGCATGACCTTCTGTTGGAGGGTGATGGAGGGGTGAGGTGTTGGAGGCCTCACTCCTTTTTCCGCTCACTCCTCTGGCCTCTCACCCGAGGCGCACTCAGGACCTGGGCCCTCTGGTTGTTCCGCGCCACCATCACCAGCGCACCAAGCTTGGCGTGCTGAAGCAGAGCCAGGTGCTTCGCATCGCCCTCGAGCTGCAGCTTGCTATCCGTCATCTCGACTGCGGTGAACTGGCCGCGCCCGTCGCCGCGCAGCAGCAGTCCGTAGCTCGCGTCATAACGTCCTTGCAATGGCGGTACCTTGCTGAAGTTTCCCGCCAAGAGCAGGTCAACATGGCCGTCTCCGTCGAAATCGCGCGGCAGCACGGCCTGCACCGTCGACATCTGCGCCTCGATCGGAAGCGGCTGCAGCGTGAACGTGCCCTTGCCGGTATTTCGCGCGATCACGCTGCTGAACTCGCGCGCCGAAAGCCGAGTGGCAGCGGCAAGTTCAGTCGATGAGAAAATATCCGTGACGCGACTGGCCCCGAACGACGCATACGTCGGATAGCGTGGCCGAAGTGTCGGCAGCAACTTCACCAGCTCATCGCGACCAGCCATCGGATAGCTCACGCCGTGCTTGTAGAACGTGATGATCTGCTCGAGCGTCCCGTTCTTGCCGAAATCACTGACGTACATGTGCGCCGGCTCGGCAACCGACGCTGTGATGTACGCATTGCGGCCAAGGTTGCCCAGCACGAGATCCGGATGGCCATCGCCGTCCACGTCGGTGGCCACTACCGTGTTCCACCACCCCTCGGTGTCAGCCAGACCCGCATCTTTTGTGCGTTCAACAAAGCGTCCCGACTCCTGATGAAACACTCGCACAGGCATCCACTCGCCAACCACGATCAGGTCGAGTTGGCCGTCGCCGTCATAATCGGTCCATACTGCTGACGTCACCATACCGGCCTCCGACAACCCCGGCGCCAACGACGTCACATCGGTGAACCGGCCCTGTCCGTCGTTGCGCAGCAGGTGGCTGTGCGGTGAAATCCCGTACTTTCCGGTGACCACGCGCGCGCCCACAAACAGGTCCGGATAGCCATCGCCGTTGTAGTCGCCAGTGACCGCGACCGACCCGTTCTCGAAGTACGCCGGCAACGCGTTTGTCGCGCGGCGGAAGTGACTTTGCCCGTCGTTCATGTAGAGGCGATCGCGCATCTGGTCGGCGGTACCGAAGAATTCGTTCCCACCGCTCACTACGAACAGGTCGCTGTGGCCATCGCCGTTCGCGTCGAAGAAAATCGCATCGACATCTTCCGACACGCTGTCGGCGGCGATCGCTGGCTGGACGCTCTGGCGAAAGCTGCCATCGGGTTGTTGCAGCAGCAGCGCCCCCGGTTGCCACTTGGCGCCGCCAAGATACAGGTCGTCGAGTCCATCGCCATTGACGTCGCCCACCGCCATCGCCGGTCCTTCGCCCGAGAGCATGTGCGGCATCAGTGGTTCGCGGTCGAAGTCGTTGAATGAATTGTCGACGTGGCGGTATTCCAGCTTCACCTGCGCGCTGACATCGCTGAACACCGCGCTGGTGTCAGCCGACATGTTCGCGCGCGCGAAGTCGTAGCGGCCATGCGCGTCACGCTGGCTGACGGTGAGCGTCGCATTCAGCGCGACATGGGTGAGCACCTGGAAGCGGCGGTCGGGCCAGACGACGATCAGTGAATCGAGCGTGGTCGCGCTGCCGAAACCGAAGTGCAGTCGCGGGTCGACCGACGACTGGAAGCCGCGCGTCGGACTTTGCTCGAGCACCTGCTGTTGGCCGGACTGACGCGCGATCAGCCGGGCGCCGATGCCTGCGGTGTTGGCACCATCGCCCTTGAGCTGCACCATCAGGTACGCGTTGCGGTTGCGTGCACGTGCCTGATTGCGGTAAATCGACGCGGGCGCGTTCACGTTGTTCACCACCAGATCCAGCGCGCCGCTGTTGTTCAGGTCCACATACGCCGCGCCGTTCGAGAAACCGCGCTGGCCTATCCCCCACGCCTGCGCCATGTCGGTGAATCGCAAGCCGCCATCGTTGCGGAACGCGTGATTGCTGACCGGTACCTGCGGCATCTGCTTGAGCAGCGCGAGATTTTCCTGCGTGATTCCCTGGGCCAACGAGGCCTGCACTGTGGCGTTTCCGACAAAGTTGATGTAATCGAGATCGTTCGGACGGCGAAAGATGCCACTGCTGATGAACAGGTCCTTCCGGCCGTCGTTGTCGAGGTCGGCGAACAACGTGGCCCAGCTCCAGTCGGTGGCAGAAACGCCAGCCAGATAGCCGATGTCGCTGAAGCGGCCGTCGCCGCGATTGAGCTGCAGCGTATTCCGCGCATACTGCGGATGATAGCCGGCCTCGAGTCGCAGATTGAAGAGGTTGAAGCTTTCCGCGTTGGCCGACGACTTGAGCACGTCTTCTCGATCGGGCATCATGTCGGCGACAATCAGGTCAGGTCGTCCGTCGTTGTTGATGTCCGCCGCGTCCACGCCCATGGAGAACCGGCTGGTGTGCCGGGTGGCGGTAGTAATGCGCTCGGAGAATGTGCCGTTGCAGTTGTTGTGATAGAGAAAGTCGTTTTCCTGGAAGTCATTGGCCACGTACAGATCAATGCATCCGTCGCCATCCAGGTCGCTGGCCACCACGCCCAGGCCAAATCCCTCGATACCGCCGTAGATACCGGCCTTCGCGCTCACGTCGGTGAAGCGACCATGATCGTTGCGGTACAGTCGCCCGCCGCCCAGTGGGCTGCGCACGTCGCGCCTGAGTGCGGTCCCGATGGCCCGCTCCGTGTGCGTCGAGTGACTGAGCAGGAAGAGGTCAAGATCCCCGTCGGCGTCGTAGTCGAGAAACGTGGCCTGCGTTGAATACCCGACATGATCGAGCCCCGACATTTTCGAGTCATCTCGAAACGTGCCGTCGCCATTGTTGATGTACAGCACATTGTGGCCGCGCATAGTGAGGTAACTGATCGCCGACGCGTAGATGTCCACGCGGCCGTCGCCGTTCACGTCGGCCATCGTCACACCGGTCTTCCATCCCTCTGGCCCACCAACGCCTGCCTTGTCGGTTACGTCGTCGAACCGGTAGTTGCCCTTGTTCAGGTAGAGCCGGTTCTTGCCGACGTTGGACGAGAAGTAGAGATCGGGGAGACCATCGCTATTAACGTCGCCGACCGCGACTCCGCCGCCATTGTAGTAGTACAGGTAGTTCAGGATGTTGAAGTCGGGCGTCTCGGGCAGCGTGTTCTCAAACGTCACGCCGGTTGTCGCGGGAGCGAGCAGCTCGAACAGCGGCTCCAGAGGCACGGCGGGCTTGGCACTCGCGATGGTTGTCTGTCGCGATGTGTCGTCGCTTGGTCGGCACGAGATGGCGAAGCCGAGCGCGACCAGCGCTCGCCAGCGACTGGTCACCTGTTGGCGACGCGCGTGACGGGATGGGTCTGCACACGCTGCACGATCAGCTCGCCCACCTTGGCACCCTGCAACTGCCCTTGCTCGATGGCGCGGCGATAGTGAATGCCGCCGTACAGCCGGCTGACCGCGGCTTCGTTTGCCGCTTCCCGGAACGAGTCGAACGATCGCACCGGCAGCCCGTACTCCTGCTCGGTGGAGTCGGCGAACGCGAAGTTGTCCCCGAACTGTTCGCTCAGCACTACGGCGGCCGCAGTCGAGATGACGCTGTGCCCGCTTGTGTATTCGGGAAACGGCGGCGTCTGCAGCAAAGGCTCCCACGTCTCGTCCAGATACCGATTGATCACGGTTTCCGGTCGTACGACGTTGGTGGCGTACTTCGCCTCCCACACGCTGAGGAACCCGTCGGCGAGCGCCAGCGCGGTGCGCGCATACGCATCGGCCGACACTAACATGTTGGCTTTGGCCGAGCGCGACGCGATCGCGACGATACCCATCCAGTGGCCGCCTGGCGTCACCTTCTTCGTGGCGAACATGGTGTGACCCTGTACGTGCATCACGTACGGGTTGCAGTCCCAGAACGCCGCGATCGCCCGTTGCTCGTCGGTAAGCCCGCGACCCACATCGTACACTTCCTTCGCTTGCGCATAGAAGGGCGAACCTTTGGATGCATCGAACGACAGCGGCGGCTCAGGCCGAAACTGGGCCGCCGAATCGATAACAAAAGGCCGCAGTTTCGCCCAGTTCGGTTCGATCGCATCCATGTACGCCGGCGGCGTCGGTACCCAGCGCTGGGGTTCCTTGGTGACCGTGTACTTGGGCATGCCGCGCATTTCTTTGTAGTTGTCCTTCGCAGCCCATGCCAGTACGTGCGCCGCCACCGTGTCGCCATAGGCGATGGAACGCTGATACACATCGGCCGACAGGCCGCGCTGACGGTACTGCTCGTCCAGCGCGCGGCGAAGCGTGTCCATGCGCGCACGCGAGAACGTGAGCTGCCGACCAACCGTCATCAACGCGTGGATGCCGGCCAGCGGCAGCGAGTACTCAACGCCGTTCTGTCGAGCCGGCACGGGTGTCAGCCCCTTCAGCTGGCCGGCCAGCGACTTGTAGCTCGTATCGGCCTGCCTCAGCACCTCATACGCGGCCACGCTGCCATAGGCGTAAATCCGGCTCGCCTGTGGCGGGCTGAAGATGTCGTACACGATCACGCTGGTGAGATCGTGCACCGCGTGATGCAACGGCGCCGCATCGGCCATCGCGGCTGCTGTAGTCGTCGGCGTAATTGCACTGCGCGCGCAGGTGGACACCAGCGCGCCAGACATCACCAAAACAACCCGCCAGCGCCAAGCGAACTGCCTTGGCTGAACGAAGGACGTGTTCATCGCTCGCCTCCAGAACGCAAGAAGAGCGGGGTGTCGTTGTTTCGGACCACGATGATCATCTCACCAGTACGCGTGCGGATTCGTTTGATATCGCGCGCCTGTCCGCGCACGACCACGCCGGAAGACGACGCGTTTAAAGGCGTGAATCTCCCCTGGCCGTCGCCGTGCAGGAGCAGACCATAGCCCGCCGCCATGCGCGCCAGTTCTGGCTTGAACCCGTCGAAGTTGCCCGCTGAGAGTACGTCGAGCTTTCCGTCGCCGTCAAAGTCGCCGGTGAGCAGGCCGTATATCGGCGACGACTGTGCTTCTCGCGGCAGCGGGATCAGCGTAAACGTGCCATCCCCGTTATTGCGAGCCAACACCGACTCGAACGTATTGGCCGTATCCGCGACTGCCGACGTCAGATCGGCAGGCGGAAAGATGTCGGTCATCGTTTGTGTCGCGTAGTCCTTGTAGTTGCGGTAGCGAGCCTTGAGCGGAGGAATCGCCCGAATGAGATCGTCGCGCAACACAATCGGATAACGCTTGCCACCGCTCACCGTGGTCACGATTTGCTCTTCAAACCCATTGCCGTCGAAATCCTTCACGTACATCACCGTCGGCTCCGCATTGCTGGCCCGCAAGCGGCCATTCACGCCAAGATTGCCGATAAGGAAATCCACTCGGCCGTTCCCGGCGAAGTCGCCGGCAATCACACGATTCCACCATCCGGAGCTGTTTGCGAGCCCAAGTATCGAATGTTTCGCCAGTCGGCCGCCGCCCATGTTGCGGAATACCGTGATCGGCATCCACTCGCCGACGAGAATCAGGTCCACCTTGGCATCGCCATCCACGTCCTTCCAGACGGCATCGGTCACCATGCCGATACGCGAAAGACCTGTCGCCGCTTGGTCGGTTACGTTCGTGAAAAGGCCCGTGCCGTCGTTGCGCAGAAGCAGGCTTTCCGGTACCTGTCCGTAATGACCCGGCACCGATCGACCGCCAACAAACACATCCTGGTCACCATCGTTATCGAAGTCTGCCGCCACCACGTGTGAACCGCTCGCCCCCTCGGCCGGTAAGCAGCCAATCGCCTTGTGGAAGCGCCCCTTTCCGTCATTCAGGTACAGGCGATCCTGCAAGGCCGGCGCCATCTCGCTGAACTCGTTGCCGCCGCTCACGACATACAGGTCTGGGCGCCCGTCGCCGTTTGCATCGAAGAACACGGCACCCACATCTTCCGATATCGAATCGGGTTCGAAGAGCCCGGGATTGCTGCGCGTAAAGTGTCCGTCCGGTTGCTGTAACAGCAGCTGCCCGGTTTGTTCCTTCGCGCCACCCAGAAAAATGTCGTCCAGTCGGTCACCGTTCACGTCGCCCACTGCGACGGCTGGACCTTCGGTGGACAGCATCTTTGGAATCAGCCGCTCACGATCGAAATCGACGAACTCGTTCTCGTGATGGGCGTAGCCGAGCGCCACCTGTGCGGTCACATCGACAAAGAGACTGCGGGCGGAAACCAGTGGTGCGTCCGCCAGAGCGTTGATGGCATCCGCCTGCTTGACGGTGACGCGCTGGTTGGCCGGCACGTCGCGCAGAATGCTCAGGCGTCCATCGGGCCAGTGGACGGTGATCGAGTCCACGCGGTCGTGCGTTCCGACACCGAACGTCAGCAGCGGCTGTACACTCGACTGGAAGCCGCGCACCGGCGATTCCTCCTGCACGAACAGGTCGTCGCCGCGGCGCACCGAGACGCGCGCGCCGATCGCGAATGTATTCAACCCCTCACCTTCCAACGACACTTGCAGGAAGTGGTTCTCCGGGTGCAGCGCGCGCGTGTTGTTGCGATAAACAAACGCTTCCATGTTCACGTTGTTCACAACCAGATCCAGCGCGCCATCGCCGTCGAGATCGGCATAGGCGGCCCCGTTGGAGAAGCTTGGTGTGTCCAGCCCCCACGCGGCGCTCTCGTTCGTGAAGCGCATGTTGCCCTGATTGCGGAACATGTAGTTGGGAATACGCGTGGACGTCATCGCATTCACCAACTGCAGGAAGTCCACTTTCCGTCCGTTGTACACCGCTTCGGCGGCCGTCTGATTGGCCAGCGACGAAATGTAGTCCTGCGACGTGACGTCTTTGGCCAGCCCATTGGTGACGAAGATATCCTTGCGCCCGTCGAGGTCGAGATCCGCGATCAGCGCGCTCCAGCTCCAATCTGTCCGCGACACACCGGCGATCTGCCCGATGTCACTGAACGTGCCATTGGTGTTGTTGCGCTGCAGCATGTTGCGCATGAACTGGTGATGGTAGCCGTTGAGTACCTTGGCCTGGTACACATCCCAGCCTTCGAACGCCGACGTTGTGCGTAGCCGGTACTCGTCTTCCGGCATCATGTCGGTGGTGTAGATGTCCGGCCAGCCGTCGTTGTCGATGTCAGCGATGTCCAGCCCCATCGAGAAGTAGCTGCTGTACGGCATCTGCTTGTCCAACGACTCGGCGAATGTGCCGTCGCCATTGTTCATGTACAGGTAGTCGCGCTCGAAGAAATCATTCGACACGTAGATGTCCGGCCGGCCGTCGCGATTTACGTCGGCCACCACCACGCCAAGTCCGAAACCAACTTCGCTGCCGTAGATGCCCGCCGCCGCACTCACATCGGTAAAATGTCCGCGGTCGTTGCGGTACAGTTTGGCGCCGCCCAGCGAGTCCCGCACGTGGCGCGTGTTGCGGAGCCCGAAGCTGCTCACCGGTCGCGGCGAATTGTTGATCAGGAACAGATCGAGATCGTCATCCCGGTCGTAGTCGAAAAACACTGCCTGCGTGGTGTAGCCGCCGTCGGTCACGCCATACACCGCCGCCTCATCCTTGAACTGCGGCACTCCGTTCTTGTCGTTGCCGAGATTGATGAACAGTTGATTGGCGCGACGAATGCCCGGCTCCTTGCCGGCGTGGCAGACGTAGATATCGAGCTTGCCGTCTCCGTTGACATCGGCCAGTGCGACGCCCGTGGTCCACGAGCCGTTGTTGCGGAGCGTCGCAGAGGTGGTGACGTCGCGAAAGCGGAAGGCGCCTTCGTTCAGATAGAGGTGCGCCCCCGACTCGTTGGCCGTGAGCACGATTTCCGGGAGGCCATCGCCGTTGAGGTCACCGAGGCCAACACCGCCGCCATTGTAGTGATTGCGATACGTGAAGACATTCACGTTCTTGGTGTCGGTGACTCGATTCGCGAACGTGACTCCGGAGTAGCTCGATGGCAGCAACGAAAAGAGTCGGTCTCCCACCGCTGGAGCGGCCGCCTCGCGCGTGGCGGGCGGTCCCGCGTCCCGACCCGAGCAGGCTGTTCCGTATACCAACAACACGGAAACGGCCAACGCTGCGAACGTCGCTCTCTGATGGGAGGTCGTGTTCATGCGTGCATATAGCAGCCTGCCTCGGTTGGGGCAGGCTGTGCCTGCCTCGGTGGGGCAGGCTGTGCCAGCGGCCGGGTCGCGCACTGGGCGCGACCCGGCACAAAGGCTCAGTAACCCGGGTTCTGCTTGAGCAGCGGGTTTGTGGCCAGCTGTCCAGCGGGAATCGGCATCAGGATCTTGTAGGCGGGTTGTGCCGTCTTGAACTGGAAGACGCCCGTATACGTGCCAGCGCGAACCATGTCCTGACGGCGTTTTGCTTCGCCGACAAGTTCAAACAGTCGTTCGTCGAAGATTGCTGTCCGCGCCGCGACCTGCGAGAGTCCGGCACTGAGCGGCTTGGCGGGCGTGAAGTTTCTGGCACGCACCAAATTCGCCGCGGCAATCGCTTCACTCGTCCGTCCCAGTTCGTTCAACGCTTCCGCCTTCGACAGATACACCTCGGCGAGGCGATAGTGCGGGAAGTCGTTCGGTTGTTCCTGGTTCGTGACCGCCTGGTCGATCGGGAACTTGTAAAGACGAACTCCTTCGCCCTCGGTGGCCTGAGTCACGTCCCGGATTTCGGGCGTGAAGATGAGGCGGTTGCCAGCCCGATCGAGCGCCGGCGCACCGGTGTTGAGATTCACTTGCGGCCCAACGAGCCAGACACCCGATCGCGCGTCGGCAACATCGAACTTATTGTACGTGTCGGACAGGGTCGAGAAACCATTCCAGCCGC
Source organism: Gemmatimonadaceae bacterium (assembly GCA_031370885.1). GTDB lineage: Bacteria > Gemmatimonadota > Gemmatimonadetes > Gemmatimonadales > Gemmatimonadaceae > Gemmatimonas. The sequence goes on from JANMRE010000746.1 coordinate 15,079, forward strand.
CAAAGTTTGACGAGTTGTAGTGAAACGAGCGCGAGTTCAGCGTCGATCCCAGTCCGCCCAGCGTGCTGAATCGAACAACAAAAATGTTCTCCAGCGAATTCTGGTTGGTCGGCCCAAAGTTGCTGCGGTAATTCGACGCCAGTGTGAATGTGCCGCTGTTGATAAGGCGGTCGGCCACCGTGATTACGTCGGCCCAGCGGGCAGTACCCTTGGCCAGTCCAGCCGCGCTTACCGTACCTCTGTAGACTTCGGCGTTGAGGTAGATGCTCACCAGCATGGCATCCACCGCACCCTGGGTTACCCGGCCCCACTGGCCCGCGTCACGTCTGGCCGGCAGCGCACCGCGAACCGCGATCAGCTCCGACTCGACAAACTTGAACACAGAATCACGCGTGGCTCGCTCGCGCGGCTTGATCTCGGTGTTGGTAACGACGGGCACGCCACCAAAGAAGTCCATCAGCCCGATGTAGTAGTACGCCCGAAGCGCGCGCAGTTCGGCTTCGATGGCCGGCTGATCGGGCACTGTGTTTGGCCGCAACGCCGCGAGAACAGCGTTGGCCTTGGCGATACCCGCCCACATGCTGTTCCAGACGCCGTTAATGTCGTCGCCGGCCGATCCACTGGTCGGAGTCCACAGCTGACGGTGGATTTCCAGCCAGCGTCCGTTATCGAACCAGTCCGAACCGCGGGTGGGCACAACCATTTCGTCGGTGCTGATCTCCGAGAGATTGTAGTACCCCCACATGTTGTCGCGCAGCGTGGCATACACACCAGCCACGCCGCCAAGGACTTCGGCCGACGTTTTGTAGTAGTTGTCTGGCGAGATCTGGCTGGCTGGCACCTCGGTCAGGTCGGTGCAAGCAATCGCTGCCCCGGTTGCCAACAGGAGGGTAGCGAAGCCCGCTTTGTAAGTGCGCATCTTCACTGGAGAATGCCTCATGGTGTGTTTGGGTGAACTCGTGAATTCGGTTTGCATCAGAATCCGATCCGGACGCCGGTGGTGAACGCACGAGCACGCGGATACGCGAGGTAATCGATCCCGCGAACCGCGAGACCGGCGGCGGCATGGACTTCGGGATCGTACCCCTTGTAGCCTGTGAACATCAGCAGGTTGTCGCCCGAAAGATAGACCCGCATTTTCTGCCCCTTGGACGACAGGCCCTTCAACGTGAAGTTGTAGCCGACGGTGACGTTGGCCACTCGCAGGAACGATCCACTCTCAACATAACGTGAAGAGAAGATGGCGGGTTCCCCGATGGCGACGCCGTCGTCGAGGGCAGACCGGAGGAAGTTGAGGTTTTGCAGCACGTTGGACTTTGTTCCGTACACCAAGGCCGTGTTATTGAACACCTTCTGGCCCACGTCCGAACGAATCATCGTGCTGAATTCGAAATTCCCCCACGTTCCGGCACTGCGGACGCCGGCCGAAAACTTCGGGTTGGCGTTGCCGAGAATCACGTTGTCGTCGCTGCCGGGAGCCGTGGTTGTTCCGTTCAGCGTCCGGCTGGTTTCGTTGCCGCTGGCATCGCGCACGACGGTGTACTTGTTGAACTGCTGTTTGCCGGCAGCGCTCACTCCAACGAATTCCGGACCCCAGAAGGTGCCGATCGGCTGGCCCGGGATGAGGCGCTGGGAGTTCTGACCAGACTGTCCCTGTCCGCTCACGCCGCCGGTGATGATGAACTTCTGCCGACCGAGGCTGACGACCTCGTTGCGGTCGACGGAAAGTACGAGACCGGCCGACAAACTCTTGCGGGTTTGCTGGATAATACTGGCGTCGATACTTGCTTCGAAGCCTTTGTTCTTCACCGAGCCGATGTTCTGGAGTTGTGTCGACACCACGGCCGGCTGCGGCACATCCACCTGGAGCAGCAGGTCTTTGGTGTTCTTGTTGTAGAACTCAAGCGTACCGGTGAACTTGCTGTCGTGGATTGCGTAGTCAATGGCCAGCGAGCTCTGCGCGGTTTGCTCCCACCGAAGGTCGGGATTGGGGTTCTGCGTTGGTACCACACCCGTGTATACGGTGTTGCCGAACACGTAGCGAGCATTGCCGTCGGCACCCAGCAGTGTCAGCGACGCGTAGGGACTCACGGCTTGATTGCCCTGCAGGCCGTAGCCGGCACGCACGCGCAGGTCGTTGAAGAACTTCAGGTTCTGCATGAAGCCTTCGTCGCTCAGGCGCCACGAGGCCGACACGGCCGGGAACACCGACCACTTGTTGTCCTTGCCGAACTTCGAGGAACCGTCGCGGCGAATGACGCCGGTCAGGAAGTAGCGGTTCTTGAAGCTGTAGTTGGCGCGAGAGAAGAACGACGCCAGGGTGCTGCTCACCGCATAGGAATACGGCGGGTTGAGCGTCGCACCGGCGGAGAGGTTGTGGTACAGGAAGGCGTCGGTGAGGAAGTTGCGACCCTGCGCGCCGAATCCGTCGGACGTGTAGTCGGCGTACTCGTACCCACCGACGATCTCGAACTCGTTGTTCTGCCCGAGATTCGGCTTGTACGTCAGCAGCGTTGAGACGGTGGCGGCCGACGTGTTGCGATTGTCGATCGCGGCCAGTCCGTTGTACTCGGCGCCCGACGGGCTGATGGCCGGGAAGTAGTGGTTGCGATCACTGCCGGTCTTGTCGAAGCCAACGTTGACCGAGCCCGTAAGTGGCGCGAAAAACGTGTAGGACGTGGTGATGTTGCCAAGCATCCGGTTGGTGGTGGCGTTGTCTTCCACCTGGTAGATGAGCGCCACCGGGTTGCGCGACCCCTGACGCCCCGTCCCGATTTCGTAGTACGGATTGCCGCCCGTGGCAGTGCTGAAGATCGGGCGCGTGGGATTGAACGACACCATGTTGTTGAACACGCCGCCCTCAAAACCACCGGTCGACTCGAACGGGATGTACTTGTTGAGGACCTGCGACGCGTTGAGGTTCAAGCCGAGCAACAGCTTGCCGTCCATCGCCGCTGTGCTGGCATTGAGGCGTGCCTGGATTCGCTGAAAACCGTTGCCCTTAATAACGCCACGGTTGTCCATGTAATTGAGTGACGCGCGATAGCGGGTGTCCGCCGTACCGCCCGAAAACGCGAGGTTGTGGTTTTGCGTGATGCTGGATTGCGATACGGCACTCTGCCAGTCGGTGTTTGCTGTCCCGAGGTTTGCCAGGCGGCTCGCGTCGAGCTTTCCGGCAGTGACCTGCTTCTGGACGAAGGTGCGGTACTCGTTGCCGTTCAGCACATCGAGCGGACGGGCAATCGACGAGAAGGCTGTGTACCCTTCGTATTCCATGGTGCCCGAACCCTGCGAACCCTTCTTCGTCTCAATGAGAACGACGCCGTTGGCCCCGCGGCTGCCATAGATGGCCGTCGCAGACGCGTCCTTGAGGACGGTGATGCTGGCGATGTCGGCCGGGTTGAGCAAGTTGAGCGGGCTGCGCGGCAGCGATGGCGAACCACCCAAGCCGATGCCGCCGGGTTCCGTTGATTCGTTGCTGATTGGCAGGCCGTCGATAACATACAGCGGCTCGCTGCTGGCGCTGATGGAGGTGCCGCCGCGGATGCGGACTTCCGACCCCGCACCCGGTTCACCGGTTTGCTGCGTGACCGTGATACCCGGAACGCGGCCAGCCAGCATGCCGTTCACGTTCGGCATGACGCCGACATCGGCGTCATCGCCCTTGACCGTGGCCACCGAACCGGTGATCTGCTCACGACGCTGCGAGCCGTAACCTGTTGTGACAATCTCGGACAGGAACGCGGCAATTGGCTTCAACTGGTAGTTGAGCGTGATAGCGCCCCCTGCAATAACGATGGTCGTCTTGTTCACGGCCGCGTACCCAATGCGCGACACCCGCACCGTGGCCGATCCGGCGGGTACGTTTGACAGCGCGAAGCTGCCGTCGGGCCGGGTCAGCGTGCCGCGCGTGGTACCAACGATGGTTACCGATGCGCTGGCGATGGGCGCCTGTGAAGTGGAGTCGACCACCCTGCCATTGATGGTTCCGACCGCACCCTGCGCGCGGGCTTGGTCGGCAGTCACCAATAGAAGGGCAAATGCGAGGACGCCGAGGACACGAAAGGATTGCATAGCTTCCGCCTGTGTGCAGAACGGGGTGGGCCTTGGCCTCTCGCGCCGTGCATCCGTTGGCACGAACTCACCGGATGGCACAACGCCAATCCAAGTGCGTCTGGAGGGGTACGGCAGGGGGAGGGGTACGGCGGGGAGGTGCTTCGGAGGGCAAAGTGATAGAAATGGACCAACGGCTTTCACCGAAAACCCGTTTCTTGGCCGAATTAATCCTGAGATTGTACTGCCTCTTGGTCATTCGGTCAAGGATTGTCCTGCAACTCAACCAGCCGATTACGCTTATTTTAGTGTAATCGTGCGCCACGCCAGAAAGATCTCGGGGACCCGATCATGCTGCTGATTCCCTGTTTGTTGCTGTGTCTTCAGTTTTCGAGGCCCCCGGCCCAGACGGCACCGCACCAGTTACCCGGTGCGGTGGCAGTGCGGCCCGTATTGGCACTTCCCCAGGTTGGCCTCGACGATACGGCGGCGTACCGCGGCTATCAGACGCGCTTTTTTCGTGACGCGGCGCAAAATACCCTGCAAATTTACGTTGATCGAGTTGCGGCGCGAGTCGTTCACCTGTGGGCCGACGCCGAAAATGAGAGTGTCGGTTTCACCGCCCGCGCGTTTGATGGAACGTCGGCGCCGCTCGCATGGGACGGACCGGGGGCGACGATCAGTGGAGGTCGAACCAGCCGAGTGCGCAGTCTGGAGTACCGGCTGGTCGTCAACGATTCGATGGCGCACCTGGGCTGGTTCCTGCTCGGCACGATGCGCTTGGAGCGGGACTTTCAGTATTCCAGGAAACAACAGACCGCGTTCTCGAACGCCCCCTACATGATGGAGGAAACCGGACGACTCACTGCAGCGCTTGGGAAAGTAGATCAGCGCGAGCGACCGGCATTGTTGAAGCTGTTGAATGCGTCTGACGTGAGCACTCTCGAAGCCCGGCGGGTCGCGACGATCACTGTGCGTACCACGGCGTCGAGGTGGCTGGCCACAGTCTCGCAGCCATCGTTTGACGGGCGCGACACGCTTGGGCTTGAGATCAGCGTCGACCTGCGTAAGGTCAGGGCCACTCGCGCGGGGGATTCGCTCACGCTCAGGGCACGGAGCGGTCGGCAGGTGCCGTTTACGGTCCGCGTCACCACTACGGGGGCTCCGCTCACCCCACTCCGACGCGACGAGATCTTCACCGCCGATTTCCTGCGCTTCCTGCGTCGGGCACGCGCGGCGGCCACGGATTCCAGCTCGCCCGAGGGGCAACGGGCGCGTCGCATGGAGCGTCAGGTGGTCGGCGTCGAACTGCTCGCTTCCCGACAGAAACTGATGGCGGGGTTGCCGACCTACGCGACGTACTTCGGCCGTGACATGCTGGTGAGCGCGCTGATGATGCGCCCGATCTGGCGCAGCGCCATGTCGGAAGCCGCTATCGCCGCCGCGCTGGGCAAACTCTCCGAAGACGGTCAGGTAAGTCACGAGGAAGCCTTGGGCGGCCAAGCCGTGCGTGAGGCGGCCGCCGAGTTTGCCGATCTTGTCAACGCTCGCCTGGCGGCAGCCCAACGCGGTGACCGCGGCGCTGCGGACAGCCTGACGCGCCGGGCGGTGGTCGTGCTGCGCGACGCGCGACGCACGCGCGAGAACTACCACATGATCGACGACGAGCTGCAACTGCCGGTGCTTGTCGCGCGGTGGATCACCGATTCAACGGTGTCGCGCGCCACGAAGCGGGCGTTCCTGATTGGCGAGGGACAGCGTACCGCCGGCATTCCGGTGTCTCGTGTTACGCTGCTGGTGCGCGAACTCGCGCTGGTTGCACGGATGACAGCGCCGTACGTCGAAAAGCCAGACGTGCTCAACCTCATCGCCTTCTCCAGGCGCGAC
>JANMRE010000749.1:0-3143 GCA_031370885.1 Gemmatimonadaceae bacterium
CTGGTCTGCCGCTCGTGCATGCCATGCGTCACGATACGCCGCAACCGCTCGTGCTCGAAGGCGGTGGCATCGAAGTCGATGGTGCAGGCACGATGCTGGTCACCGAGGAGTGGCTGCTGAGCGACGTGCAGGTGCGCAATCCAGGCTTCACACGCACCGACTACGAACTGGCGTTCGGCAAGTACTTAGGCGTCACCCACACCATCTGGTTGGGCGAAGGCTGTGTTGGCGATGACACCCATGGACACATCGACGACATTGCGCGATTTGTCGCACCGGGTGTCGTGGTGCTCACTCACGAACCGGATCCGGCCGACGACAACCACGCCCGCTCGCTGGATAACCTCCATCGGCTTGAACGGGCCCACGATGCGCACGGCACACCGCTGCGCGTGGTAACGTTGCCGTTTCCGCGCGCCGTGATGATGGACGGCACACGACTTCCCGCGAGCTACGCGAACTTTTACATCGCCAACGGGGTTGTCATAGTACCGACGTTCAACGACGCGAACGACCGCGTGGCGCTTAACATTCTCGCCGACCTGATGCCACAGCACCGCATCATCGGCATTCATGCCGTCGACCTCGTCTGGGGACTCGGCACGCTTCATTGCCTCACGCAACAGCAGCCGTCGTCTCGACACCCCCCTGCATGACCGACCCCGTCCCATCCGACCCGACGCCAGATATTGAGCCGTCCGGCAGCCCCCCCCAGCCTGGCTTGCCACCGTGGGCGCGCCGTCAGCAGGACGCTGCCAACCCGTTGAGCGATGAACGGATGCTGGCCTTTATTGGTCCGCGGTGGCCGATATACCAAAGCAAATTCGCGCCGTTCACTGAAGACCCATCCTTTGTGCCCACCTGGAACTGGAGCGCCGCGCTGTTCCAGTCGGCGTGGTTGCTGTACCGCAAGCTCTATTTGGCGGCCTTCGGTTTCATGCTCCTCCCCGGCCTGGCCTTTCGCCTCCTCACGGGATCAGAAACCCAGATGACCATGTCCGAGCTGCAGAAGCCCGAGAATAGGAGCCTCATGCTTATGCAGATCGGGGTGGGTGTGTCGGCGTTTATCGCCGCCGGAGGAATCGGCAATTGGCTGTTGTTCCGCCGGGCGCGGGCGGCGGTCCGCATCGCCCTTACGCAGGACATGCCGAAGGCCGAGGTGCTGCCTTGGTTGGCCCGCGTGGGCGGGATCAACCGGCTTGGGGTGGCACTGGCCGTGGCCGTCTTTATCATGTCGATTTACGCCAGCTTGCGGGCATGACGGTCAGAATGGTGACGCCTGACCATACTCGGGTGTTGTCCTATTGATGAGTGACGCGGAGCTGATTGCTCGGACCCGCGCCGGGGACCCGGACGCATTTGGCGCCTTGGTTTCGCGCTACTACGATGCGTGCTGGCGCTTCGCATATCACATGTTAGGAGAACGGGCCGATGCGGAAGACGTGGTTCAGGAGTCGTTCCTTCGGGCATACCTCGCCATCGCGCGTTACGATGAGCGCGATCAGTTTCGTGGCTGGCTCTTTCGCATCCTGACCAATCAGTGTCGCAACGCGCTCACGTCACGTTCCCGTCGAACCCGTCGATTCGTGCAAGACGAGGTGGCCATTGAACGGGCCCCCGCGCCACTCTCGGCCATCGCGCCCGGCGTTGAGGACGTGGTCCTTACGCGCGCGCTCGCGCAGCTCGATCCGCATCAGCGGGAAGCACTGCTCCTCAAGTACGCCGAAGGGCTTGAGTATACCGAGATGTCCGCGATGACCGGCGTTGGCGAGTCTGCCTTGAAAATGCGTGTCAAGCGCGGCGTCGAACGCTTGCGCGCCATTCTGGGCCCAGTCAATGACTGAGCGCAACGTGTTGCCCTTTCCGTCGGCCGATCACAACGATGCCGACATCGCGGCGCGGGTCGCAGCGCTGTACGCGGCAACACCCCCCGCCGAGCGCTCGCAGGCTGAGCGCTGCGCGCAACACGTGCGTGTGCACGCAATGCACTCGCGCACACGATCGGTGTTTGGAGTGCCGCGCGCGCGCTGGTGGTTGGGCGCGGCGGCGGCGGCCGCGCTGATCATGGCCTCTCTCAAAACGTGGCCGGGCGTTCAACAATCCCTGGGGGTTGGTCAGTCGGTCGTAACGGGCGCCGTCACAACGTTGGATAGCAACGCCGTGCGTTTCGATCTGCGGCTGCCTTCGGCCGCCAAGGCGGTTGCGGTGGTGGGCGATTTCAACGGATGGGACGCGCGCGCAACGCCAATGGCTCGTCGCAAACGCGATGGCACATGGTCGGTGAACGTACCTCTCACGCCGGGTCGCCATGTGTATGCGTTTGTGGTAAACGGCGCCCAATGGGTGGTCGACCCCATGGCACCACAGGTGCCCGACGATGGCTATGGGCCTTCCAATGCCGTGATGGTGGAAGGCCTGCCCAAGTGATCGCTGCTCCTTTGGTCGCGTTGGCGTTCGTTGGACAGTTCGTGTCGGCGGTATCGGGTATGCTCCCGCCGCCGTCACCGGAATGGGCGAGTAACGGGGTTGCCGCGCAGCCGCCTCGATCAGGCGCGCCACAGGTGCAATTCGATGCCGCCCGATTTGATAGCGTGACGGCATTGAGTCTCCGGTCTTATCTGGACACCGCCATCGAGCAGGGTATTCCCACCGGCCCGCTGATCAATCGCGCCCTTGAAGGTTCGGCCCGACGAAAGAGCGGCGCCGAAATCATGAGGGCCGTGCGGCTGTTTGGTGCGGCATTGGCGCAGGCCATGAACGTGCTTGGACCCGGCACCCCGGTGGCCGAGCTCGAGGCGGGTGCATCGGCGCTGCGGGCCGGTATCGATGAAAAGTCGCTGGCGGCCATCCGCGCCGCCCGACCCGTTGGGGCCGCCACGATCCCGCTCATGGTGCTCACCGACATCGTCCAGCGCGGCATCCCGTATTCGGCCGCCCGGGACGCGGTCACCGCGATCGCCCGAATGCCAACGTCCGACGAAGCCCTCAAGGGACTCCGCGAAACGGTCGCAAAAAACTCGATTCGCGGTCCGGGGATGGCTGTTGAGGCACTGAACCGTTACCTTAAGAATACGGTATCTGGTTCCATCCCGGCGTCTGCGCCCGCAGCGTCGGATCGTAAACCGATACGTCCCCCAAGTCCG
>JANMRE010000022.1:0-9005 GCA_031370885.1 Gemmatimonadaceae bacterium
ATGCGCATCCGGTGTGCCGCGCCGGCTCAGCTACGATTTGCGCGACGACCTGCAATCCATCTGGGGCTTTGGCGCCATGTGCGACGGGATCGCGCATCTGCTGCTCGAACCACTGAACGACGTGTCGTGGATGGAGCGCGCCTGCGCGATCCGCGACGCCCGCGAGACCGGTGCCCTGATCACCGTGCTCGAGGAATCTACGGCCGGCGGCACGCGGGACTGGCACGTCGGCGAACCGACACTGCGCGACGCCGCCGGAGCGCTCGTCGAGTCGGCACAACGTGCCGCGCAACCGGTACACGGCGATGTCATGCTTGATGATCGCGTGGTGCGTTGCCTGGTCGATCCGCTCGTGCCGCCAGTCTCACTGGTGCTTATCGGTGCCGGACGAGGTGCCGAGGCATTTGCCAGTATCGCGCACACGCTCGGCTGGCGTGTCACGCTGCTGGATCATCGCCCGTTCGTGCTGCAGTCGGTGTCGGTTCCTGAGCCCGTGACCCGCATTGTGGCGCGCGCCGAGGACGGAGTGGCGCACGTGACCCGCGATGCACGCACGGCGGTGGCGCTTCTGTCCCATCAATTTGCGATCGACGCGGAGTGGTTGGCGCGGCTGTTGCCGTTGTCACTTGGGTATGTCGGTGTGCTGGGGTCGCGTCAACGCGCTGTACAGCTGATCGACTCCTTGCGCGACGGCGGCCTCGACATCACGCCGAGCATGGAGCGCGTACTGCACGCACCCATCGGACTCGATTTGGGCGGCGAGTCACCGGAATCGATCGCCCTTGCCGCGATCGCCGAAATCGAAGCGACGTTGCACGACCGACCGGGCGGATCATTGCGTGAACGCCAAAGTGCCATCCATACGCGAACACCTACGCCGCACGTCACGCCGTGATCGAAATGGACCGTTCGTGAACACGCCGACGATTGCCGGAATCGTGCTGGCGGCCGGCGCATCGACTCGGCTGGGCACGGCGAAACAGTTGGTGCTCGACGAGTCTGGCGGTGCCATGGTGGTTCGCGCGGCGCGACACCTCCTCGAGGCAGGCTGCGCCCCGGTGGTGGTGGTCACGGGCGCAGAGCATGAGGCCGTGGCCTCTGTACTTGCCGTGTTACCGGTCGAAGTCACCTACAACGCCGAGTGGCCGCAAGGGATGGGTTCGTCAATCCGGCACGGCATCGAGTGGGTGGAATCGCATTCGAATCTGTGCAATGCGGCACTCATCGCGGCGTGCGACATGCCGAGTGTCGATACCGCTCACATCCAGGCGATTATCAATAGATCATCGAAGGGCGCATCTCAGGTTGCCTCGGAGTACGAGTCTGCGTCTGGCGCGCACATTCGCGGCATTCCGGCGCTGTTCCCCAAGGCACGATGGACCGCGTTGCGTGCCCTGTCCGGCGACCGGGGGGCTCGGGACCTGCTCCAGTTCACTGGCACTATTTCTGTTTTTCTTCAGAACGGGAGATTCGACTTGGACACGCCATCCGACCTTGCGCGTTGGCGCGCCGACACCGGCGCCGACGAAACGATGTAGTTTGTTCCCGCCACGCCGCCGCACGCCCGATCGCGCGGCGGCGGATCGGCCCACACAATGCACTGGAGCGCCACGATGCTACGTTGCACCTGGTCGGTATCTTCTGGTGCCGCGATCGCGGCGCTCGTCGCGTGGCCCATTGCCCCGTCGGCTTTGATCGGTGCGCAGAGTGCGTCACTCGGCTCCGAGGGCGTTGCCGTCGCGTCGGCTGTTGCCGCGTGGATCCACCTCGATGCGCCTCCAGGTGGAGAGTCGCGTGGCCAACGCGTGCTGTCCGCTGTGTTGCCCGGGTGGCGCAGCGACGCATTCGGCAATCTCGTGAAACGGGTTGGCAGTGGCTCGCCGAGGCGTGTCGTGGCCTGCGCGATGGACGTGCCGGGATTTGTCGTCAGTCAGATCACCGACAACGGGTTCGTGCGCCTGCACCGCGCTGGCGTGCCGGGTCACCCGCTGTGGGATCAATTTCACGAAGCGCAACAGGTGCGCCTGCTTTCGGCACGCGGCGATGTGACCGGAGTGGTCGCCATCGCGAACGGACACTTCGCCCGCCAGCATCGCGCTGACACAACCATTGCCCACGTCGACCAGCTGTGGGTTGACCTCGGCGTCGAGACGCGGGCAGAGGCCGTGGCATTGGGTGTCGCGCTGCTCGATCCGGTTGTCGCGATCAGGCCATTGTGGACGTACGAGGGCTTTGCCGCGGGCCCGGCCGCCGGAGCACGCGCCGGTTGCGCCGCCGTGGCGAGCGCGGCCGAGTCGATGTGGCACAGTGCAACCTCGTCGTCAATGCCGCGTCCCGGCGAGACGATTTTTGTGTTGTCGTCTCAGCGCAGCTTTGGCTGGGTGGGGTTGAGCGGCGTGTTGGCGCGTCTGGGCAAGATCGACGCGCTGACGCTGCTCGACGAAGGTCGCGACCAGTCGCGCACGACATCGACATCTATTCCCATCACACGTCTCGGCGCCTCGCGTCAGCGTCTGGCACGCGTACTCCCCACAAGCCTCATGCGGGACAGTGTGCAGGTAGTGGTGCCACGGGTACGATTCGCCGGTTCGTTGGTGGAATCGATTCATGCCGACGACGCGAGGGCCCTGATGCGCTTGACGCTCACGGCAGCCGGCAGCTCCGACAGCATGGTACGGTGGGTCGCACCGTCCACCGACACAGCAACAGCGTGGATGCCGCGACGAGACGCGTACGCCGCCGCCGAAAAGACATTCCTGCAGATCGCCGACCTGGCCGGTGTCCCCGGACATGAGTGGCGCGTGCGCGAAGCGATTATGGCACTGCTGCCTTCGTGGGCCGTTGCGCGCGCTACCACCGATACGGCCGGTAACCTGATCGTCGCCATCGGACCTGATCGCGATTCGGTTGCGTTTATTGCGCACATGGACGAGGTATCGTTCGAAGTGGAGGGCATTCTCCCTGACGGTCGGGTGCGACTGGCGCGGCGCGGCGGCGTGGTGATGACCGCATGGGAGGGTCAGCCCGCCCTGCTGCACTTTGATCGCGATGCGACTGGTCGTGTGGCCGAGTCACTGCGGGGCGTGTTCGTGCCGCGCGATTCGGCTCGCAGTAAGCCGATCAACATGCTGACGGCCTGGTTCGGCACCGATTCGGCTGGACTCGCGTCACGTGGCGTTCGCATTGGTATGGCCGTTACCGCGTACAAGCATGCAACGCGGTTGGGTGGTACCCGCCTGACCGGTCGCGGCAGTGACGATCGCACAGGATCGACGGCGCTGCTGCACGCACTCAAACGCATTGACCCCGCAACGCTCACGCACAAGGTGCTGTTTGTGTGGAGCACGCGTGAAGAAGGTGGACTGCTGGGCGCGAGTGCATTTGGCGCGGAACACGGGACCAATCTTGTGCGCATCTACAGCATCGACACGTTTGTCTCGTCGGACACGCCGCTTGAGTCACCGATGTTTGCATGGCTGCCACTCGGGCGCGGCGCGGTACTACGCGGTCTCGACGATGGGTCGATCACACCGTCGGCCGAACGTGAACGGATCCTGCGCATTGCGCGCGCGCAGGGCATTCCGGTGCAAGTCGGGACCACGCACGGATCAACCGATGGCAGCGCCATCGCCTCCTACGGTGCGCCAAACATCGGGCTTTCCTGGCCCGGTCGCTACTCTCACGCCCCTGGTGAAGTGCTGGATCTGCGGGACGTCGATGCGTTGATCCGACTGATCGCGGCGGTCGCAGTGGCGCGATAGGCGGGAGGAGAAAGAAACGGGAGAAGGAAGACGCCAGAAGGGAGACATCGCGGTGGCAATGTCTCCCTTCGTGTTCACGCGATTCAGCGAGCGGTGTCGGCGGGCGGCCTTGGCGGGTTCGCGGGTACGTTCATGCGGCGACGGATTCCTGGGCCGGGAGCTTGGCCCATGCCGGGCGCCATTCCCTGGCGCATACCGGGACCCATTCCCTGGCCCACTCCCGGGTCGAACTGACCACGCCCTTGTCCCGGGCCCTGTCTGCGGAATTGCTGTCCACGCATCTGTCCACTGCGCTGGTTCAGTCGCCCGCGCATGGCATCGCCTCGGCGGTCACGCATATTGCGGGACATCGCGTCAAATTGTGCGCGCTGCGGCAGGGTCAGCACATTCCGCAGGTCCTGGCGCGATTTCAACTGCGCGATCTGTGCATCGGTTTGTACGCGGGCCATGCGATCGAAGGCAGCGCGAGCTTTTTCCAGACTCACATCGCCCTTGGTTGCATCCATGAGATCGGCGCGCGCGCGCAGCATCTCCGCCTCGTTGAGCGTTGGCTGCGGTGAAGACTGCAACCCTTCGAGTTTCTTCACCTGATCGTCAGTCAGCTCGAGCTGCTCGCGCATTCGCAACAGGTGTGACGCGGGACCGCCCATACCAGGTGTCACCTGGAGACCGCCGGGGCCCGCTCGACGGTCGCGAGGCGGCTGGCTATCGGGATTCATTGGAACCGGCGGACCGGCGCGATTGGGACGCGGTGGTGGCACGGGTCGGGATTGCGCAACAGCCACGGTCGATGCCACTACGATGGCCATGACGGCCAGGGCGGTCGTTGAAAGTCTTCGCATGGATCTTTCCTCTATGATTAAGATGCGTTCGCGGCGCCAGAAGTTGGCATCAGCGTTCGCCACGTTCGGTTGGACGGACGTCTGACGCTGGTGTTAAGTCCGACACTGATCAATTCGTCCCCGGGCCGAGATGCGGTGTTCCAACGCTTCGACCAACTTCCGCGTCACGGGGTAGACGATGTGTGCGCCGTGGTGCACTGTCGTTCTTCCTGCCATTCCTTCTTTCACCTGCCCAATTGCCGTGACTGCGGTCATCGACGCCATCGTCACGTTTTTCTTCAAGTTCCCGCTGCGCATCTTTGCGCGGGGTGATTTTGCACTCGCACCGGTTGTTCCGGTCGTGCTCCTCGGCGTAGCCGCCGCGGCCACGATCCTGTTGGTCGCGTTCCTGTATGCGCGCGTTCGCACGCTGTCCGTGGGCGATCGTATCGTGTTGGGTACGTTGCGCACGCTGGCGGTGCTGCTGGTGCTGGGCTGTTTGTTGCGGCCTGGCCTGGTGATCGCGTCGGCAGTGCCGCAACGCAATGTGTTTGCCGTCGTGCTCGATGACTCGCGCAGCATGCGCATTCGCGATGCCGGCGACACCTCGCGTCTGGCGCGCGTGCAACGGGCGTTCGACGATACGGCCGCCCTGAGCCGAACCCTCGGTGAACGTTTTGCGCTGCGCCGTTTTCGGTTCGGCGCCGATGCCTCGCCGTTGGCGAGTGCACGCGATCTCACAGGTGCCGGCACACGTTCTGATCTCGCCCGGGCGCTCGATGCCGTGCGCGAAGATCTGAACGGACTGCCGCTGGCAGGCGTCGTGCTGGTCTCCGATGGTGCCGATAATGGCGGTACGCGGTACGACGATGCGCTGCTGGCGTATCGTGCCAGGCGCATTCCGGTGTACACCGTTGGTGTCGGGCGGGAGCGCTTTGATCGCGATCTCGCGGTGGAGCGCGTACAGGCCCCGCGCCACACCCTGGCCGGTGCGACGGTTTTGGTCGAAGCCGATGTGCGTGTACGTGGTATTGGTCGCGACGTGGCGATTGTGTCCGTGGAGGCGGATGGCCGCGTGGTGTCGTCCGATACGGTGCAGACGCCGACCAGTGGTGATCTGGTGCATGTGCGCTTGCGGGTACCGCCGCTGCAAGCGGGTGTGCACCGACTGGCGGTTCGCGCGAAACCACTGAGCAACGAAACGGTCACCGAAAACAACGAGTGGCAGACCAGCATCGAGGTGCGCGCCGGGCCTGACCGCATTCTCTACGTTGAAGGCGAGCCGCGTCCCGAGTTTGCATTTCTGCGTCGCGCGGTTGCCACCGATTCCGGCGTACAGGTTGTGGGCCTCATGCGCAGTGCGGAACGGAAGTTTCTGCGGCTTGGCGTCCGTGACAGTCTGGAGTTGTTGGGCGGTTTTCCCACGAGTCGCGAAGAGTTGTTCTCCTATCGCGCGATCATTCTGGGCAGCATTGAGGCGTCCTTCTTTTCGGCCGACCAACTGCGCATGATTGCCGATTTTGTGAGCCGCCGCGGGGGCGGTCTGCTGGTGTTGGGCGGGCGGGCGTCGCTCTCCGAAGGGGCCTTTGCCGACACACCACTGGCGGACATTCTGCCAATCACGCTCACGCGCGGCGAGCCGAATCTCGAGGGACCGGCCACCACCATGAAGGTTCTCCCGACGCGCGCGGGCGAGTCGCATCCGGCCCTGCAACTGCGTGGCTCCGTACGATCGTCGCGGGCGCGTTGGGATTCGTTACCGGCCCTGTCGTCGGTGAATCGCGCCGGCGCGCTGCGCGCCGGGGCCACCGTGCTGCTCGCGGGACAGATCGAGGGTGGACGCGCTGATGTGCCGGTGCTGGCATGGCAACGATACGGCCGCGGTATGAGCGCCGTGTTCGCCGTGCAGGACTCGTGGCTGTGGAAAATGGATGCCAGCATTGCGGTGGACGACATGACGCACCAGACGTTGTGGCGGCAAATAGTCCGATGGCTGGTGGATGACGCGCCGGCGCCATTCGAGATCACCGCGTCCCCGTCGCGCGTAGCGCCGGGCGAGCCGGTCACACTGCGCGCGCATCTGGCCGATGCGTTTTTCGCCGACATCAACGATGCCAACGTGACGGTCGCGGTTACCACACCCACGGGTACCACGATTACGGTGCCACTGGAATGGTCGTTGCGGGAGGACGGTTCATACACAGGTCGTTTCACCGCGCCCGACTCCGGCCGCTACACCATTGCGGCAACGGCCAAGCGTGGCAGCGATACGTCACGGGTCGCCACGGCCACACTGCTGGTGGATGATCGAGGGGCGGACGTGTCGCAGGCGGAACAGCGTCCCGCCGTCCTTCGTCGAATCGCCAACGAAACCGGCGGTCGCTACTACACACTCGACGACGTCGCGAAATTGGCCGATGACGCGATGTTTACCGAAAGCGGTGTCACCGTGCGGGAAGCAAAAGACCTCTGGGATATGCCCATTGTCTTTCTGCTGCTCGCGCTGTTGTTGGGCGTCGAGTGGGGCTACCGCCGCTGGCGGGGACTGGCCTGATGACGCATCGACTTCGCATGGCAGCACGTCGCGGCGCGTTGGCCGTCGTCGCGCTCGCGCTTGGCGCCGCGCCGTGTGCCGCGCAGCGCACGCACGTGCTTATCGTTTCGGGCCTCTCCGGCGATCCGTCGTTCCGGAAGTCATTTCAACTGATCGCTGCGACCGTAAAGGAGGCCGCGCACGTCCGATGGAGTGTGAGCGATTCCAGTCTCATTGTGCTCACGGAAGACTCGTTGCCCAGCGCGCTCTCGCGCGGTCGGTCCACTCGCGACGCGGTCGCGAGCGCCTTCACGACATTGAGCACGCGCGTACAACCGGGAGACGTGCTGCTGGTGTTGCTGTTGGGACATGGCAGTGGTGAGCGTGCCGGATCGAAGGTGAACCTTCCGGGCCCTGACGCCACTGCGGCCGACTACGCCACGTGGCTCAGCGGGTTCACGCGTCAATCCGTGGTATTTGTCAATGCGGCCACCGGCAGCGGAGACTTTCTCCCGGTGCTCAAGGCGCCTGGACGGGTCGTGATCACGGCAACGCGCAGCGCCGTGGAGAAGAACGAATCGGTCTTTGCCGGATACTTCGCGAAAGCCCTCGCCAGTGAGGAATCCGACGCCGACAAGGACGGGCGCGTCTCGGTGCTGGAGGCCTTCCGCTACACCACCCGCGAAGTCGCCAAGGTGTACGAGTCCACCGGTCGCATGCAAACGGAGCATTCGCAGATCAGTGACTCTACGCGCGCGACGACGGTGTCATTCGGCAAGACCGTAGTCAGCAACGATCCCCGCGTGGCCGCGCTGGTAGCCGAGCGTCAGGCCCTGGAGTCCGAGGTGGCGGCGCTCCGCGCACGGAAGTCATCAATGGACGCCGCGGCGTACGACCGTGAACTCGAGCGCGTGTTGATTTCGCTGGCCGAAAAAACGCAGGCGATTCGCGCTGCCGGCGGCAAGCCGTGAGTCGGACGTTGCCTGCCGCGCTGTTGCTCATGTCGCTCGTGGCGTGCACGCCCCGTGAGTCGCCGGCGCAGCCGCCCACGGCGCGTTGGCGTACCCAGATCGAGCAGGCCGAAGCGGCGGCACAGCGCGGCGATCGTCGCGAGTCAACGCGCCTGGCATCGGTTATCGTGGGTGAGTATACGCGAAGCGGTGGCCGGAACAGCGCCGAACACGTGATCGCTGGTCGCGCCTGGGTGCTGCTGTCGTCGGGCGATGCCAACGCGGCGCGCGCCGCGTTGGCCGCCTTCGACGCGGGCGCTGCCGACAGCGCCAACCTCGACGCCACGCGGCGCACGGGCAATCTGTTCCTCGAGAAGTACAACGCCCCCGACGCGCGGCTGTCGTACGAATCGGTGCTGAAGCGCGCCCCGAATGACGCCGAGGCGTTGCTTGGTCTGGCGCAGGTCGAAGAGTTTGAGGGCAAGCCCACCGCGCTCACCACCGCGCGGAAGGCGCTGGCGTCCAATCCGCGGTTGGTCGGCGCACTGGCGTTCGTGGCACGGATGCAGCTCGAAGCGGAACAGTGGGACTCCGCGAAAGTCAGTGCACGTCGCGCGCTCGCCGTCGACAGCGCATCGATGGTGGCGTGGTCGGTGCTGGGCGCGCTCGGATGGCTGAGTGGAGACTCCGTGTCATTTCGCTCGTCGCGCGCGGCGGCGATGGCCCTGCAGCCCAAACCGTCGGACTTCTATGCGGAACTCGCCGACGCGGCGGTGCGCACACGACGCTATGCGGAGGCCGTGACGCTGGCCGAGCAGGCCGTGGCGTACGATAGCCTGTCCGTGCGCGCGCTCGGCGTGCTTGGCACGAATCAATTGCGTACCGGCAAGATGGCGGCTGGTCAGGCCGCTCTCAATCGGGCCTTCGCGCTCGATCCGTT
>JANMRE010000048.1:0-2010 GCA_031370885.1 Gemmatimonadaceae bacterium
CGGGCACTCCACGTGCGCGATCGCGACACCGGTGCTGGGCATGTGGCCTTACCAACCGCGCTGGAGCGCAAGGCCCCAACATGGAGCACAGACTTTGCGTGGCAGTGGGTATTCCCCGCGTCTCGGCGACGGCGCGTAACTCAGGTGGGACAGTTGGGTCGGCACCATGTACATGAGACTGCGGTTCAACGCGCGATGCAGCGCGCCGTGCGGGCGGCGGGTATCGACAAACGCGCGACCTGTCACACGCTCCGCCATTCGTTTGCGACGCACCTGCTGGAGGACGGGTACGATATCCGTACCTTACAGGAGTTGATGGGACACAGCGATGTGAGCACGACCATGATCTACACGCACGTGCTGAACCGTGGGCGCTTCGGGGTGCGGAGTCCTGCGGACCGGCTAGCCAGCGGATAGCGGATATTGCGGCGAGGATGGCGGGTTTTCGGACTGCCTTGCAGTTTCGGGTGCAGGCGAATTAGTAGTTATGCTGCTAACCCACTGATCACGCTGGCGGCTAGCGCCGACTACGCCAATGGCTTATAGTACTCCATGCGCTTCATTGAGTCGCCGGTCTTCACAACCAGTGTCCGTCGGCACCTTGATGACGAGCAGTATCGGGCTATGCAAGCAGCGCTGAGCTTGCGTCCGGAACAAGGGGTGCTCATTCCTGGCGGTGCGGGACTGCGCAAGTTGCGCTGGAGCGCTGAGGGGCGAGGAAAGCGTGGCGGCGTGCGCACCATCTACTACTGGGCCGTCGACGACGACCTGTGCTACATGGTGTACATGTACGCGAAGAACGAGCAAGGCGATTTGTCGCCAACACAGATCCGCGCCTTAGCGCGCGTGGTACGCGAGGAGTTCAAGTGAAAACCGAGGCTTTCGAGGAGTTGCTGAGCAGTGTGCGCCAACTCGGTGCCATCCGCCGCGGCGAGCGGCGGCCATCGCGTTCGCGCACATTTCAGCCAACCGATGTGAAGGCGGTGCGCGCCGACCTCGGGCAGTCGCAAGAGGAATTCGCGCTCATGATCGGCGTCAGCGTGTCAACGCTGCGAAATTGGGAGCAGGGGCGCCGAGTGCCTGATGGCCCCGCACTCGCGCTGTTGCAGGTGGCTGCCCACAATCCAGCGGCCGTCGTCGAAGCGTTGCATCGCCCACGACGTCGCGGCGCCGCATAACGATGCTTGCTGCAGTCGGGCGATGCGGTAGCTCGCTTCGCTCGCATTTGATTTGATCGCCCGCTGCAGAAGCCGGCGTTAGGTGGCTTGGCTGGTGCGGATATGTACGTATGCGCAACACTTGCTCGAGTTCCGAATCCGAGGGGTGCGTAACGTGAGCGAAGGTCCGGTTTACACTTTCGACAAATCAGGCGACGAAGGGCTCGTAAGACTTTCGCCGCCGGTGCGCGCGCGCGTGGAAGCGCTTCGAGATGCAAACCTCTCCGTACCAGGACGACCGCTCTACAAGTATTTGACGCGCGAACATGCACTCGCGATGGTCACCACTGGATCCATCCGAATCGGTACCTTGCACTACTACCGCAGGCGCGAGGCCGAAGACGCGTTGCGCGGCGACGCAACCGAGGGGATCGCTGACTACATCGAGTCACCGTCAGGATTGCAATCGGCCGAGAACTTGTCTGAGTTTGCGAAGTCGATCTGGACCCCACCGCCGGGCGCCGTCGCCCTAAACAACAAGTGGATCTCTCGCGTCGATCACCACAATTGTTTTGTCTATTGCACCTCACAAGAGCTCTCTGCGCTTGCGGCGGGGGACTATTCGGCATGTGTCGAGATCACAGATGTCCCGCGCTTCATCTCAGTGTTGAACTCCGCGATGGCGAGAGCATTTCCCGATCAAGCTGCTGAAACAGAATCACGTACGTCGGTTGTGGTCTACAATTCGAGAGAATTGCCGCACGAACTTCTGGGTTACGTTTCCGCCGGCTTCCTAAAGGATCCGAGGTTTGAGCGCGAGGCTGAAGTTCGAACCGTTTGGAAGGTACCTTTG
>JANMRE010000056.1:0-26914 GCA_031370885.1 Gemmatimonadaceae bacterium
CCCAAGCCGGTGGCCGACGGTGGATAGAAGATCCCGCGCACCGGTGCGGCGTGATACGACAGAACGGCCTGGCGGTCGAGCAGGCGAAACGGCGCATCGTTGGTGTCGAGCTCGAAGTGAGGGAGCTGGGCGGAGGGCACACGAAACAATACCGAAGAAACACCGATACGGCAACTCAAACCGGTTGTCGCGAAAGAGATGCCGTCAATGTTTCGCGCACCGAAAGCTCATTGGATTGATCGCGTGTCTTCTCGCGACGCTCGTGCATCCACGGATCACTCAACAACGCTGCCACCTTAGGTTCCGTGATGCGCCGCTTGTTTTCGATCTGGATCGTGGGCATTGTCGGCACCGGGTGTTTTCACACAACCCGTCCTGTCGCTCGGCCGTTGACCGCGCGCGCCGACACGGTTTGGTATATCTCGGCGCGCGCCCGCGAGCAGGGGCGCGTCGTCCGACGACTGGCCGATTCGCTGGAATTCGGATTCGTCGTGTCCAGTCTGAAGTACAACGACGATCCTTTCGCGAAAATACGTGACTTCACGGTTCGCGATTCGGTACGGCTGTCGCGGTCAGCGTTTGTCGAATCCCTGCGCCACCGATCGTACAGCGCTTCCACCATCGACTCCGTGGCCATCGTGTACGTCCATGGATTTGGGACGTGGCAGCACGAGGCGCTCACGCACACGATACAATCGCATGTGCGCTCGCAGTCGCGCATTCCTTGGGTGGTGTTCAGTTGGCCCTCGCGGGGCTCCGGCGTGACCTGGCCGCGAGCCGGTGAAATTTTCGCCCGCGCCTACTGGGAAGACTCGGCGTCCGCCATGGCGTCCAAGCCGGCGTTCGCGAACGCGCTGCATGTGGTGCTCGATGCGGTAGGTGGCGACCACGTGCTGCTGGTGGCGCACTCGTTGGGAGCGCAGCTCACCAGTGAGGCCTTGGCCACTGACAACCCGTTGCGACGTCGCCTCGTCGCCGATCCGCTGCGGGCTTTCGCCTTCTTCGCCCCCGACCTGGACGCGAATCGATTCCGGGACGTTGTCGTTCCGGCGATGCTGCCGATTACACAGCGGCTCCTGCTGTATGCCTCGACGCATGATCGCACACTCGCGCTCTCGAAATCGGTGAACAAAGGCAACCGGGCCGGTCTCATCGGTGGGTCACCTCGGCTGCCGATCATCGCGGCGCGCCTGGAGACGATTGACGTCACCGACGGTGTGGTCGCGGGGGGATGGCTGCAGCACATTTTCGGATCCCATCATGGCCTGAACCGTGCATCCGCCGCGTTGTTCGACATCACCCAGCTTGTCGCGCGCGGATTCCCCGCCGAGTGTCGATTGGCACTGGGCACAGCCACCATGAACGTCGCGGGCTATTGGACGTTAATCAACACGGCACCACCCGCGCTTTCGGCCACCGACATGTGTCAACGGCACGAGTGAGCGCGCCTCGCATTGAATTGACGTGAGGTGTATCGCGACGTATGTCTTTCGCCGGTAGCGAACAGCGCAATCCACCCGGAGCCAACTCGTGCGCGTTGCAGCGATGGTGCTGGCGCTGGGCATATTGCTCAGCCAGCCGTGTAACGCGCAGTCGCGCGCACCCACCGACGGTGGCTTCTCGCAATCGCTGGGGCAACCCCCAGCGTGGAAGTTGTCCGCTGGCGCGGCCCTCGGGCGATCGAAGGGTGAAGTTCTGGAGTTGCTCAGTGCAACCGAAGGGCGACTGTCGGCCTATCACGATCTCCTGAATCCCGTTGTCGGGGTTGCCGCGCTGAATATCGAGGGATACGCCGGCACTCGCGGAAAGGGGCCGGATGGTGGTGTGCGCGCCCAGCTAATCAGCCCGATTCTGCTCACGGGGCTTGGCATCGATTACAACATCAGGACGAATGCGGCGAGAGTGGATATTTCGTATTCGCTCCCCATGCGCCGCGGTGGGTTGTTCCACGACGGGTCCGTGCTGCGCGCCGACGTCATGCCAGGACGTCACTGGTACGTGATGCTGGGCATCGATCGGCCCATTCGTCGACACATTCCGGTGGGCCGGACCAGGCCACCCTCCGATCGCATTGCGCTGCCGGTGGCTCGGACCGTGATAGCCCCAAACCCGTCGGTCGGCACGGTACGCGTGCTGGACGTGCCGATGGCGGAGGCGCGCCTCTCGGCACAACACATTCGTCGGCTCACTGTTCCGTTCCTCGATCATCTGGCGGCCGGCAACGAGCGGGATGCCGCAACAGTGCAGACGCGTGTCCGTGCCTTGCAGCAAGAGCTGACGATGCCGACATCGGCAGGTATCGCGCCATACCGCACGCTCAACGACGAGGTGCTTCGCTATCACTCGGCGATCGCGCGCGCGTTTTCATCGGCACTCACCGGCGCGTCGCCGGAAATACTGATGCCGACGACGGAAGGCACCAAAATTGCGAAGCGGGCCCGTGACGTGCTTCTGCAGGAAGTCCTCTTGCCGTACGACCGAATGCTTGGTCAGACCAAGAGACACGACACGACCAGGGAATTCGCAAACCGCGCTCGAGGCATCTTCATGCGCTGGCTTCACGTGGAGTCGTCGGTGCCAGCCCCGGCGTACGAGTCCGTGCTCTGGGTGTTTACCGCGCTGCTCGACCTCGTTGAGCAGAATCGCGCTGCGCTGCGCGCCGAGTGGAGCGACTCGCGCTTCGTCTGGCTTCCGCTCCAGTACGCGCTCACACCCGACCAGCACGACTCGCAAAGCGAACTCGATGCGCTGATTGAGCAGGCGGTCAGTGACCGGTTTGAAGAGGGAAACTTTGTTTCCTATGTGATCAACGAACAGTTTCAGTTGGAGTTGAGCCGCACGATTCGGCAGGCTGCACGCTATCACGTGCTGTGGGTGCACGATTTCCGTGGCTACAACACGCAGGGCGAGCCGGACAAGATGAGTTTCCATCAGGTGCTCTGGTCATATCTCCCGGCGCTGACGGCGCAGGTACGCGACTATGATCGCACGGGGAGGTTTCCCGTATACCTGATCATGCTGGATCAGTTTTTCTACCAAATCAACGGTTCTCGACTCTGGATGGACCTGCTCGAGGACCCCACGCGACATCGAGTGCGATTGCCCAAGGGGTTCAAGGCGTATGAAGACTCGCTGGCGGTGGCGCAGGACTCGCTGAGAGCCGCGATTGCCCAGTCGAAACTGCTGCAGTCGCATCGCGGGCAATTCGGTGATCAATGGCTTCGCGACCTGATCAGGGTGCACGTGAACATCACCAACGTTGCCGATCAGTCGTTCTTCAGTTGGCGCCTGATTCCCGGACTCGCAACGACGGACAACATGATGCGCGATCACCGGAAGATCGCGTTTTACGACATTACCGAGGCAGATCCGTACACGGGAGAGGCCATCTATACCGGCGCGGGCGTGGGGGAACACTACAGCAGCCTGGCATGGGAAGACCGCGCGCTCCTGATACGTGGGCCGGCATTGCTGGCACTGAAAACGGCGGCCCGCGACGCGCTGATCAGCCAGGGCATACGTCCGGCAAACATTCCGTTTCCGCTGCAACGGGTAGACAAACCGGCCGACTATGCCAGGCGAATCCGGACAGCCGAGGAGCAAGGGCAGCGTCCTCTCCGTGCGCTCGGCCTCCACAACCAGACTGGATTCGACGAAAAGGAAATCAACGTTGCAAAAGCGATTCTCTACACGCTAATGCCGCCGGGATCGGTGATCAAGATTCCGGATTCGCTGTGGAACAGCCCTTTCTGGGGCTCGGCCGTGGTGGGCTGCGCGCTCCGGGGCGTGCGGGTTCTCGTTATTGCGCCATCGCTGGCCAACGCGCCGGCCAATTCGTTCGGATCGATGATCCGAGCTCATGACCTGTTGTCCCGCCTGATCGTCGCGGCGAAAGCGCTTGAACCAAACATTGCGCACGCGGGGGGACTGCTCAAGGTTGGGCTCTTCTCGTCCGATCTCGAGGTCACCAACCTGCAGGGTAAGTTGAAGGCCATCCAGGCCACCTTTGAGCACCACCAGTGGCTGCGAGAGTTGTTCGGGACTGCACCGGGAGTCTATTCGAACGTGCCGCCCGGTATTCTCGCCGCAATGCAGACCTTGGCGATGAAGCCAACTGACGGCTTGGAGTTCAAATCCGACCGCATTCCCAAACTCCATCTCAAGGCCAACTATTTCGCGTCACGCGAAGGGTGGCGCGTGATGGCGCGCCCCGAATGGGCGGACTTGACGTGGGCGTTCTGGCGACAACGCATTTCACAAACCGACACGCGCGCCGTGTCGGTCGGCCGATTTGACGGCGTACCCGAACGATTCCCCGACATCGGCATCGAAATGGAGCGGAACTGGCTCGCGGGCCTCGTACCGATTGATCGAGAGCACGTGGTGTTTTACACGATCATGGGCTCCCAAAACCAGAACGCGCGCAGCATGGTCACCGACGGGGAAGACGCGTTTATCGTGTCCAACTGGCTTCCGGTGATTCCCTACATGGACTTGATTGACCTGGTTGGGCAGAGCCGGTGGGTGGAGAGCACGGACGAATTGGATGTGCTCTTGCCTACCCAGTCGACAGCACGCCGGTGGTTGGCGCACTGGGCCAAGATGGTGTTCTGACTTGTTTCGGCGACCAGAAGGCCATAACCTCCATACACAATGCCAGCTCTCTCCGATATCGAGATCCAGCGCGGACTGGGCACCTTGCCCGGGTGGTCGCGCAAAAGCGATACGCTCGTGAAGAGCTATCACTTCGCCGCATTCCCCGACGGGATCGCCTTCATTGCGCGCGTTGCCGAGATCGCGGAGTCGATGAACCATCACCCCGACATCGACATCCGCTACACCAAAGTGCATTTCGCACTCAGCACGCACGACGAAGGCGGGATCACCACCAAGGATCTGGCGTTGGCCAAGGCGATCGAGGAACTGGCCGCCGCTTAGTTCTTGCGCAGCGTGACGCTCCCGTTCACCGTGCTGGCACGGAATCTGGTCTCACCATTCCCGACCGTTCCGCGAATGCGTCTGGGCGACAGGGTTCCCGACACCATGATTGGAAAGTCCGTCGTGACCCGGCCGTTCACGGTGCCGAGTTCGAGCTGAGCACCGAAGTTCTCCGGCAACGAAATCGTGATGGAGCCATTCACGGTTTCGTATTCGAGATCGTCGGCCCGGCTAAGTGAACCCATCGAGATATTGATGCTCCCGTTGACGGTTTTGGCGCGCACCGGTCCGCCGGCGCTGCGCGCGGTAATACTGCCATTCACCGTACTGGCGCGCACGTCAGTGGTGACACCACTCACTTCCAGCCCGCCGTTCACGGTGGACACGTCAACGCGCACGCCTTCCGGCACGCGCACCACAAAATGGACTGACACGTCGTTATTGCGGCTCCCCGAGTTGTTGTTGCGTTCGCTGCGAATCCCGTCTTCTTCGCACCGCGAGTTTTCGCCCCAGAGAGCGCAAATCAGCATCTCGTCGCCAAGCTTCTTCGGTTCGATCCGCACGTAGTCCGGGTCGCCGCGACGCCAGCGCTTCTCGGCGGTCACTTCAACGCGATTGCTCGCACTGCGCTCCACGTCGATGCCACCGTTGATGTTCTTGATAAGGATGCGTTTGCCTGAGGGGATCGTACCCGACCACGAGAACGACTTGTCGCTCTGCTGGTCGCGATCCTGGTCGCGGTTGCGATTCTGGGCGCCGAGCGGGCCGAGGGGCGCGAGCGCGAGCACGGCCAGCATGACGTGGACAGCGACACGGGAACGGAACGCCGAGGTGGAACGGGACATGACGAACTCCGAAGGACGGGGAGAAGAGGGACCGAAACGGATCACTCGATGCGGCGACGCGCGCTGAGGCGAAGCGAGACATCGCCATTGTATGTGGAGACGGTGATGCGGACACTGCCACCGCCGCCGAACTCGTAGCGTCGGGTTGACCGATCCTCGCGAGCGGTGCGAATGCGGCCATCGCCCGATGGCATCAGGGTCATCGCGCTACCGCTTATCTCGCCATTGAGCGTCGACACGTCGAGCTGACCGCCAACGGAGTCCGGCAGTCGCAGCACAATATCTCCGGAGTGTGTGGTGAACTGCAGACGCGCGTCGTCGGCCAGTGATCCGTCAAACTCGATATCGCCGCTCACCGCATCCACCTGCACCTGCGTGGCACGATCAACGCCAAGCGACACCGTGCCGCTGGTAGTGTGCACATCCGCACTGCCCCGCACGCCGTGCGCGACCAGGTCGCCACTCACCGTTGTCACACGCAAATCGCCAACACCGCCGGCAACGCTCACGTCGCCGGATATCGTCTCGACGATCACCCGCCCGCCCATCGATTCCAGACGCACGTCGCCCGATCGCACGTGCACCTCGACGTCACCTGCCACGTCAGACACAGTGACATCCGTGGACACCCCATTGATCACCAGCCGAACACCGCGCGGCACGAGGAGCGCGATATCGGGTTCGTCGGACCGGCGCGACAACGAGCGGACGCCAGTGAATCGGTTGAACGACTCGGCCACCGCCAGCGTCACGCTCACGCCCGACGAACGCAACCGGTAGTCAGACCCGTTGGCCCGCAACTCGGCGGTGCTGCGCTCGCTGCCGCGTACCACCAGTGAGCCCGAACGCAGCGTGATGTCGATTACGCCGTTGCGCGCCACGGTGAACAACGTATCAACGGTGTTACCGGCGCGCGATGAGGATTGCGCATGAACGGAGATCCCGACGAGCGCGACACACAACGCACTGGACAGGACCACACGCATGGTGTTCACAGCAGTGCCACGCGACGCATCAGCGCGAGCTTGGTGGCCAAGGCGCGATCGAGCGTGCCAGCGAGCAGACGACTGTTGGGATCTTTCTCCAGTGCCGTGCGACTGTCGGCAATGGCCTCATCGATGATGGCGAGATTGCGCTGCAGCGCGGCAACGGTCGTGGAGTCGAGCTCGGCAAATCGCTCGGTTACAATTGCCCGCAGCGCGGCGATCTCGCGCTCATAGGTCACATCGGCGTTCACGACAGGTACGATCACCGCAGCGTTGGCCGCGCTGTCCTCGCGGGACGCGGTGATTGCCGCCGCATCAACGCGCCATCGGGCGAGTCGCCACGTCACTGACGACGAGACCGCCACCAGGACGGTCGCGGCGATGGCGAGGTGACGAATTCGCATCCCGCTCCGACGTGAGGGGAACGACCCGGCAGACGACGGCATTGATCCAGTCGAGGCAGCGCCGTGGAGCGGCACCACCGAGGCGTCCAGTCGTGACGCGATTCCCGTCCACAAATCGTGTGTAGGTGCCAGCACAGGCAGAGCGGCAGCGGACCCTACCAGCCCCTCGACCTCGCGCATCATGCTGCTGCACGCCACACACAAGGTCTGGTGTCGGTGCATCCAGTCGTGCGCCGACGCATCGAGGTCGTGCTCGAGATACGCCATGAGCCGTTCCTCGAACTGTGCGCACTCGCTGGCATGCCCCGTGGGCTGTGGCATTTGCTGGGTCATCGGTTTGCCGTGGTGAGAATTCAGTGTATGATGGTCAGCGGCTCAGGGCGGCGCGCAACAGCATGCGCGCCCGGTGCAGTTGTGCCTTGCTGCCGCCCGGCGTGATACCGAGCTGTTCGCCAATTTCTTCGTGCGTGAAGCCTTCCACATCGTGCAGCACGAAAATGCGTCTGGCACCGTTGGGCAGTCCCGCGATCGCAGATTCGAGATCGAGGCGATCACCAACCTGCGCGGGCCGACTCGCGACCAACGCCTGCGCCTCTTCGTCATCCGTTGTTCGACTGTTGTGCAGTCCGGCTGTCTTTCGTCGCGAAAGCACCACATTCACCGCCACCCGGTGCAGCCATGTTGAAAACGCGGCCTCGCCCCGAAAACCGGGCAGCTTCTCCCACGCTCGCACAAATACGTCCTGCGTGACCTCGTCGGCCAATGTCCGGTCGCCCAGCATGCGTGCGCAGAGCGCATACACACGATCCACGTGCGTCCGATACACCCGTTCGAACGCACGCCTGTCACCCGCGGCAGCAGCCGCTACATCCGTCGATGCCGTTGGCGGTGCCGCGTTAGCTGCTGTCAATCGTTGCAGGAGTGGTTCGGTCACGAGCTGCGCGAGCATGAGCCCCGGAGTAGTGTCACCCGATTGGATGACGACCGCGGCCAAAGGGTTTGAAGATCCGAAAACGTTCGGTCAGCCGGTGCGATCGAACCCCGTCACAATGCCCGGCAATTCTCCCATACGGGTCATCCAGTACGTGGGGTTCGAGACGGACAACTCCTCTCTGGAGAAAGGCCCCCATTGGGCCGCCGCCGTGCGGACGCCTGCGGCACGCCCCGCACCCATATCATGCGGTGAGTCGCCCACGAAGATGGCGCGGTCGCGCGCCACGCCCAGTCGCTCAAGCGCGAGCCACACGGGATCGGGCATAGGTTTGTGCCGAGCGGTTTCCTCGAAGGTCACGATCGCTTCGAACGCCCGCTCAAGGCCCACGTGTCGCAGTGAGCGGTCGGTCATGCCTCGCCCCTTGCTGGTCACGATGGCGGTGGGGTGCCCAGCCTCGCGTGCCCATGTCAACGTTTCCGCGACATCGGGAAAGAGCGAGGTCATCCGCTCGAGATGCAGGTCCTGATACGCTCGATACTGATCAACCAGCGTTTCGATGTCCCGCGCGTCTTCGCTCCACTCGGCCAGTTGTGTGCGCAGCGGCGTTCCAATGCCGGCCAACCACTGGGCCCGCGTAGGGCGTCGAACGCGATGCGCGAATGCGGCCTCCATGGAATCCAGAAGCAGGTCGATAGAGTCGATCAGCGTTCCATCGAGATCGAAGAGGAGAGCGAGTTGAGACATGCGCCTAAGCTAGCAGGTCGCGCACAACGATCGGCTCGCTCGAAGAGCACCACGGCGATCACGCGTCCTGCGGCACGAGGGGTGTTGGAGGCGTGTGCTGCGTCAGGCAGCGCCTGGTTCATGGTGGTAGCCAGTGGGGGCCATGATTGCCACTGTGACAGCCACGCGTGCCACGGCATTCTATCTGCGGCGGTCAACCACTCCAACAGTGCGCGCTCGGCCGCGACACCGCGCGCCACGGCAAGCATCTCAAACGCCCGCTGATACGCACCGCGCAGCGCCACGCGCTGCATGGGCGATGACCGGGCCATTGCGTGTGAGAGCGCGGTGTGCACCCGCCGATGCACCGGCAACGCAGACAACTCGTTGTCGCCCAGGTTCACCGCGAGCGCCTGCCGAACAAGCCAGCGATGCAGCGCGCGATTCGTGCGTGGCCATGAGAGCGTGTTACACGCAGCGCCCTCGGGATTCGACGCCGCGGCCTGCAGCAATGACCATAACCGCGCAGGCGACGTGGTCAAACGCAGACGCGCGCCACCCGAGATGTCGCGGTCGCGTCGTCCACCCACAAGTTGGGAAGATCCAGAAACGGGGGCCACGACAGCCACGAACCCCGCGCGACGCCCGGGAATAGTACAGACCAACGGCTTGTCGTCGCTCGGCATGCGCGGAGCGGGCTCCGCACTGACGGTCCAGGACATCAGCAGTGCCCGCGTGGCCGTGGCGATGTCGGCCGGGCTTCGACGCCGCGTGACGGGGGCGTGGTCACCGGCGCGCATGCGTTCGCGCTTATTGACGGCATCGCGGGACGCACCGATCAATTGGGCGCCCAATTGCGCCTTGCGCTCCAAACGCGCAAAGAGTTGCAGCGCCGCTTCTGCTCCCGGAGGTGGCTCGATGCGATAGACGAACACTTCGTGATGTGGCGAGCCAACGCGCACGCAGCGACCCACGCGTTGTTGACGCAGCGCGTCGGTCCACGGCAGATCGAGGTGCACCACAACGCCCGCGTCCTGGAGGTTCACCCCCTCGGCCAGCAGATCGGTTGTCAACAGCAATCGGATGCGCTGATGCGGGGGTGGTGGAGGCCGGCCTTGCGCCACCGGTGCAAAACAGGCCAACGCCTCTCCCCGCGAAATCGATCCGCTGGCAATCCAGGCGCGCTGGCCGGTGAGCGAGCCAACGCCGGCGATATCCGAGAGTGCCCGTCCAATCGCGCGCACGGTGGTCGCGAATTGTGAGAAGGCCACGATGGGCAGGTCGGGATGTAATCGCATGATCGTACGCAGCGCCTCAACGCGTGCCACGTCACCGCGCGCCGTGCGCTGCTGATCGCGCAACAATGCGTTCACGGCGTCGAGATGAGCCGCAAGCACGTTGAGCAACGGACCTGTTGCCGGCGCGTGCCCTGCGAGCAACTCTGGAAATGCCAACTGAACCTCATGCTCACCAACCAGCCAACTGCGCAATTCCATCGTAGTGGGATGTCGGCCGGCCTGAAGCGCCTGTCGCAACGCTTCGCCACGCAGGAGTCGTTGACGCAGTGCCTGCGTGAGCGCAGCGTCGCTGGAACACCAGGCACGAAGCAGACCAAGGCGAATCAGCGCGCCTGCGACTGCCCCGTCGTGTGCGGGGAGTGGCGCGGGAAGCGACAGGATGGCATCCAGCAGCGCGGGATCATGCGGCACCGCTACAGGAGGCTGTTCAACTACCAGCGGGCGTGCCAGTTGCTGCGTGCGTCGCACGACCACGCGTGCCAGCAGCCCATCACTGAGGCGATCGGCCTGCGCGCCAAGCGTCAGCGCCAACAGCGCGCGCAGATCACCAGCGGTGTTATGCACCGGGGTTGCAGACAGCAACAACAGATCACAACCGGCTACCACGTTGGCAACGGCCCGATAGCGTCGAGTGGACGGTGTGCGGAGGTGATGTGCTTCGTCGATGATCACGAGCGTACCCGGGCAGTGTGGATCGTGCGGCGGAGGCGCGCACGAGTAGCGCTGCAAGGAATGAAGTTGAGCGTGCGTGCACTGCGCACGCGCCATCGCCACCCTCCACATGGGCACGAGCGCGGCTGGCGCGATGATACAGACGTGCCGATAGTCGCGCGCGATGGCGAGCGCCACATAGGTTTTGCCGAGCCCCACGTCGTCGGCCAGCAATGCAACGCGAAACTCCTGCAGGATGGCCCGTATGCGGCTCGCGGCATCCACCTGATGCGGAAGCAACGTCAGCGAACCAAGTGTCGCGGATGCAGACGATGGTGATGACTGTTGCGCGCGGTCATCAATCACGGCGCGCGCCATCGCGGCTCGCACGAGTGGCAAGGGCACGTGATGATAGGGATGGGGTTCGTCAGCGAGAGGTTGCGTCATGGATTGAACCACCGAAGGAGAGGCTCCAGATAACGCGCCGGGATGTCGTACGCGTCGGCAACAACGATGTCCTGTTCGTCGATGGATATCGGCTCGCCAAGGGCGCGCCGACGCCCGAGGTCGGCCAGCGCGGGACGCGCCGAACACCAATTGGCCGGGACAGGCAGCGTGGCAACCGTCCATCCCATGAATCGGCGGAATCCACCGCGTGCCGGTTCGGCGAGTGTCTCGAACCAGGCGGCAGCAAGGGTCGAACTCAGCAGCGTGTCGAGGGCCCACGCGTCGTCGAGTGATGCGGTGCGCAGGACATAACAGCTGTTAAGGGGAACCGTGGGATCGCCAGGTGCAAGCACTCTGGGTCGGAGTCGTTTTGAAATGTCGGCCCACACCACGCGCGGCGCTTCGTGTCGCGCCGCCTCCGTGCGAAAAAGCGTCCACCAGGGCTGCCGCGCCCTCGCATCTCGGCGCCGTTCGAGTTGTGGGCGCCAGTGTGCCAACCAGCGTGCGGCGGCAGGGGGCAGCGTGCGCAATGGAGCGCCGTCGAGTCCGTGGGTCCACACAATGCGCAGTTCGCCGTCGCCCGCAGGCACCGGTACGGCGCGCGGGTGCACGCATTCGCCGCGCAACGCCGGTCGCAAGAGGTGTCGCTCGATGAGCGCGCGTCGGCCATCGGCCACCACCGATGCGGTATCATCGTCGTGTTCGATGGCATGCACGAGAAAGGCGGCGTTCAATCCGCACTTGACGCCCAGCATCGGTCGGCCGAGCGCCGAGTCTCCCAACGCCGGTCCCGCGCCGCGCACGCGCTCGAAGGCCGCGCGCACCGGCGCCGGCAGGAGCAGCCACGGTGCGCCGGGATCGCCGCCAAGTGACAGCGCACGCGGATCGACGGTGAACGAGGACGCGTCGGTGCGATGTGCGACCGTAACGTGGATGGGACGACAGGACGGAGCGACGTCGACGCGTCGTTCGGCCACAACCAATGAGGGATAGACTGCCGCGTCAAAGAGCGCGGGCGATTCACTCCAGTCGCGAATGGCGCGCAAATCGACGTGCTCGCTCAGCCATGAACGAATGCCGCCTCCGGCGAGGGCACGCCACAACTTCGCCGGAACCAACAGGGCAACTATGCCGCCCGGCGCGAGCAGCTGGACACTTCGTTCCACGAAGGCGGTGGCCAGGTCGGCTTGGGCGGCAAACCCCGTGCCCGCACCTGCACGCATCGCGCCAACTCGCCAGGCCGCGTGTCGCATGGAACTGAACTCGCGGCGCAATCGAATACGCTCGACCTGCGGCAGCGCATGCGGTCGCACCCACGGCGGATTGCCGATCACGAGCGGAAATCCGCCGGCTTCGGCGACGTCAGCGAAGTGGGCAGCGAATCGGAAGGGCAGGGCGCCTCCCAATTCGAGTCGCCGCTGTTGCGCTGCGAGTTCGCGGGCGCGCGTTCGCAACTGCTCGAGTTGTAGCGAGTCCTGTCGTGTGCGCACGCGTCGTGCTCCAAAGAGATCACGGGCGCGGAGCAGTTCCAGCAGCGCGCTGCGTTCGCGGCGTACACTGTCCAGCATGCGACGGCATTCCGTCACCGCGCGTAGCCGTTCCTCGCGATCAAGGGCATCGGCCAAGGTGCGCTTGCGTGCCCCGCTGGCGCGCGTGTAGCGGTCGCGCAACGTGGTCAATCGCCGCGCGGACGGCGGCGCATATCGAAAGTCGCCCCCGGCCAGCGTATCGCCAATACGAATGTGATGATCGAGATTCGGCAGCGGGGGGATCTGGCCGATGCGTGTTTCGGGACACTCAATGACAATGGAGAGCCAGAGTCGAAGTTCACAGAGCCACACGGCCATGGGATTGCGATCGACGCCGAAGATGCCGCGGGTGAGCACGGCGCGCCGAATGACATGCGTGGGACGTACATCGCCGGCCCGCGCCTCGAGACCGGCCAGACATTCCAATGCGTGCACCAGGAAGGCACCCGAGCCACAGGCCGGATCGAGAATTCGAAGGCGCTGGAGGGCCTCGCGCGTGCGCGTTGTCAGATGCAGCGACGTGCGATCATTCGCAAAGACGTCGGTTGGCAGGTCCGGTAGCGTCGCATGCAGTGCATCGTGCACCACGGCCTCCACAAGCGACGGCGGAGTGTAGTAGGTGCCGCTTTGATGTCGTTCGTCAGCGGCCATAAGTGACTCGAACGAACGGCCAAGCATTTCCGGATCGATGGCGGCTTCGGACCAGCGCGTGGAATCCTCATGCGCCGTAAAGCGGAAGCGATCCAGCAGATCGCCCAGCAGTGCGGCCAGCGCATCGTCGGTAAAACGCACGGCGCGTCGTTGGCGCTCGAGCGCCGTGGGCGCAAACAGTCCGCCATTGAGAAACGGCACGGCACCGAATGCCCGCGCGGACGGGGCACGATTGGCGACCGGCGTATTCAGCGTCCCGAAAAAGAGCGGGCGCAGCAATCGGTCGTGAACGTTTCCTCCCTGCTCGAGACACGCGGTGGTGCGATGCAGCAGGAACTGTCGATCGTGATTGAGCCAGCCCTTGGCTTCGAGAAACGCCAGGAACAGACAACGCGAGGCGCACAGCAGGGCCAGCTCGCGGCGTTCCGCGCGCGTCCCTGGACCCGTTGCGGTGTCGGCCAGTGTGCCCACCGTTCCATCGAGGGCGCGGTAAAATCGGGTGGACAGCGCGCCGCGCCCGAGCACGTCGCCAAAACGCGCGTGACGGAGTGACGGATCGGGCTCACTGATGGCGGCGAGCGAACGCAGCGTGTCGGCATCGGAGTCGACCACGCGTCGGCGATCGACGCGAAGGGCAGCGATGCGGGGCCCGTTGGGCTGTGGAAACACCGCGCCGATAACCATGGATTGGGTGGATGCGTCGAGCGTAACCACACTCCAGTCTCGATTGGGTGCGCGCTGCGCCAGGGCCAGACACAACCGACGGGTGAGTTCACGGACATCGGCCGTGGAGGTCGATCCCAGGTGAGGCGAGAGCTGTGCGCTGAGGCACCGCAAACGACCGGCACCACGCGCCAGATCAGCATCAGTCACTAACTCGTCGATACCCAGATCTCGACGCGAGACCGGGGCGACGTGACGGACAGAGACGAAGCCCATAAGGCGCACGATCGGGCGCAGCGCGATCAGCGAGTCGGCCTGCGTGAGCAGGCCTGCGGCAGCACGGAGAGTAAGCACGACGCCAGCATAGGGCCGTCGGCGCAAAACATCGTCACCGCCGCATTTCCCGGAGGGCGGAAATGTTGCGACCCATCGCGTCGCCACTCGATATCTTTCTGCCCGCCAGTGCGGCACGCACCGTTTGGCTGACCCTCACGAGAGACAACGAGCAAACCATGGCGATATGCTGGCTGAACGATCAATTCGTGCCCGAAGATCAGGCGCAGATCTCGATTTTTGATCGCGGCCTGTTGTTCGGCGACGGCGTCTATGAGGTTGCGGCGGTGTTCAACGGCCGTTTGCTCGATGCCGATCTCCATCTGGCGCGTCTTGAACGGTCATTGGCAGCGATCGCGTTGCCGGCGCCGCAGTCGGCGGTTGCGTGGATCGATCTCATGCAGTCGCTGGTCGACCAGAACGCGATTACCGAAGGACTGGTGTACGTGCAGGTTACGCGCGGAGTCGCGGAACGGGACTTTGCATTTCCGTCCCCGATCATCCCAACCTGTTTTGCCTATGCGCGACAGAAGGCCCTGCGTACGGATGTCCACGTGCGCGGCATCGCGCTGCATGTGGTGCCGGATATTCGCTGGGCACGACGTGATATCAAGAGCACCGCGATGCTGGCGCAGGTGCTGGCCAAACAGGCAGCCAAGGCGGCTGGCGCGTACGAGGCCCTGATGCATGATCGTGGGGTGATCACCGAGGGTGGATCGAGCACCGGGTGGATCGTGCAACACGGCACGGTGCTCACCCGACCATTGTCTCACGCGATCCTCGCCGGCATCACCCGTGAGGTGACTCTCGACCTCGCGTCACGGGAGGGCATACCTACGCTGGAGCGCGCATTCACGCTGGACGAGGCGCGCGAAGCCGAGGAGTGCTTCATCACCAGCGCCACAAGCTTCGTGCTGCCGGTGGTCCGTATCGATGATGTGGTGATCGGGAATGGTGAACCAGGGCCCGTCAGCATGCGGCTGCGTGACGCGTACCTGGCCCGCGCTGCGTCACGCACCGCCGCCCCAACCAGCGACGCTGTCCGATAGTCGCGCCCCCTCCATTCGACACGATCGACGACATACGTTGCTTGATGACTCTCAATTCACCACTGCCGCTCACCGCGCCGCCGCTCCTGGGCGTTGGCGCCCGCGTCGCGCTGATTTCACCATCGGGACCACTCCGCGACGTGACGGAGTTGGTGCGCGCCGAATCCCACGCCCGCGTATTCGGATGGGAAACGGTGTTGGGCCCGCACGCCATGGCGCGCGACGGGTATTTTGCAGGGGCCGATGTGCTGCGTGCCGCCGATCTCGCCGCCGCGATCGCCGACCCGTCAATTGAGGGCATTTGGTGTCTGCGTGGCGGCTACGGTGCGGCGCGACTGCTGCCTGGTCTCGATCTCGACGCCATTGCCGCGCGCCCGAAAGTGCTTCTCGGTTACTCCGACATCACTGCGCTGCACGCCGCATGGCACAGGGCCGGAGTCATGAGCTTTCACGGCCCCACTGCGCGCAGCACGCTCACCATGTTTTCGCAAGAGTCGCTCAGGCGGGCGACGATTCGAGGCGAGGACAGTGCCGGTGACGCCCCACAGGCAACCGTGATACGTGAGGGAACGGCCACCGGCCGACTGGCCGGCGGCAACCTCGCCGTGGTGGCCTCACTGTGCGGCACGCCGTGGGCCATAGATTTCTCAGATGCGATCATCGTGTTGGAAGACATCAATGAAGCCACGTATCGGGTGGACCGGATGCTGACACAATTGCGACAATCCGGAGCGCTGGACGGCTGCGTGGGCATTGCGTTCGGCCACTGCACCAACTGTGATACACACACCGACGATGCCGCACGGGCGCTTGACGACGTGATCCGTGAATGTGCGGACACACTCGGCGTACCGGCGTTGCTCGGCATTCCCGTAGGACACATCGACGAACAATGGACGCTGCCCTTGGGAGCGGTCGCGTCGCTCGACGCCACGCGGCGCACACTCCGCGTGCATCGCGACGCCATCTGAGCCAGCCTCCGCCGTGTATTCACACTCTACTCCTGACAAGGTCTCATGAAGACTGGACAACAACTCATCGCTGAAGCGAAGGCTGTGATCACCGAAGTCACGGCCCGGGAAACTCAGGATCGCATCGCGCGTGGCGAGCCTATCGTGCTGATTGACATTCGCGAGCAGAACGAATGGAATCTTGGTCACGCGGCGGGGTCGGCATATATTGGCCGCGGCGTGCTGGAGCGCGAGATCGAGTCCCGTGTCCGTCGGGACGCGCACGTGGTTCTCTACTGCGCCAGCGGCAATCGGTCGGCGCTCGCGGCGCGCACGCTCAACGAGATGGGCTACGCCAACGTCGCGTCGATGTCCGGTGGGTTCCGGGATTGGGTCGCGTCGGGCGGCGAGGTGGCCGACTGATCGACAGCGCCGAGGTCGCGCAATTCGCGACGCGTCTGGCCATGTACACGCCAGTCGTCGCCGCGCCGTGGCCTGAAGCCCGCTGGGCTGCGGTCGCCGCCGTGCTGCGCGTGGTCGATGAACCGGAACTGCTGTTCATCAAACGCGCCGAAGCGAAGCATGATCCGTGGAGCGGCCACATGGCATTTCCCGGCGGTCGGCAGGAGCCAGCCGATCAGTCGTTGCAGGCCACGGCCATGCGCGAAACGTTAGAGGAATTGTCGCTGGATCTTGCGTGCGGGCGGATGCTGGGTCAGCTGGATGATCTCGCGCCGCGTTCGCCGATGCTGCCTCCCATCATTATTCGACCCTTCGTGGCGCTGGTCGCGCCGGACGTGTCGTTCGTGCTGAGTCGTGAGGTCGCCGCCGTGTTCTGGGTTCCGTTGTCGCAACTGCGCGCGACCAACGCTCGCACGGAACATGAAATCTCGGTGAGTGACGTGCGCACGCGACTGCCGGCCTACAGGGTTCAGGAGCACGTGGTGTGGGGACTCACCGAACGGATCGTTCGGCAACTCCTGTTGATGTTCGATGGGTGAGACTTGCTCACTCCTCCGGTTCCTCACCCCTCTGTCTTGCGTCATTATTTAGTTTCGACTAAAGTGCTTGTGTGTCTACGCTGAATCCTCAAGAGACCCCCACTGAGATCGGCCCTCCGGAGCCGGCGCCTGAGCCCGGATGGCGCCGCGCGCGACTCGCACCGTCGCTCGCCGAGGTGTACCGATCGATCGATGTAAGCGGAACCAGTTGGATCCGAAAGTTGCTCGCCTTTGCCGGTCCGGGATATCTGGTCGCCGTGGGCTATATGGATCCGGGCAACTGGGCCACCGATCTGGCTGGGGGATCGCGCTTCGGCTACACCCTGCTGTCGGTCATCCTGCTGTCCAACCTGATGGCCGTACTGCTGCAGGGATTGGCATCCAAGCTGGGCATCGTCACCGGACGCGATCTGGCCCAGGCGTGCCGCGATCACTATTCCAAGCGGGTGTCGTTTGCACTATGGGTGATGTGCGAAATCGCCATCGCGGCGTGCGATCTGGCCGAAGTGATCGGCACCGCAATCGCCCTCAAGTTGCTGTTTGGCATTCCCATCGCGTGGGGCATCGCGTTGACGGTGTTGGACGTGCTCGTGGTTCTCTATCTGCAGAACAAAGGCTTTCGTCTGCTGGAGGCATTGGTCATCGCCCTGGTTGCGGTGGTTGGCGGGTGCTTCCTGTTCGAACTCATTATCACACGCCCGGAACTGGGCGCCGTCGCGCGCGGGTTCGTGCCCACCTTCGAGGTAGTCACCAATCCCGAAATGCTGTACATCGCGATCGGCATTCTCGGTGCCACGGTGATGCCGCACAACCTGTATCTGCATTCCTCAATCGTGCAGACCCGCACTTACGCCGAGAACACGGAAGGGAGACGCGAGGCCGTACGGTTTGCCTTCATCGATTCCACCATCGCGCTCACGTTCGCGCTGTTCATCAATGCGGCAATTCTGATTGTCGCGGCGGCCACGTTTCATACCACCGGCAATACCGACGTCGCGGAAATCCAGGATGCCCACCGGCTGCTGACTCCGCTGCTGGGTGTGGCGGGAGCCAGTACCGTATTCGCATTGGCGTTGCTGGCGAGTGGTCAGAACAGCACCATTACCGGGACGCTGGCTGGCCAGATCGTGATGGAAGGCTTTCTGAATCTGCGTATTCGTCCCTGGCTGCGGCGTTTGATCACCCGGTCAATCGCGATTGTGCCGGCGGCATTTGTCGCCATCTTCTATGGGGAGAGCGGGACCGCCAAATTGCTGGTGTTCAGCCAGGTCATCCTGTCCTTGCAGCTTTCGTTCGCCGTATTCCCACTTGTTCGCTTCACCTCCGACCGCGAGAAGATGGGTGTCTTCGTGAATTCGCTGGGACTACGGGTTGCCGCGTACACAGTCGCCATCGTGATTGCGTCACTCAATGGGTGGTTACTCTGGCAGACCGTGCGGATCTGGCTGGCCTGATGTATCGCCGCATTCTGGTCCCCCTCGAGCATTCGCCGTGCGACGACGTGATTCTCACCCACGTGAGCCAGTTGGCGCGACTATGCGGGTCGTCGTTGCTGCTTATTCACGTCGCGGATGGGTGGGCCGCGCGCAATCTTCGTCCGTTGCACCTGCGGGAATCGGAAGAGATGCGCCGTGATCGCGAGTACATCGAGCAGCGTTGTGCCACGCTCCGGTCGGAAGGATTTGAAACCGAATCGGTGTTGGCAGGTGGGGAGCCCTCCGTCGAGATTGCCGCCGCGGCCGACCGCGAGGGATGCGATTTGATCGCCATGGCGGTGCACGGGCACAAGGGACTGCAGGATGTCATATATGGTCAGACGGCCAATAGAGTACGGCATCTCACCGTCGTGCCAGTGTTGATGGTGCGCGACCCACGTCGCGCCACGCGACCGCTATCGTGACGCGGTTACACGCCTGTCCCGCGCGCTGACCCTGCAGTCAATGGCCACCCGTAAACCCGTCGCCCCGCTGCCAACGCTCACCGCGCCGGTCGAGGACTATCTCAAGGCGATCTACGAGCTGGAAACGCGACAGGGCAGCGCTGCGACCAGCGAGGTGGCCGAAGCACTGGATGTTGCGCCGGCGTCGGTGACCGGCATGATTCGCCGGCTGGCCGCGCAGGGTTATCTGGACCACGTCCCATACCACGGCGTGCAACTCACCGACGTGGGCCGACGGGCGGCGCTGCGCACCATTCGCCGTCACCGCATCCTTGAGAGCTACCTGACGAGCATTCTGGGATATCCGTGGGACCGCGTACACGATGAAGCGGAGCGGCTTGAGCACGCGGCATCGGACGAACTGATCGAACGATTGGCCGCAGCGCTTGGACATCCCGTGGTCGATCCGCATGGCGCGCCGATTCCCACGCGCGATGGCACGGTCGAGGAACCCCGGCTTCGCACGCTCGCGGAGCTGCCAATCGGTGAAGCGGCACGTATGCTGTTGGTGAGTGACAAAGACCCGGCCCTGTTGCGCTATCTGGCGGAGATCGGGCTGCAGCCGGGAACCGATGTGACCGTGCTCGCCCGAGCGCCCTTCGATGGTCCGCTGACATTGAGGATTGGAACGTCCGAGTCGATGGTCGGTCCAGGTTTGGCCGAACAGGTGCTGGTGGCGGCCGACCCGCGTGCGCAGTCTGCCAAGTCGCGTAAGCGCTGACATTAGCTTTCCGCAATGCCCCATTCTCACATTGTTCCACACGACAGCA
The DNA here is from genome assembly GCA_031370885.1 of Gemmatimonadaceae bacterium. Taxonomy (GTDB): domain Bacteria; phylum Gemmatimonadota; class Gemmatimonadetes; order Gemmatimonadales; family Gemmatimonadaceae; genus Gemmatimonas. The sequence continues at coordinate 20,112 of JANMRE010000056.1, forward strand.
TGCCGCGATCCGGTGCCTCAGCCTCGGAACCGATGACTGGCTCGAGGGACGCCGTCATGCAATTGCTGCGCGGCGAACTGCGTACCCCACACGACCTGCTGGGTGCGCATCCCCTGTCGCTGGACGGAGTCGACGGTGTCGTGTTTCGCGCCCGCGTGCCACGCGCCGTGCGACTCTGGGCGTTGGTGCGTGGCGAGCGATGGCCGATGGAACGCCTGCACGATGCGTTCTTCGTGGGTTTTCTTCCGGGCGAGTCGTTGCCGTTGGACTATCGCATCGAGGCTGAATTGATCGATGGGGGAACGCGCGTATTTGACGATCCCTACCGGTTTCTGCCGACATTGGGCGACGTGGACCTCCATCTGTACGGGGAGGGACATCATCTGCGGTTGTGGGAGAAACTGGGTGCGCACCCACGGATCATCGACGGCGTCGAAGGCACGTCGTTCGCCGTGTGGGCCCCCACGGCGCGGCGCGTGTCGGTGATTGGCACGTTCAACGGGTGGGACGGGCGTGCGCATGTGATGCGCGCGCTGGGTGGAAGCGGTGTGTTCGAGTTGTTCATTCCTGGCGTGTCGCCGGGCATGCTTTACAAGTTCGAAATCCGCGCCCGCAGTGGTGCCACCCGCGTGAAAACCGATCCGTTGGGTTTCAAAATGGAGCAGTCGCCGGGCAACGCCTCCATTGTCGAGCAGCGCGGCGTGTACAACTGGACCGATGCCGACTGGATGGCACGTCGGGTCGATGCGCATCCGCTCGCCGAACCCATGCTGGTGTACGAGGTGCATCTGGGATCATGGCGACAGGGCGAAGGCGGTCGGTTCCTGAACTATCGCGAGCTGGCCCCTCTGCTGGCCAACTACGTGACGCAGCTGGGATTCACCCATGTGGAACTGCTGCCCATACTGGAGCATCCGTACGGCGGATCATGGGGGTATCAGGTAGGCGGATACTTTGCGCCCACGTCGCGCCATGGTTCGCCCGACGATTTCCGCTCCTTCGTTGATACGCTGCACCAGGCGGGCATTGGGGTGCTGCTGGACTGGGTGCCGGCGCATTTCCCCAAGGACGATTGGGCGCTGCGGCGATTTGACGGGACCGCGTGCTACGAGCACGAAGATCCGAGACTCGGCGACCACCCCGAGTGGGGCACGCACATCTTCAACTACGCGCGCCATGAAGTGCGCAACTTCCTGCTGGCCAACGCGCTGTTCTGGATTGAGGAGTTCCACCTCGACGGACTGCGCGTCGACGCGGTCGCGTCGATGCTCTATCTGGACTACGGGCGTGAAGCCGACGCGTGGCTGCGCAATCGACTGGGTGGACGGGAAAACCTGGAGGCGGTGGCATTTCTCAAACAACTCAATCACACGCTGCACTCGCTGTATCCCGGCGTGGTGACGATTGCCGAGGAAAGCACCACATGGCCGCGGGTGACGCACGCGATCGCCGATGGCGGACTGGGCTTCACCTTCAAGTGGAACATGGGGTGGATGCACGACACCCTGGACTATTACAAGGTGGATCCGTTTTTCCGGAAGGGGGCACACGATAAGCTCACCTTCGCGATGATGTACGAATACAGTGAGCGGTTTGTGAATCCGCTGTCGCACGATGAAGTGGTGCACATGAAAGGCTCCTTGCTGCGCAAGATGCCGGGCGACGAATGGCAGCGCCTGGCCAATCTGCGCACGCTGATCGGCTACTCGATCACGCGTCCGGGCAAGTCGGTGTTCTTCATGGGCACGGAATTGGGGCCATGGAGCGAATGGAATCATGATGCCAGTCTCGAATGGCGTCTGCTCGAGGATCCGATGCGCCGCGGATTGCAGTCGTTCGTGGCAGCGGCTGGCGCGCTGTATCGCGCCCAGTCCAGTCTGTGGCGGCATGATCATGATCCATCTGGATTCTCGTGGATCGATGTCGCCGACAAGGGGCAGTCGGTGCTTTCGTACGCGCGATTTGATGGCGCGGCGCATGCCATCGTCGTGATGAACCTGACACCGGTGCCGCGTGATCACTATCGTCTGGGCGCACCAGCGGCTGGTCGCTATCGGGTGGCACTGAACAGCGATGCGGCGGCATTCGGTGGAAGCGGCTACGCCATCGCCGACGAAGTCACCACCGACGCGGAACCATACCACGGCTTCCCGCAGTCCCTGCGCGTGACGCTTCCGCCGCTGTCGATCGTGGTGCTGCTGCCCGAGCCGATGCTCGGGTCCGGGTCCGGCGACGACGTGGCAGCGACAGTGGCCATCGCGCCGAACACGGATGATCCGATCGACGGGCGGCTGAGTACCTCTGCGACCGTCGTTGAGGATCTGCCCGTCAAGCGCCGCCGTTCGAGCGGGGTGCGCCGAACCGGTGCGGTGCGGTCGGCCGAATCGCCAATCGTCGAGCGCGCCCCATCGGAGAAGTCATCCACTCCGCAGTCGAGTGTCGAGCGCGCCAAGGCGAAGATGGCGAAGCGGTCGAAGGAGGCGAAGTCGGAGAAAGCGAAGTCGAAGACACCGAAATCCAAAAAGTCCAAGTCTGACAAATCACGACGTGATGCATGAATCGGCGTGTGCTGCTGTTTGGGATCGTGACCGTCGTCGCCGCGACGGTGTGCGTTCGGCTGGGCGTGTGGCAGCTCGATCGCCTGGACCAGCGGCGCGCCCGCAACGCGTTGGTGCTGCAACGCGGTGCTGAACTGCCGCTGTCGATGAGCGCCTTGCGCGGACAGGACACCAGTGCGACACATTGGCGACGCGTCACCGTGCATGGCATCGCAGACTACGATGCCGAGCTGGTGCAGATGTCGCGCTCGCAGGCCGGCGCGCCCGGGGTGTATCTGCTCACGCCGGTCCGCCCCGTTGAATCCGGATGGGGCGACACCGCGTTGCTTGTGGTGCGTGGGTTCCTGTATTCTGCCGACGCCCGCACCGTCGATCTGTCAGGCGCCCGCGAGGGTGATACGCTCACCATCGACGCGCTCGTGACGGCGTTTCCGCCAACCCGGCCCGGACGGGTCGGGTCGCCAACCGCGCCACGGGCGATTCGCCTGCTCGATCGCGATTCGCTTTCGGTAATGATGGGTCGTCCCTTGGTGCCCGTTGTCCTGCTTGCCCTTGGCGACACCACGCCACGCGACGTCCGTCGGCCCACGCGCGTGCCGCCGCCATCACCCGGTGAAGGGCCCCACAAATCGTACGCGTTTCAATGGTTCGGTTTCGCCACGGTGTTTGTCGTGGGCTTTCTGGCCTTCGCCGTTAACGGATCTCGCCGCGAGACTGAGCGCTGAACTGCGAGCGCGCGTAGACGCGCTGCTGCGCACCACGACAGCTGGGGTGCTATTCATGGCCCTCTCCAACTGCGGTATCATCGCCACAGTTGATGCGGTGCAGTCGTCGCATGCCACATACCAGCAAACGGGAACGTGATGCGCACCCTGGCCACGAGTGTGGCATCTATCCCACGAAACCGTCACGCTGCCGGCACAATCATCACACTTTCCGACACCGGGTCATCACGGTAGCTGTTTGATTGGTGAATATTGTAGCACCGCCGCTGCAGCATCACACAATCACGCGGAAATGACACACCGGCGGGCACAGCCATTGCAATTCCTCCTGGCCAGACGAGAGGTCGACCGACCTCCACACAGACCATAACGGAGGATCCATGGCAACGCGCGATTGGCAGCAGGTGCGAAAGACGAAGGCACGCCGCGTACTGGCAGCCCTCGCCTTGGGCGTCACTTCGCCGCTGGCCGCGCACACCCAGTCGATCACGGCTCCCGATACCTGCAGTGCTTCCGTGAACGCTTCACGCGTAGTTGTGCAAGCCACTGCCGCCGTCGTCGTGACTGGCGTCGAATACCGTGACATGACGCGACAGGATGGATGGCACGTTGCTCGCGAAATCGACCACGCCGCCATTGTCGCTGATCCGAGCTCACATCTGCACGCGCTTGGATCCTATCGCATGGCGCGCAACCTGAGCGCCTCCACCTGCCTGTCGACGACCGCTCGCCGTCGCTCGGCCCTTCGCGGCGCGGCGATGTCGCTGGCCATTGGCACGGCGAAAGAGATTTCGGACGGATGGTTCAACGGATTCAGCCCCACCGATCTGGCGGTTGACGCGGTCGGTGCCGGCTACTCGGTGGCCCAAGCGTACGTACCTGCCTTGCGACACGTGACTCCGACGTTTTCCGTCGCCCCACGCGCCTTCGTATCAACGCGCGGTCCAACGGCGGCGCTTACCGACTACGCCAACCAGACGTTGTGGCTGTCGGCCAACGTGCACGAACTGCTGCCCGCTTCCGTGTCGCGCGCCTGGCCGTCCGTCGTGCGCGTATCGATGGGTCGCCGCGCGTATGGCGGTGGCGCCCCGAGCAGCTACGTGCTGGGGCTCGATCTCGATGCCGCACAATTGCCCGGATCGCATCCAGCGTGGGTCCGCATCAAACAGGTCATGCACAACGTCCGGTTGCCGGGGCCAGCGCTGGTAATGGGCGCAAACGGCACACGAACGGTTGGACTGTACTGGTAGCACCGCACGTCATCGTGGGCGGGTCATCGGTGTCCGGGGGGGCGCCGATCACCCGTCCACATGATGTGCGTCAGCAGTCCCTACGCGGCGGAACGCGCGGATGCGCGCGCGGTCCGGCGACGGAGTGCGTCGCACGTGCGTCGCATCACGCCAATCACCCGGTCCTGATCGGCGGGTGACAGTGACGAACCACTGGGCAGGCAAATCCCCTGCGCGAACAGTTCATCGGCGACGCTGCCGCCAAGAGAATCACAGCGACGAAACACCGGCTGTTGGTGCATGGGTTTCCATACCGGCCGTGCTTCGATACTCTCGTCCTCGAGCGCCAGCCGCACGGTTTCGACATCGGCACCGAACGTGTGTCGGTCGATGAGCGCGACGGTCAACCAGCGGTTGGCGCGACTGTCCACCGCGCCGAATGTTGCCTCGGGCATGAAGGCGATTCCGGGCAGGTCGCGGAGCGCCGCGATGTACCGGCCAAAGACCGCTCGTCGTGCGGCGACGCGGTCCTCGATGACACGGAGTTGACCGCGGCCAATGCCGGCAAGGACATTGCTGAGACGATAGTTGTAGCCCACGCGCGTGTGTTCGTAATGCGGCACGGCCTCCCTGGCCTGCGTGGCCAGGAATCGTACTCGAGTCGCGATATCGGCGTGAGGAGTCACGAGCATACCCCCACCTGACGTCGTGATGATCTTGTTGCCGTTGAACGAGTAGAACCCGACATCGCCGAACGTGCCCGCCGCACGTCCCTTGTACCTCGAACCCAGCGCTTCGGCGGCATCTTCGATCAGCAGCACATCGTGGCGCGCACATGATTCGGCGATCGGTTCGATATCGGCGCACTGCCCATATAGATGCACGAGGACGACGGCGCGGGGAAGCGATCCCCGCTTCGCCGCGTCGTCAAGCGCCTCGGCCAACAGCACCGGATCCATGTTCCACGTGGCGTGGTCGCTGTCCACGAAAACCGGTGTCGCGCCAACATATCGAATGGGAAATGCGCTGGCCGCGAAGGTGAGTGTGCTCACCCAAACGGTGTCTCCCTCGCCGATCCCAAAGGCCAGCAGCGCGAGATGCAGCGCGGCGGTGCCGGAGCTCAGCGCGATGGCGTGTGGCGTGTCCACATAGGCCGCCAGCTCGCGCTCGAACGCCTCAACGTGCGGGCCAGTGGGCGCGATCCAGTTGGAGCGGAACGCCTCGGTCACGAGCGTAAGCTCATCGTCACCGAGGTGCGGCGGCGAGAGAAAGATGCGTTCGGACATGTCAGGACGCCATTGCCAATGTGCGTGCCGGCACGCCGACGGCAGTTACACCCGCCGGAATATCGCGCGTCACCACGGCGCCGGCGCCGATGACACTCCATGCGCCGAGCTGCACACCCGGAATGCAGGTGACGCGGGCGCCGAGATCCGCACCGGCACCCACACGCACATTGCCGGACAGCGTCACCCCCGGTGCCAACGTGGTCCAATCGTCGAGCTGACAATCGTGACTCACGTCGACGTGCCGATTGAGAATCGCGAACGAGCCAATGCGAATGTCGGTGGTGAGGATCGTCCCGGCGTGCACTTGGGATCCTTCGCCAATGGCGACCCGTTCGAAACGCGGGACAGTGGGATGAATGAGAATGGGAAAGGACCGCGCCAACGCGCGCACGCGCTCTACCACTCGACGGCGCGCCTGCGGATTGCCGATGCCCAGTGCGACATGGATCTGACCCTGGTGCGCGGCCAGAAAGGTTGCATCGCCGAGCACGGAGAGACCGCCAATGGTGGTCCCATGGCAGGTGGCGTCATCAACCAGAAAGCCCAGCAGCCGCCAGCGAGTGCCAGCCGCGATCATGGCGTCGATGAGCAGTGCCGTCTCCCGCCCGTGTCCACCGGCGCCGTACACCACGATGGGAATGTTAGGCGAGTCGGTCATGCAACTCCGGAGCGGCCGCGGTACCGCGGCATGGTGGCGTGGCCCGGCTGGGAAACGCCGTTGGCGGCGCACACGTCGCGCACGGTGCGCAGCAGAATGCGCAGGTCAAGCCGAAACGATTGGTGCTGGACATACCACACATCGTGGGCAAAACGCTCGTCCCATGATGTGGCATTGCGACCGTTCACCTGCGCCCAGCCGGTGATGCCCGGTCGCACGTCGTGGCGCACAAGCTGCGCTGGCGTGTAACGCGGCAAGTACTCCATCAGCAGCGGGCGTGGACCCACCAGCGACATGTCGCCCTTCAGCACATTCCAGAGCTCCGGCAGTTCGTCCAGACTGGT